>CALHAG010000005.1 GCA_937934305.1 Candidatus Caldarchaeum subterraneum
TCGGAGGGCCTCGCGGAGAAAGTAAGCGACCAGCTGATACTCGAGGCTCAGCGTGTCCTCGCGTCAGCAGTGGGAATAGGTGTCGAGCCAGCTTCAGCAGCCTCGCTCGCAGGTGTCAAGAAGCTTGTTGAAAGCGGTGAACTCGACGGCTCCGAGACAGTTGTCTGCGTCGCGACCGGACACGCTCTCAAGGACCCGAACCCCGACATCATCGCATCCTACCTCAGCAGCGAAAACATCTCTCTCGAGGCACTGCTAAAGAGCGTTTAAATCCAACTAATCGAATACATGAATACAGGTGGTTTCTATGGCACCTACTCTCGAGAAAATAGGCAACAACACATGGCGCATCCCCCAAACATACCGAAAAGACATGCGCGTCCCCGTCATCGTCTACGCCTCTGAGAAACTTCTCGAAAAAATGAAAACCGACAGAACACTAGAACAAGCCGTGAACGTCTCCACACTCCCCGGCATAGTGAAGCAGATGACAGTTCTCCCAGACGCGCATGAAGGATATGGTTTCCCAATAGGCGGCGTCGCAGCCATGGATGCTACCGAGGGCGTCATCTCACCCGGCGGAGTAGGATATGACATAAACTGCCTCCCTGGTGGGACCCCCATCCTCACAGAGCTGGGCTATACAAAACCAATAGAAAAGTTTGAAGGGCTAGAGAGAATTGTCGCCATACACGACGCTAAAGCAACAGATGCTGGGATCGACTTGATATTTAAGAAGGAGGAAAAGAGACTTCTTAAGATAACGACAGAGTCTGGATTCACACTAAAAGCTACGGCTGACCATCCAATATTAACCAAGAAGGGAATGCTGGAGGCGCATAGGCTTAAGGTAGGTGATTATGTAGCTCTACATCCATTCGAAGGCCTACCCTACGAAACACCTGCAGAAATTACGATATTAGACGGAAAAACATTACCTAATACAGTTGCAGCCGAACTCAGGAAACGTGGCCTACTTCCGTTGACTTCTAGAAACCCGAAACTACCCTACCTAATCCGTCTATTGGGTTACTTTACGGGAGACGGTGCCTTCGACGGGAAGTCAACAGTATTCTACGGAAGTATAGAGGGCCTTGAATACATACGGCGAGACATAGAGAAGATAGGCTACAGACCATCAAAGATATACACTAGGAGAAGAAAAACAATCATTGGAGGGAAAACAACCGAAGGTCAGGAAAACTCTGTCAGAGTCAACGCAAGGAGCTTTACAGCACTCCTCCAATACCTAGGCGCTCCAAAGGGGAAGAAAAAAGACACTGAATACCTAGTTCCAAACTGGCTCTTCAACCTACCCAAATGGATGAAACGACTCTACCTAGCAGGTCTCTTCGGCGCCGAGCTTAACAAACCCCAGACAATAAATGGGTACAACTTCACCATTCCGCAGCTAACTCTAACCAAGACGATTGAGCTTGAAGAGAATGGAAGAAAATTCCTAAACGAGATAGGCATGTTGTTACAGGAGATTGGCGTAGAGACAACCGGCATAAACACTGTTATAGAAGGAGATTCAATAAGGTTGCGGCTACTAATATCTGAGAAACCTGAGAACCTCAAGACTCTATGGAGCAGAGTAGGATACGAGTATAACCCAGCTAGGAGACGGCTAGCGTTGGCTGCAGTTGTATGGATAAGTTTGAAGCAGAAAATTGTAGAGGAACGTAGAAAGGCTCAGGAACTAGCAGTAATTCTACATAGCAACGGAGCACAAAAACAGGAGATAATTGAAGCGTTGAAATCAGAACATATAAATGGGAGGTTCATAGAACGTTCACTCTACGAAGGTAGAAAAACAGGCCCCCGAGTCCCAAGAAGCCTTCCAGAATTTGAAAAATGGGTGAATGAACACATGCATGGCGACATAATATGGGATAGGATTGAGAAGATAGAGGAGATAGAGGCAGAGGAGGAGGTATATGACTTCACAGTAGACCATGAAAGCCATAACTTCATCGCCAACGGATTCGTAGTATCCAACTGCGGTGTCCGACTGATGGTAACAGACCTCACCATAGGCGAGGTGCGGCCTAGGATAGTGGAGCTGGTTAACACAGTTTTCAGAAATGTTCCCGCTGGTCTTGGTTCGCGGCGTAGAGATTTCGTCGTCACCCACTCTGACTTGGATAGGGTGGCTTTGGAGGGCGCTCGCTACGTCATCGAGAAATATGGTCTAGGCTGGGCCGATGACTTCAGGAAGATGGAGGAGGAGGGCCGCTACCCCAGCTACAAAACGGGAAACATCCCCGACCCAGACCCCTCCATAGTCTCGAGAGAAGCCAAGGCACGCGGAGAATCGCAGATAGGAACGCTTGGAAGCGGCAACCACTTCCTCGAGATACAGCGCGTCGACAAAATCTACGACCCACGAGCAGCCAAAGCCATGGGCATAACACAGGAGGGCCAGATAACGGTGTTGATACACTGTGGAAGCAGGGGATACGGCCATCAGATATGCAGCGACTTTCTCAGAATCATGGAGAGAGCTGTCGCCAAGTATAACCTAAGACTGCCTGACAGGGAACTGGCCTGCACACCAGCCAGCAGCCCCGAGGCAACACAGTATCTCAAAGCCTTCGGATGCGCGGTCAACTTCGCCTTCGCCAACAGACAAGCAATAAGCCACTGGGTTAGGCAGAGCTTTGAACAGGTCTTCAAACGTTCGGCCGACGACATGGGGATGCAGATTGTCTACGATGTCTGCCACAACATCGTTAAACTCGAGAAACACAAGGTAGACGGAAGCGATATAGACGTCTTCGTCCACCGCAAGGGCGCGACACGCAGCTTCCCAGCAGGACATCCGCTCATCCCGCAGGTCTACCGCGAAATAGGTCAGCCAGTTCTCATCCCAGGCTCCATGGGCACAGCGAGCTGGGTTCTCCTAGGCAACGAGAAAGCCATGACACTCAGCTTCGGAAGCACAGCCCACGGCGCGGGAAGAGAGATGAGCAGAAGCGGAGCAAAGAGACGATACCGCGGAGACCAGGTCCTCCGTGAGCTCGAGAGCCGAGGCATCTACGTCAAAGGCGACAGCATGGAAACCGTCGTGGAGGAAGTTGACGCCGCATACAAATCAGTCGACGAAGTGGTAGAGGTCAGCCACCAGGTCGGGATAGGGACAAAGGTCGCGAGACTCGTCCCAATAGGCGTGGTCAAAGGATAATTATATACATCAGAAACACATTATAAAAAACATGGGCATCTCGCTTAGCAGAATTTTCTCAGACCTCTTCACACAGGATGAGGATGGCGTACCTGTCTTCGGCAGCTTTGTAGGCGGCTCGTGGCATGTTTCCAAAGATAAGCCATCTTTCAACGTCGTCACACCGATAGACGGCACGGTTGTTGCCAGAGTTCAGAGGTGCGGAGCAGCCGAGGTTGCGGAGGCTGTTAAAGCAGCGAAGGAAAACCAGCACAAAATACGCTCGCTCGCGGCAATCGACCGCGTCGAGATAATGGAGGAAGCCGCACAGATATTAAAAAACCATGCAGAGGAAATCGCCTCAGTCATCACCCATGAAATGGGAAGACCCTTGGCTGACTCGCCTGGCGAAGTAAACGCGGTCGTGGAACGGCTTGAGCTCTCAATGGAGGATGCTCGGAAGATAAGCGGCGAATACATTCCCGGCGACTGGTCACCCGACACCGTGGGAAAGATAGCGGTTGTTCTCCGTGAGCCCATCGGCGTAGTCGGCGCAATCGGCCCCTTCAACTACCCACTCTTCATCCCAGCAGCCAAGATTATTCCCGCAGTATTGGGCGCGAACTCGGTTGTAGCCAAGCCCGCAAGCGCGACACCAATATCCTTGCTTCTCTTTGCTCGTGTGCTGCAGCTTGCCGGACTTCCCGACGGTGTGTTGAACGTTGTCACAGGCTCTGGCGAGGTTGGTGCGGCTCTGGCGAGTCACCCCGACGTTGGTATGATAAGCTTCACGGGAAGCACCGAAGTGGGGAAGGAGATTGCGCGAAACGCTGTCAACAAAAGGCTGCATCTCGAGCTGGGCGGAAAAGGCTACGCAATTGTATTGGACGACGCCGACATCGATTTAGCCGCGAGGAAATGTGTGGACGGCGCCCTCCGCAACGCGGGACAGAGATGCGACGCGGTGAGCATTGTTCTTGTACAGGAACAGGTGGCAGACGAATTTGTCGAAAAGGTGTTGCAGAATGTTGAGGCATGGAGGATGGGTGACCCGCGCGACATGTCCACACGGCTGGGCCCACTTGTCAGCTCCTCGGCGGCGAAAAGAGTGAACACGCTGGTGAAACAGTCCATTGAAAAAGGTGCCACACTCGCCTACGGTGGAGAAGTGGACAACGCTTACCATCAGCCAACAGTTTTGACAAACGTACCCGAGCAAGCGCCCATAGTTTGGGAGGAGACCTTCGGGCCCGTCGTGCCAATAATGACCGTCAAAAGCGAGGCCGAAGCCCTCTCCATCGCCTCTCGCTCCCGCTATGGCTTAGACGCAGCAGTCTTCACCAACAACTTCTACAGAATGTGGAAAGTAGCCAAGGCCTTGACCGTCGGCGAAGTAACGATAAACGATTTTCCACGACACGGCGTCGGGTTCTTCCCCTTCGGCGGCGTCAAAGACTCGGGCATAGGACGGGAAGGAATCGGCTACAGCATCGAGGAAATGATGGTCCTGAAAACCATCGTCTTCAACCTCGAGCCCGCAGGCCTCGGTAAACTCCGCAGACCACGCCAAACCACCTAACCCAACAAAGATTTGCCCATAATTTGGAAGCCATAGCGCTGCGCTTAGCAAACGCTGTAAAAATGGAGAAAGTCAGAATTGTTTCGTTAAGTGAAGAGGTATTGCGGCGGTTTGCTCATAAAGAAATAAGTGAACATAAGAAAATTTTCGATGAACTTGCGAGCTTTGAAGAGAGGCTCATATAACCGGCCAAAGCCCGCCATAGGCTTAAATGTAGCTTTTGGTTTTTTACCCTCGGGTATACCGGCCCAGCAAACCCACGCCTCCACAGCAAGCCGGTGTAACCCGCCCATAGCGGGGTAGGGTAGCCAGGTTAACCCGCCGGGCTCATAACCCGGAGATCGGTGGTTCAAGTCCACCCCCCGCTACATGATATAAATGGAATTTGCTGATATAATCCTATGGAGTGTATCCCAGCGAGGCTTTTTGGTCGAAGAGTTCTGCGCATGAGTTGCAGCATAGGTAGTATTCGCGTTCTTCTATTGTCCTCTTTATTGGACGCCCCTCTATCTCTTTGCCGCATATTATACAGAATATTCTTATGCCTGTTCCGGGTTTGAGCCGTGGACCGGGCTCGTCTTTGACCACGTTTACGACGATGTTTGTTTTTATTCCCTGTATGCCGTTGAGGGTTGAGAGCTTGTTGGCGATGAAGTCGTCCAGCTCGGCGTAGCTTTGGACTGAGAGTCTCACGAGTAGGTCATGTTCCCCCACTGTGCGGTAGACGCCAAGAACCTCGTCCACGTTCTTCAGCTTCTCAACAACAGCAGCTATGTCCGATGGTTTGACGCTTAACCCTATGAAGATGTCATAGCCCGTTACACGTTTCGGGTCCAGCAATATCGTGAAACGCTGTATCACACCCTCTTTAACGAGTCTGTTGAGCCTCTGCCTCGCTGTGGGGACGCTTACCCTGGCTTTACGCGCAAGCTTGCTGAGGGGTATTCTGCCATCCTCCTGAAGTATGGCGAGGATTCGGTAGTCTATCTGGTCCAGCTCCAAGGCATCCACTTATCCACGGCCATCGCGTATATAGTTTGTCTATCCGCCCAGCTTGCGCTTTAGACGCGGCAGTAGGAGGGGCATGGAAACGATGAATGAGATTGTGAAAAACCATACCGAGCCTATCGCGATGTCCAGAAAAGTGTATGTGCCGATGAGTGTGGCCGCGGCTATGAACAGGGCTGTTGTAGCCGTCGCCGATGCTAGACATGAGCCGAGCATCAATAGAGTGCGATACGTCTTCGACATCTCTTTTCCTCACCCTATCTTGGGCTTAACCCTCGTGAGCGTCAGGCTGTTGAGTGTGACTGAGACACTGCTCAGAGCCATCAATAATGCGGCCAGTTCAGGGCTCACTATAAATCCTGTCGCTGGGTAGAGAGCGCCGGCAGCTATTGGGATAGCCGCGGCGTTGTATCCAAACGCCCAGAGAAGGTTCTGCTTAATCTTCTGCATCGTCTTCCTGCTCAAGTGTATTGCGTTAACGACGTCGAGGAGGTCGTCTTTGACGAGGACGATTTTGCCCGCCTCCATCGCTATGTCCGTGCCGCTTCCCAACGCTATTCCAACATCTGCCTGAGTAAGCGCCGGTGCGTCGTTTATGCCGTCTCCAACGAAGCCTACTCTTTTACCCTCCTGCTGAAGCTTCTTCACCTCCTCCGCCTTTTCGCCGGGAAGCACCTCCGCCAAGACACGTGTTATCCCCAGCTGCCTCGCTATCGCACGCGCGGTCCGCTCGTTGTCTCCCGTGAGCATGGCGACCTCCACACCCATGTCCCGGAGAGCTTTCACAGCCTCAGCCGAGTTCTCCTTCAACGTATCAGCAACGGCCACGAGCCCAAGCGGGGCACCGTCGTAGGCAACTATCATCACCGTTTTACCCTCATCCTCCAGCACCCGTATACTCTCCTCAAGCTCAGCAAAATCCACACCATACCTCTCCATCAGCTTCCTATTACCCACCAGTATCGTTTTTCCACCATAGGTTGCTCGGACACCATGTCCCGGGATTGCCTCAAAGTCCTCCGGCTCCGGTATCTCGAGACCAAGCATCTTCGCATGCTCCACTATTGCCTGTGCCAGCGGGTGCTCTGAACGTGTCTCCGCTATAGCCGCTATCAGCAGCAGGTCCCGCTCATCCTCGATTGGACGCGGGTTGGCAAACATCTTGATAACAGGCTTCTGCAAAACCAAGTCTGTGACCGAGGGCTTACCCCTTGTAAGCGTCCCAGTCTTATCAAAAATTATCACGTCAAGCTTGTGGCATATCTCCAAGGCGGCTCCATCGCGTATGAGTATGCCGTTCTCCGCCGCTTTCCCTGTACCCACCATTACAGCCGCTGGTGTGGCGATGCCTACGGCGCATGGACATGCTATGACGAGTATTGATGTTGCTATGATGAGTGCGAATATTCCCGCTGTCGTGTCTGGGGCCACGATTCTCCAGAACCCGGCCCACATCTCACCGCCGCGTGGAACAAAGTAGAGCTGGTAGCCTGCGAAGAACCAGAAGGCGAAGGCAAGCATCGAGATTATGAGTGAGGCTGTTATGAAGTGGCCTGCAACCCAGTCGGCCAGCCTCTGTATAGGGAGCTTTGTCTGCTGCGCCTCCTCCACCAGCCTAACTATCTGGGCCAGTGCCGTGTCTTTCCCAACCTTCGTAGCCCTAACCTTCAGGAACCCCGTCTTATTCACAGTAGCACCTATAACCTCATCCCCAACCTTCTTCTCAACTGGGATGCTTTCGCCGGTGATCATGGACTGGTCGACAGAGGAGTAGCCCTCTATCACCACACCATCTACAGGGATTTTCTCCCCAGGTCTCACGAGGACTGTATCCCCTATCTGAACCTCGTCCGCAGGTATCTCTTTCTCCTCGCCGTCCCTTATAACCCGAGCCGTCAAGGGCTTAAGCTCCATCAACCTTCTAACGGCCTCTGATGTCCTCCCTCTCGCAACTGTCTCCATCAACCTGCCCAGCACTATGAACGCTACAAGGAGGGCGACTTCCTTGAACCATGTTGGGAGACCTGGTGCGAGCGGGTAGAAGGCGTGAACAGAGCTGAATATGTATGCGGAGCCTATTCCGACGGCGTAGAGAAGGTTCATGTCAGCTGCGCCATGCATGAGGCTGCGGGCTGACCTTATGAAGAACTGTCTCGCCGGACCAAAGACAGCTATCGACGTAAGTATGAAGAGGAACAACTGGCTCCCGAGAAACTCGGGAAAAGGTATGTATGGGACGAGGTGCTTGCTGAACTCTCCCAAAACTGCCATCGCCGCTATTGGCGCCGCTATTGCGAGGTTAATCATCTGGCCCCGTATCTCGCGCCGCCTCTCCTGCTTCTCCCTCTCCGCCGCCGTCTCCGCTGAAACCTCCTCCCCCGCATCGTAGCCAACGCTCTTAACAGCTTTGATGAGAGCCTGCTTGCTTGTGCCAGGTAACGCATTTACAACAGCCCTTGCAGTCATAAGGTTAACTGAGACATCTACAACACCCTCGACCTCCTTCAAAGCGTTCTCAACGGTTTGAACACATGAAGCACAGTGCATACCGCGCACACTCAGCACTATCTGGTCCTTGAGAACCCTATACCCAATATCGTTGATCGCCCTCTCCATATCGGCCAAGCTCACACGCGTCGGGTCATACTCAACAGAAGCACGCGAGGCAGCAAAGTTAACGCTCACGCTATGCACACCGTCGAGGCTTTTGAGCATGCTCTCTACACTCTGTGCACAAGAGGCGCAGTGCATGCCACCAATCTGGAGAACAACCCTGCGACGCTCAGCCAAACACCATCACCCGCAACAACAAAAAAGGTGGATAGGAGGACGCATCTCTAGTGGCTGTGCGCCTCCTTCATGTACTTGTGGGGGTCTTTCTCAAACTCTCTCTTGCATCCCTCGGCGCAGAAGTAGAAAACCCTCCCGCCATGCTCAGACTTGTACCTGGCGGTTGCAGGGTCTACCTCCATGCCGCAAACAGGGTCAACCACTTTCCCAGCCATATCCCATCAACCAATACAAGCAATTGCCGAAATTATAACATTCGCTTACATAATAAGAAACAAAACAACAGATGAACTTTCCGAAAATGAGGACAGCGATTTCACGATGTAAAAAAAGGGAAAAAGATGCGGCGGTTCTTTCTAATCCGCTCCACGTTATAGGACATTCCGGCAACCATGAGAATTTCTATGTAAACCTTTTTACCAACACCTTTTTACTACTAATAGGTAGACCCAATTGGCCGAGTACGTAACAGTTTCCACAAAAGTCAAGAAGAAACTGAAGGAGGAGGCGGAACGCCTCGGTGTCAAGGTATCCGAGGTTCTCAGAAATGCTTTGGAACAGGAGGTGAGGAGAAGACAGCTTGAGGAGCTTGAGAAAAAACTCGAAAACCTCGGCACGGCCCTCGATAAACTCGACATAGACAGAGTAGCCCGGCTGATCCGGGAGGACAGGAGATCCAGGTGAAAACAATGGGAAATCTTCTTTTCGACGCATCCTCCCTAGTATCTTTGTTAAAACTTAGGAATCTAAAACCACTCAACCAAAACCATATACAGTGGTTAACTGTCTACGAAGTTGCCAACGCATTGTGGAAAGAGACATTCTTGATAGGCAGCATAAGCGCTGATGAGGCGCGTAAAATCATAGAGGTTCTGAGAGGTATTATGGATGTTGTCAACGTGCTGGGCCCACATTCTCATGAACGCGAAATCCTTGAGACAGCGGGTAAACTGGGGATTACAGCCTATGATGCGTCATACATCGCTTTGGCTAAGGTTAATGGATTATCCCTGGTTACGGAGGACGCTGAGTTGAGGGATAAAGCGAGAAGAATGATTAAGGTGTTTAGTGTAAGCGAAATATTGTAACCTGAAATTTTTTCGCAAGATCTTGCACATCCTCTTTGATTATGTTTGCTAGGGTTGTTAGTGTTTTGGCTGCTGTTTGGTTGGGTGGTTTGGCGAGGCGCAGTGTTGGGAGGAGATGTGTGTTCAGGAATCTGGTTAGGAGACGCCAGAGTCTATCGGCTTCTCTCTCGTCTGTCAACTGCTTCACGTAGGCATCTATTGCGAGACGTGCCGCGAAAGCGGCCATGGTCAACAGACTGTCTGCCGTCTCAGGGACCTCGTAACCAGCCTGTGTCATGAAAGCCATAACATGTTGTCGCAGCTGGTTTCTAGACGCTGGCGATAGGTCGGTTCTAACCGCTGAGGCCGAGAGTGTTCCAATGTATTTAGCCAGCTCTTCGTCTGACCGGGGGACCTCCACCCCAACGGCCTCCAAAAACTCTGCAACCTCTACGGGAACCTCTTCGCCGCTGGAAATGCATCGGAGCATAACGTATATGGAGACATAGAGGTTGGCTCGTTGGAAGGCGTCGTCCATGTCTTTCACCAGACCACGCGATGTGGCTGGATTCCTCGGACGCGGCCTGTTTTCACGACTTTGACAGGGTTGCTGTAGTATGATTGTCCAGAGCCGAGCCACGATAACATGGGCCAGTTGTCGAGGGACGGGTCGCCTAACTCAACCGGGTTGGGTGAGACACCGTTGAACCGCCACTCGTCCACCGCGAGACCTTTCTCAAAGTATTCAGCGGGCCTGTGAGTGAAAAGTATCTTTTTAGCGATAGGTGGTAGGTGTTTTACGGGGTTGACGGCTGTCTCCGGTATCTCCACTTTATCGGGAAGGGTTGCAGCAATTTCCCCGCCGTTTTTGAGAGTGAAGTAACTGGGTTTAACGACCAAGGTTTCAGCCCATCTTCCCATTCCATAAGGCACTGCGACCACACCCTTAGCAATTGAGGCGGTGACAACCACCGGGGCTTCAATACTTCCCTCCGGGCTCTCAACCAATACAACATCGCCTGTCTTCACTCCAAGCATAGCCACGTCCGCCCTGTTGACCAGAACAAAGTTCTCGGGAAGAATCGATTTAATCCAGTAGTAGTTGCCGCTTCGATGCTTCGTGTAAAGCGGGCCTGATTCGAAGACGAGTTTCAGCGGATACTGCGACTGTGGGTAAAGCTCTTCAAGAGGTGTTCCGGCGAAGCTTAGCGACTTTAATCCTCCGACCGGGGCGTAGGTGGCCGGCTCCACGTATGCAGGGCCTCCCCAAAACTTCTTTCCCGTGATGCTGTTACGTGTTTTCGCCAGCTTCTCATTCCACAGCAACAGAACACCTGTACCGGGCACGCTTCTCTTCGAGAAGCCTTTTTCGTTGAAAGAGTCCTCGTATCTTGTGAAGACACCGCCTCTGGCCAGGCAATAGGCCGCTGCCTGCCACTCGTCCTCTGGGAGAATGTCCTTGAACTTGGCTATTGGATAGTTTTGCTCGACGAACCTAACATCTTCGACGGGAATCTCCTTGGGGAGGATTCCTCTGTCTTTGGCGCTTGTTCCGCCGTTTGCGAAGACTCGTAGAATGTAGTCCCAGAAGCTGTGAAGCGGGAACCATTTTCCGTCATATTTTTTATCCTTGACCCCTGGGATGCCTTTTTCCCCGAACCCGGGTGCTTTTAGTGCTTTGCCAACGTCGATGAAGAACTCCCACATAGATGCGTAACGCGGTTTGCCGTCGGGTGAATCGTTTATCCTCTGTGTAAGAGGCATGATTGCCGGCGACCTCCATGCCTCGGCTATGTACCTGCCCATGCCTCCGCTGTAGAGAAACTGGACACCGTTTGTACCTGTCTCGAGGTATGTTGTGTCTGGGACAAGGTAGTCGGCGTAGAGATAGGTCTCGTTGATGGTGGTTGTTATGCCGATGAAGAGAGGCAGCTTCTTGGTGTCGCGTAGCACTTCCGCGAACTTCAGTCCTTTGTTCGCCGAGAGCACTGGGTTGGCGAAGTAGAGTATGAGAGCCATGATTGGGTAGGGGTATGCAAGGTCTATTCCTGCGAAGAGCTCTGTGTAGCTCTCCTCGGGGCTGAACGGATACCACGGCCTCTTAGCCGGATACGGGTTCTCATCCGACTTCACCTTTCTGTAATACATTATGGTTTTTTCGTACTCGGCTCTGTGTCTATCGATTGGCGGCCCCCAGCTTATCGGCTCGCCGAAACCGCTTGCCGACAAGTTGTAGAGATAGCTGTTGTATGAAGTGAGGGATGGCCGTGCCAGCAGCCCACCCATCCTGTGGAAGTTTCCCACTAGGATGTCGAGGCTCCTAATGGCCCAGACGGTGTATTCTCCGTTTGGATGCTGGGCAACCCCCCTGTGGATGTAGGTAGCCGCCCGTGGGGCAGCCTCCCCAAAATCCCTCGCCATCTCCTGTATAGTCTGAACAGGTATCCCGCATATGCGCGACCATTCCTCAACTGTTTTGCTGAAGACTGTCTCCTTGAACACGGTGAATACTGTTTTGACCGTTACCTCCTCGCCTGAGGCGAGTTTGACCTTTCCAGTGAACTCGAGGTCGGCCCTGTCAACAGAGTCATATGGGATAATCTCTTCACCGGCTTTGACAAGTGGTTTGTTGTCGCCGCCGATGCCGAGCATCGTGTCTGTAAGATGTGAGCCGTAAAGGCTGTGGTTCTCCTCCATGACCACGAGCCATGTGGCGTTGCTGTGGTAGGGGTAGCCGAGCTTCTCGGCGGCTTTCTTAGACGGAGCCTCGAGGAACGCCATGTTTATCCACCCGTTCTTTATCAGGAGCTGAGCTACCGCAAGGGCCCATGCGGCGTCCGTTCCAGGTTTAACAGGCACCCAGACGATGTTTTTCCGGGCCGCTGTTCTAGGGGCCAGGGGGTTGATGTAGTATATCTTTAATCCGTTTTCCGCGGCTTTCTCGATGAGGGCTCCCTGCCCTGTCGCACCTGGGTGAATCCTGCCCATGGCTGCGCCTGCCATGAAAATAACTTTCGAACCCATGAAGTCGGGGTTGATGTCATAGTAACCTGACCATAGGTAGTTTCCGGTGTAGAATGCGAGCTGACACGCTGATGTGTGTCTCATCCAGTTAACGCTACCAAAAGCTTTGATGAACCTGTTTGTGAAGGTGTCGGCGTTGTCCTGTCCACGGCCTCTCATGTATACAAGCATGTTGGCTTTTGTTCCGAGGTCGGGGTTTTCGGGGTCGATCAGCACATCCTCCAGCCTAAGCCCCTTCTCACCCAAAATCTTGCTCCATTTCTCCTTGAAGCTTGTGAGAAGCGCCTCAAACTCTTCCTTTGTTACTTTTTTGTCGGCAGCCTTTGCCACGAGCTCGTCCACATCTTTCTTAAGAGAAGATAGTATATCGGATGGGTTATCGAACCCTGCGTCCCGGAGAAGGCCGTAGACAAATATCTGCCGAATCCCTGGCAGCCTCTCACCCGTCTCTTCGATAACTCCTCCGTCGACCACTTCCTTGACAAGCTGCTCCCATGAGATCTCCTTCCATTTTCCGCTGCCCCTCGGCCCAGCTCGTTTCAATGGCCTCGTTATCCTGTACGGGTCGTAGACATAGTGTATACCGTCTTGGCCTCTTGCGCAGAGAGTTCCCGTCACAGTCAGAGAGTCTGTTACAGGTGTTTGGTAGGTGAGCTCGCTGAAGCGGTTGAGCTGATGGTCTGGCGAGATGGCCCGGTTGTATGGGTGGTAGGGGTTGCCCTCTATCCTCTCCACCACCTCCACTCCATCGACCGTCGCTACTCTGACCCTGATGCCGCATCTGACGTTGCATCCTAGGCAGCTGGAGTAGACGTATCTCACGCCTGCTCCGCGAAGCCGGTCAGGGCTGTAGAGCTGGGTCGTTGGCCTAATGGTTTTTTCTACTGTTCCCCAGTAACCCGCTAAGAAGACACCCGTCGACGCCGCCGCCAACACGCCCTTTACCGCTGTTCTCCTACTCACCAACTTCCCTCACCTCCAGAGGAAACAGTATCGAGAGAAATAGGAATAGGGCGACGCCGGCTGCCACAGGGGCCAGCGTCTCAAGCCACCAGAGTCCATGCAGCTCGGCTTCGAAGAAAGCGAGACCGGTTTTCGAGATGAGCTGGGCGTTTATCAGGATGTTCCACTTGTTGGCAAACGTACCCGCAAGAGCGACTACCGACACAGCCAAGCTTGTCAACGGATAGCGTATGGAAGCCAGCGAGAGAAGAAAGCTTAGAAGCATCACTATTATCACTATGTACATCAGCGTGTGGAGCGGCGCCGTCATCTCCGCGAACGATGGAGACCAGAATCCCCAGACAGCTAACTGCAGTCCTGTAAGAGCAGCCACCGAGATAGAGCCGGCCGCGTGTATCTTCAGCACGGGCACGACGACGTCTCTCTCTAGCTTTCTTCCCCGCCAGAAAAAGTAGAAGAGAAGGAATAGGGCTGTAGCAACCACGAATGTGTCGGCGAAGTATACGACGGGGAGAAGGCTCCAGTTTCTCCAGACGGGGTTCCATGTCTGCGCAAGAAGCATGGAGGCAGGGTATATGCCCCACATCACAAGTGGTACCAGCATGGCTACGGCAACCACCTTAGCAACCTTCTCAGCAACGGCGTACCTCTCTTTAGTAGTCACACCAATTGAGAAAACTCTGTAAAAAGCGGCTCTGAGACCTTTCGCACTGATTGAGGCTTGATACGAGTAGTAGGAGAATGTTGAGACGGCGAAGACCAGGGCAAGGATTAGTGCAGCGACCCATGCTATCCCTTGGATGGCTATCAACGAAATACCGGGGTTCTGGGCGGTTGCAGCTATGTGCGGGTTGCCGAAAATAAGCCACGCTCTCTGTGGGGACCTGAGGTCCGCCAGAGGCCCCAGCAATACGACGGCGAAGAACCCTATGCCCATCATCGTCATCAGCGGAATGGCTTTTCTCAGCGAACCGGATAGGTATGCGAGGGATGTTAGGATGAGTAGGTCGGCTCCCGATATGAGCAGTGTGTAGGTGAAGAGCACGGGATGCCAGAGAAGAGGCTCAGCAGCCTCATTAGGGAAATAGTATTCCAGCACCATGGCTACCTGTTCACCTCGCTCGGTAAATCAAGATAGAAAATCATGGGCTTTGCCCCTGTCTCGGGCTTGAGGACCTGAGTCGGCCTACTGTTGATTATTCTCGTCAGCTCGTTATCCTCTGTAAGGGGTCCGAAGACACGGGCCCCTGTTGGACACGCCTCTACGCATGCGGGCAACAACCCCTCGGCCAGCCTGTGGCTGCAAAACGTGCATTTGTCGGCCACACCTTTGACAGGATTGATGAAACGTGCTCCATATGGACATGCCTTGACGCACGCTCCGCATCCGATGCAGAGGTTGTCGTTGACGAGCACGAGGCCGTCTTGTGTGATGAAGGTCGCTTTGGTTGGACACGGTGGGACGCATGGAGGGTCGTCGCAGTGGTTGCACTGCTTGGGGATAAATATCCGGGTGCCGTCAGGCTTCTCCAAATGCTCAATCCATGTCCTAAAGAAGTCGAGGGGCACATTATTCTCAGCCGAGCACGCCACCACACAAGCCATGCAGCCGTAACACTTCTCAACATCCATCAACATCGCATACCGTTTTCCTTGCTCACCAGTCGCTGACACGGTGAACACCGGCGCTGATAGCAAAAGGCAGCCGGCAACACCCTTTATGAAATCGCGTCGAGACTGCTCGATCACGGATGATATGCATAAACTCGTGTAGATAACAGTGTCTGTACAGGTATGTACTTTTGTGTGATAGGCATTTACAATATTGTTAATAATCCTATCGCTTGGGTTTCTTGACCTCCCCGGTTACAAGTAGGTCGAGAGGGGCTCCATTCACGACGGTGACCTTGTATCTCACGCCGGGGAGGTCTCCCATGGATTTGCCCATTGAGCCGCCGATGCCCTCGACGATTACTTCGTCGTGTTCGTCTACGACGTTTAGGGCTCCGTCGCCTGGGAGGAACGCGGTTATGACTTTGCTGTTTTTGATGAGCTGGACGCGGACACATTTTCGGACAGCTGAGTTGGGCTGACGAGACTCGATACCCACCTTCTGTATCACGATGCCACGGGCCATAGGCGCCCCCTCGAGAGGGTCTGTCTTCTCCTTGAGGTTGAGCATTCTTATGCGGTAATCTCGCTTCGCCCACCTAAACCTGTTCCTAACCTTCTTGAGATGTCTCGCAGCGAATTCTCCGTTACCCATCCCGGTCTCCGAAAAACAGCTGCAAGCCGGTGTTTAATAAGGTTGAGCCTATCCGCCGATAGTGTGCATCGGCCTCACATGAGGCACAAACCCCTTAGCTTTGATAAGTGTCTCGACGCCGGCGAACTTTTTCCTAAAACTTTCCCTGATAAAGAGAGCTATCTCCTCGTCCGAGGCCCCGCCGCGCAGAAGCTTCTTCACATCATACTCGTCTCTGCTGAAGAGACAGGGCACGATTTTTCCATCGGCTGTGAGCCTTATCCGGTCGCAGTCACCGCAGAAAGGCTTGGTCATGCTCGTGATGACGGCGACGTTTCCATCAGCTCCGTCGGCGTATTCGTAAACCACTGCAGTGCTTCCGGGTTCACGCGGCAGCTCAACCAACCTATACTTCTCACGTATCTTCTCAATTATCTCGGAGCCGGGAACAAGCCGTGAAACATCCCAGAGATGTCTACCGTCGAACGGCATGTATTCTATGAACCTGATGGAGAATCCTGACTGGCGGCTGAGCTCCACGAAGTCGAGTATCTCGTCGTCGTTGCAGCCACGGGTCACGACGCAGTTTATCTTGACAGGGTGTAGTCCAATCTTCTTCGCCTCTCTAAGCCCGTCCAACACCTTCGAGAAAACATCCTTCCGTCCAACTATTTCTTCGAAACGTTCGGGCTTGAGGCTGTGGAGGCTTACTGTGACGCTTTGGAGTCCTGCTTCTTTGAGCTGCGCCGCCTTTTCCGCCAGAAAGTAGCCGTTGGTTGTCATCGAGACTGTCTCGACGCCCGGTATGCTGCTGATGAGCTTCACGCCTTTCTCCAAGTCACGTCTCATCAGAGGCTCGCCCCCGCTCAGCCGAACCTTGGTAACATTCATGCTTACGAGGATTCTGACAACACGCGCCATCTCCTCATAAGTAAGTATCTCTTTGTGAGGTATCCAGATGGGGTGGAGCGGCATGCAGAAATCGCATCGAAAGTTGCATCTATCCGTGACCGAGAGACGGAGCTTCCTCGCCACCCTACCGAACCCGTCTACCAGCGGCTCCAAACTAACAAAGACATGTTATGCGACATTATAAAGAGGTTTTTGATACACCTGGCTGAGTTATTTGACAGCTTGCATCGCATGCCTGTAAACATGCGCGATTGCGCCGAAAAGCATTACTATGACGCCGAGGTTGAAGAGAGCGAGGTTTTTGAGACCGTCAAGATAGTTTTGGAAGGCGACGAGAGAGAGTATGCCTATGGCTGCGAGAACGCCCATGATTATCCGGACAGCCCACGGGTAGGGGAGCTGGAAGGTTATGGGCCTTGTTCTTACAGGGGGTTTCTGTGGACGCGCTGATGGGGGTGGCGCGATGAATTTGTAGCTTATGATGAAGGATGCGGCGACGAGGAAGGCTAGCAGCGGATAGAAGATCAGTGGCTCGATGTATACGGCTGTGAAGGCGTCGACCCGTGGCGTGGTGTAGAAGCCCCAGACGGTTGTCACAATTATGAGGACTATGGAAGATATTCCCGCGGCCGTGAAGAAGGGCCTCTCTTTCCAGCTAAGCTTCTTGGAGCGGTCGACGAAAGGCACTAAGAGGAAAAAGAGGATGAACAGTAAGGGGAGGAAAGCCCCTGCCGTAAACCTCTCGAGCCCCGTCCTCAGAAACGCGTAGATGCCGGTGAGATACCATTCAGGCACCTCCACTATGCCACGTGTCGGGTCATACTTTATCCCGAGGTCGACTGGATAAAGCCCACCCGCTATCAAAATCGCGCCTATGACACCTGCGACGACCGGCGGGTCGAATACGAGGTTACGTGGGAAATGGACGAGGGCTAGAAGCAGCATAACCATGGGGAGGATGAAGACATGTAGAGCGTAGAACCTGATAATGAGGTCGTAGAGGCCGCCGCCGAGGAGAAGAGGCGCCAGCTGTTCCCCAAGGAAGGGAGCGGAGTTTGTGAGACCGACGGCGATGTTGACCGCGAGCATCGCTCTCTGGTTGAGTATGAGGTCGTATCCCGTGAAAGCCTCGATTACGGTCACTGTTCCAAGGATTACACCGGTCACCCAAATCACCTCGTTCTTGACCTTGAACCTTCCGCTGAAGTATTGGTAGAAGAGGTGGGCGATGGCGAGGAAGACCATCGCGTTTGAGGCGTGGTAGTGGATGTTTCGGATGAAGAAGCCGAAGGCTATCTCCTCCTGAATCTGTTTTACACTGTTGTAGGCTTGTGTTACGTCGGGCCGGTAGTATAACATGAGAAGCGCCCCAGTTACTCCGAGGAGTAGGAAAACTATTCCAGTCAAGGTGCCGAGGTATCCGAAGGGGCTAACTGTTACACGGGGTATTTGGAACCTGAAGGTGACAATCGGTGTTCTCTCAAGCCTCTCCACAAGCCATTTTACAAACTCGTCAAACACACGGCCCAGCGGCCCTGCCTCACTCTTCTGCTGAGACATCAGCACTACGAGCGCCATCTCGATATATAAGAGTAAATCCAGATCACCTTAGAGCCACAAAGTTAAATAACAAAATCCTTTGCTCCGGTTGTTGAAGCACGTCATCTCGGCTAAGCAGTTTGACCTCGATACACTTGCTGAATTGTTCTCGACTGCCAAGGCTTTGAAGAAGAGGTTATCGGAGCAGAAGGTTGTGAAGCTTGCTGTTGACAGGATTTTGATGACCGTGTTTCTGGAGCCGAGCACGAGGACGCGGCTGAGCTTTGTCTACGCCATGAAGAGGCTTGGAGGAGAGGTTGTTGACTTCGGACCCGAGGAAGTGACAAGCAGGGCTAAGGGCGAGACCTTCGAGGACACTATGCGGATGCTCGACGGATACGCCCCCGATGTGATTGTTCTCAGAAGCCGTGAAGTCGGGGCCGCTGAGAAAGCATCGAAAATCGTCAGATGCAACGTCATCAACGCAGGCGATGGCTGGAACGAGCATCCTACACAAGCGCTCCTTGACGTCTACACTATTTGGGAGCAGTTGGGCAGAGTCGATGGACTTAGGATAGCTATTATGGGTGACCTGAGATATGGTAGAACACCCAGCAGCCTCTCCTACCTTCTCGCAAAATATCGAGACATAACCTTCCACTACGTCGCTCCGCCTCAGCTGCAAATCCGCGAAGAGGTTCTAAAGGAAGTTTCACATCACACTGTTCATCAGCATAGCAGGCTCGAGGAGATAAGGGATGAGGTTGACGTGCTTTATGTGACGAGGCTTCAGAAAGAGCGGCTCGGCGACGAGAACCTGTATCAGCAGCTGAGGGGAAGCTACGTAGTCACCGTCGACCTATTGAAGAAGCTGAAGAAAATTCCGTTAATAATGCATCCCCTGCCGCGTGTCGATGAACTCCCAGCCGAGGTGGATGCTCTGCCTCAGGCCAAGTATTTCCAGCAGGCTGAGAACGGCGTATACGTCCGCGCCGCCCTTCTAACAAAATTGCTCAACCTCGACATCTCAAGCCTACAAAGCAGCTAAACCCTCACACTTTTAGCGAACATCCACAACCCATGAACAGCCGAAGCAACCACTGCAGCTGCGGGAAGAAAAGCCAGCATCGCGAGAGGGTCGGTGGATATCCTGACCATTTGAAGAACAGCTGCCGCGGCGAAGTTGAGGCCGAGGACGAGTAAAAGTCCGGAGTATAATTTTCTCCTCCAACCGCCGTCTGTGAGCAGTGTTGAGATTGTTATGATGTTTACTGCTCCGAGTCCTGTGACTAAGGAGGGTAGAGGGGCTGTCGAGGGTGCGGCCGCGAGGGCGAGGACGATGGATAACATGGGAAGCAGCTGGTGTGGAGCTTTTCCCCTCAACACCTGTACACCGTGGGCTGTTTTGACAGCTTCGCCGACAACTCCGACAGCTGCCACAAGAGCGGTTAACTGCAAAACCCTTCGAATCAGGGCCGCGGAAGCATCCACTGTGGGGAGACCGGTTAAAGGTATTAGAAGATTAGCCAAACCTGTGTGGAAAACGGTGCTATAGAATGCGAGTCCAGCGGCCGCCGAAGACATGATAGCGTCGCCGAACCTGCCTCCGTTTCCGTTTAGGGTTGGGGAAAGGGCTGCGAACGCTGCTGGGATGATTAGCAGAGTTTCGGTGCTGAGTTCCATGTTTATGGATGGCTGTGTCTCTGACAGAGGTGAGAGAAAAAGTCCGAGGACGATGAAGAGAAGAACTGCGGCTGCTACGGCTGTGAAGGCCTGGGGAAACATGGAAGCTGTTTTGACACCTGCAGAAGCTGTTGCCAGAAGAAAAATAGCCAACGCAATTGAGGTTACTTCAGCTGGAAGAGAATAAGTTGTCACAAGGGGCAGTAGACCAAGAACGGCTGATGCTGAGACAGCCTGGGCAAACGCCGGCCCCATCCTCTCATAGAAGAAGATGTGAAAAACGAGAGCCATCGCGAAGACAACAAGTATGGGAAACTCGAGCCCCCCTGCGTTAAGGGTCCTTACGACTAATGTGAGCAACAATGTTGCCGAGGCCATTTGTGGGATGAGGTGTTTCTGGAGACGGAGTCCCAGCCGTGTCAACCAAGGTGTGAGCAAAGCTGTTGTGAGAAAAAGTCCCGCAACCGCTGCGAGGGTGGAGAAACTGGTGAAAAAATAGGATGCGAAAACGAGGTAAAGGTAGAGCATCGAGTAACTTCCCTCCAGACCCGGCCTACGCCGGCCGATCAGAAGAAAACCTAGCGCAGCCGCCGCGGCGAGAAATGAGAAAACAAGCAGCGGCAACAACCCATAAAACATCAAAAGCCTCATGTAATAAACTGCATTGGACGGTCTAAGGCGGAGCTATGGTCACGGGTTTTGCAACAGTTATCCTGAAGCCCTCGTTCTTAGCGGCTTCGAGCCAATAGTTGTTGACTTGTTCCTGTATGCTGGCTATCGCCGTCTCCTGTTTCCTCGGCGTGAAGAGATGTCTAAACCTGTTTTGATGCCTGAGATATTCTTCTACAGGTTTCAGAACTGTGGGAATGTATGTGTGGCGGACTTTTCCATAGACGGATTCCTTCAGAGGCCATATTCCGCACTCCACCGCAAGCCTCGAGATTCTAACCGAGAGCGACGGGTCAAACCCCCAGCCTGTTGGGCAGGATGAAAACGCTATGAAGAGCTTAGGGCCTTTGAACTGTGAGGCCGTCTCGATTTTTCTCAGCATGTCCACCATGTGTGAGGGAGCTACTGTGGCTATGTAGGGGGGCTTGTGGCTTCTCCAAATCTCGAACAGGTCTTTCTTTACACCTGTATAGCCTGTTGGATTTCTCTCGGTGGGGGGCGTTGTTGCCGTGGCCGAGCCATAGGGTGTTGCCCCGCTTTTCTGAAAACCTGTGTTGCCATATGCCTCGTTGTCGTAGACGAGGTAGTAGAAGTCGAGGCCTCTCTCTATCGCGCCTGACGTAGACTGCAGGCCGATGTCATAGGCCGCTCCGTCGCCCGTAACCACAACCACTTTAAGGTCCTCAAAACTGTTTACCCGTCCTTTCTCCATCAAAATGTCTAATGCATCCCGTATCCCCTGAGCACCGGCGGGAGCAGAGGCGAAAGCCGTGTACATCCAGCTCGACTTATTGGGGGTGTAAGGATAAACCTGTAAAAGGGTTAGGCAGCCAGCCGCGTTGACGAAGACGACGTTGGGCCCAAGAACCTTGTGAAAAGCGCGGAGCACAAGCATCGCACCGCATCCAGCGCACATCGTAGAACCGGGAGAGAGATACTCTTCAACCGGAAAATCTCTCAACGTCTTGTACCGCGTCAAGTTTCTTCACCCGTGTATCCTGCTAGGCGGAGAGCTGTCTGGACATGCGCTAGCTCGTCCGCCCTGAAGAGGAAAACAGGTTTGCCTGGCTGTGTTTTCTCCGGATGCATCAACATGTGGAAAACATGCTCGAACTCCTCAACCGTTGTATATTTTCCACCTACACCGCCTATCGCTGAGAGAAGGGTCTCGGGCCTGTTTTTGACATGGTATAGGGCGGCGGCAACCTCGTTGTAGATTACGCCTCCTAGACCGGGGGAGATGTTCTGGTCGAACACTGCGACCGCTTTTCTGCCTCGCAGTTTTTCCATGATGTCGCTGGAGGGGAAGGGCCTCAGCATCACGAGTTTAACCAGACCAGCGGGAACACCTTTCTCCCGAAGCCTCACAACAGCTTTTCTCGCAATGCTTGTGAACGAGTTTGTCACAACCAATACATATTCGGCGTCGTCGAGGAGAAAACCCTCAACAGGGCTGTGAAACCTGCCCGTCACCTCCCTAAACCCTGCCGCAGCCTCTTTGAAAACATCACCTGCCCTGAGCAGTGATTCATGGATGTTGTGTTTAAAGTATGCGTATATGTGTCCGCCTAATACTGCTGCACCCTTGACGACAGGCCTACCCGCTCGGAAGGGATGCGGAGGATTGTATGGTGGTAAAAATTCCTCGACATCGGTTTTCGACGGTATGTAAACAGGCTCGCGTGTGAAGCTTAGGTAGAACCCATCCATGTTGACTATCACGGGCAGCATCACTCTATGGTCCTCTGCGACACGGTAGGCGATTAGAATTAGGTCGAGAACCTCTTGACACTTCTCCGCATGCAGCTGGATGAAGCCGCTGTCACGTGCGGCGAGAACATCGTTGTGGTCAGGCTCTAATGTGATGGGGGCGGCCACGGCTCTCGACACATTCACCAGCACAAGAGGAGCACGCCATCCCGCAATGTTGTAGAGCATCTCGAAGCCATAGAGAAGACCTTGGCTCGAGGTGGCTGTGAAGACTCTCGCTCCAGAAAGAGAAGCCGTGCCCGCTGCCGTGAGCATGCTATGCTCGGATTCGAGTTGAACAAGCTTCGCCTTCATCAACCCTTGGCTTATCCAGCTGGCGAGCGTCTCGATTATCTCGGTCTGAGGCGTGATCGGATAGGCGGGGATGTAGTCGACATCGGCTATACGTGCGGCCCAAGCCGCGGCCACGTTTCCCGTCAACATATCGACTTCACGCAAAAATCTCCACCTCCCTAACAGAGGAAATGGCGCGGATGGGGCACTCGACAACACAGATGAGACAGCCCTTGCAGTGCTCATAGTCTATGACAGGCTTATTCTCCGCATCGAGGCTTATGGCCGAGTCGGGACAATAGATGAAACACACCTTACAGCCCGTGCACTTGCCATAGTCGACCACGGGTCTGAAAACTCTCCAGTTCCCAGTGGCCCTGTGCACTGCGTTGCCCGCAGCGAAAACATCACTGTAGACAACTCTGCCGGATGCGGGGTCAACCAGCTCTACGGCTCCTACACGTTCTTCATCGACTTTGATGGAGTATCGCGGAGTGTTGTCATAGGTCTCGGACATTAGCATAAGGTTCTTCTCGAGCAATTCGTCACGCACACCCAGCTCAGATAGTTCCTCGCGAACAGCCTCCTCAACATGTTGTTTTCTCAACCCGCAGAGCTTAGCGGCAGCTGCCGCCGCTGAAACGCTCACGATGGGTTTTCCGATTATTCGCAACGCTGGGTCTGTGAAGTTTATTCTCATAAACACATGCCCCGCTTGGTCCTCGGAGAAAATGGGGCCGCGGGCTGAGTTTATCAACGCCACACCGCCTCGCGGAAGGTCTTCCAACGGCCTCGCCTGTGCATCGGCCAGGAGTGTCTCATCCATCACCACCACTATGTGGGGGTTGAAGATGTAGCCCCTCTCCATGATAGGTGAATGAGAAATCCTCGTAAACGCGGTCACAGGGGCTCCTCTTCTTTCAGCCCCATAAATCGGAAAATCTTGTGCAAAAAACCCGGCGGAAAACGCCGCACGTCCAAGAATGCGACTACTTGTCTTAACGCCTTGGCCACCCCTCCCATGAAACCTAATTCTGAGCATGGAGGGGCACCATAACAATATATTGTAGAGGTGGCTTATTATTGTTTTATGAATTTCTTTGGTATATAAGGGGCTGCTTCGCTATGTTAACGAATGCTTGAGGCTTTTTTCAACCCCCTCTCAATAGCCGTGGTCGGAGTTTCGGGCGACCCTCATAAGCTGGGCCGCGCCATATACGACCGACTGCGCCAAAACAAGCTCTCCGGCGTTTTGAAGTCCCGTCTTTACGCGGTCAGCTCCTCGATAACCGAAATTTATGGAGAGAGGGTTTACCGCCGAGTCTCGGAGATTAACGATGATGTAGAGCTTGTTGTGGTCGCCGTCCCAGCTCCAGCTGTTCCAGATGTTGTGGCTGACGCGGCTGGTCACGGGGCCCGGGCTGTTGTCGTGATTAGCGGCGGCTTCTCCGAGGCCGGCAATAGAGACTTGGAGAAGAGGCTCCGGCAAGTGGTGGTGGAGACGGGGATAAGGCTTCTGGGCCCCAACACAATAGGCGTCATCGACCCCTACACAGGTGTTGACACATCATTCACCCGCGAGACCAAACCCTTCGCAGACGGTACGTGGGGGCGGGCGATCATATTTCCCCGAAAAGGTAACGTTGCAATCATTTCTCAGAGTGGGGCCTTGGCCTACCACAGCATAGACCTGTTGGGCGGCAGGGGGGTCGGGCTCAGGGCAGCGGCATGCGTCGGCAACCAAGTAGACGTAAACATAACCATGCTGGCGGATTATTTCGCGGACGACACGTTAACCAGCGTTATAGTGTTGTATGTGGAGGGCATTGCGGACGGCAGAGGTTTGCTCAACGCCGTGTTGAAGGCTAGACACCGTGGTAAACAGGTTGTGGTGCTTAAGGCTGGGCGGACAGCGGTGGGGGGAAGGGCTGCCTACACTCACACCGCCAGCATGGTCGGCGAATGGGATGTTTTCACCGGCTGCCTCAGACAAGCAGGAGCCATGGTTGTAAACGGCGTGGAGCAGATGGTTGACGTCGCCCATCTAGCCAGCCTCCAAAAACCTCCACGAAACAAGAAAACCCTCATTCTCACAAACGCGGGCGGCTTCTCAGTGCTTGCAGCCGAACACATCAACATGAACGGGCTGGAGACACCTCCGCTATCTCAACATACAGTGGAGAAGCTTCTGCATCTCAGGGAATCTGGAGGTATTCCGGCGGTTACAGTTCCAGCCAATCCGCTGGACCTAAGCGGCAGCGCAACACCGGAAGCCTTTGAAAAAGCCTACAACGCCGTCGCAGATGAGGATTTTGGAATTCATCTTTTGATGCCCTTTCACATACCTCCTCCCATGGATGAAAGCGTTGTGGAGAAACTTGTACGCATAGCAAATGGATGCGGGGCGACGGTTGCGGCTGTTGATACAGGATACTCGGATTGGGGACAACGGATAAGAAAGCTGCTCACGGAAAACGGTGTCCCAGCCTTTGAAAGCGTGGAGGCGGCGGCACAGGCACTCTCCATCTACGCATCAGCCAAGACACCCAAACGCACCTCTTTCCCCGCATTCCAACAAGTCTCCGGAGAACCCGAGCCAATGGAGAGGAAACGTCTTCTCAGTCTTCTAAGCAATTATGGTGTGGAGACTGCTGAGGAGAGGCTGGTCTACAACGCCGATGAGGCTCTCGCGGCCGCTGAGGAATTAGGCTTCCCTCTGGTTATGAAAATAGCTTCGCAGAAGATTTCACACAAGAGCGATTTGGGGGGCGTGGTTCTCGGTATCAGCACGCCGAAAATGGCCGCGGAAGTTTTTGAAAAGCTGATGAATTTGGCTCAGAAGCTTGGTGTGGCTGATGACGGTGTGGTGTTGCAGGAAAGCTGCATCGGGCTTGAGCTTTTGCTAAGCACTAAAACAGACCCGTCGATGGGGCCTGTGGTAACATTTGGCTTGGGAGGCGTTTACACAGAGCTTTGGCGAGACATCATCACATATGCGGCTCCCGTGACAGAGGAAGAGGCCATAAACATGCTTGACTCACTTCAACACGCCAGAATATTGAACGGTTTCAGAAACATACCACCCATCAACAGGCATGAAATCGCCAAACTCATAGCACGCTTCTCAAACATAATACCTGAAAACCCGTCGATAAACCAGCTGGAGATAAACCCCCTAACCATCAGAGGTGAAAAAGTAAAGGCGGTTGACTGCAGAGGACTCGAGACAAAGCCAACCAACCTTTAAAAACACGTAACCACAGCTTTCAACAAGGGGCCGTGGTCTAGCTTGGTCTAAGACTCCAGCCTGGGGCGCTGGCAATCCTGGGTTCAAATCCCAGCGGCCCCATCCAAAAGAAATTTTAAATACCATTAAAATTTGACGAATAGTAATGTATTTGTTGAATTGTTTGAGCTTTGGAGGTTATGGTGTATGGATGTAGTTGGTTTCCTCAGCCAGATTGAGCCGCCTCTTCCGCCGCCTTGGCTTGACCCCGCTGTTTTTCTGTCGAACCTTTTCTGGGTCTTCTTGAGAACTTTTACCACGTTTGTCGTCGTCTTCATTCTCGGACTTGTCTCGCTCCGTGTCGTTGACTGGATAACTCCGGGTGTGAAGGAGCTTGAGCGAGTCAAGGGTCATCCGCTTGCGACGGCTCTTTTCGCCGCTGGCTTTTTCGTCTACCTCTCGTTCGGCTACATCGCCTCGATGGCCTCGCCTATTCCAGTGGGTCTCGAGACAGGAATAGTGTCTGGACCCAACCTCAGCCCCCTCGTCCTAATAGGCTACAAGCTCGTGACACTCCTTTTCGGAGTCCTCCTATCATACGTATTCGCGATAGTATATTATCGCATACTGGCTAAGGTTGAGCCTTTCGGCCTCGACTTGGACGATGTTGACAAGGAGCCGCTCGCAGTAGGTGTTTACCTTTTCGGCTACCTCGTCTTCCTAGGAGCGGTCGTCTACGTTGCTTTGATGCTTCCCGCGGCGTAGGGAAATGTCTTTCCGAGAAAGCATCTCAACTTTTTTCAAGCGTCCATCACCCATTGTAGCACCAACTCAGGAGATATACGCGGCCGGCGTCGTCACTCCACGGTTTTCCCGTCTAGTTCTTGCTTTGGCTGCTGTTATGGTTTTGATGGGGTTGGTAGCTGTTTTAGTAGAGGGCCTTTTCACATTGGCCGCCTCTCTAGCTTTTTCTCTACTGCCTGTGGCACTACTTCTTGTGTGGGCTTTGAAGACCGACCGGTATGAGCCTGAGCCCAAGTCTCTTGTTTTGATGGTGATTGGCTTGGGAGGAGCTTTAGCCGCATTCTTTACAGCCATCTCCTTGCCAGGTGGATTGCTGGGATACGTCGTCAAAGTGGCCTTGGTCGAGATAGTGTTCTTCCTAGCTCTCTATGGCTTAGACGCAAATAGATTCACTGGTAGAGAGTTTAACGACCATATGGATGGCGCTGTTTATGGGCTTGCGCTTGGCGCAGGATACATCGCTTACGCAAACTTTCTAACAGTTCAAGCAGGTGGATATGTTACTTCTCTTGCTGCGACAGTCTTCGCGCTGGAGAGGTTTTTCACAATGGTTTTTCCGGGGCTGACAGGCTGGTGGATAGGATATGTGAAGGCAAAATATGTCTCGGTCGGGTTTAGGCCCCTCTTTATCGGCTTCCTTCCCGTGCTCTTGCTACGGCTTGTTTATGAGGGTGTTTTGACAGGTTTCGCTGGACTAGTGCTACCTCTGAGGCTTGCCGCAACCACTTTGGTTGGACTAGTCTTCCTCGCTATCCTAGTAAGGCGTATTCGCTGGGCTCTGGAGGATGAGAAGATTTGGGGCTATGCTTCTGGCCTCGCACCGGTGGAGAAAAAATGAAGCAGGTTAAATCAGTTGCGGCAATAGTTGCTTTTCTAGTCGCGTTATCATCCCTGGTGGCTGTCTCGGCTCAGGGTGCTCTTCCTCCCTACATCCAGCCGGGGCTTGTCTTCGTCTACCAGCTACGTGATGGACAGAAACAGCAGCTGGAGAACGCGTTCCACAAATACGTCATCGAATCTGTCTCACCGCAGGGGGTCACGATAGCCATAGTATCTGACGTTGCCCAATCGGGGAGATTGACTGTAAACGCCAACGGCGAATTTAAGCCTGGTGAGAGAATCGACCTCTGGATTCCACAAGGAGTCTCTGCCGGCACCCGTTTCAAGATGATGGGCGTCGACGCTGTTGTCGCCCAGACAGGCTATGAGATGCAAAACTTCAAAGTAACAATTGTGGTATCGGCGGACCAGTCAATTCTTTGGGTCTTTAATGAGGATGGGCCTCCGCCATATAACCAACTCAAGGGGCTTCTGCTACTTGTCATATTCAGCTCGAACGGCAAAGCCCTTGTTCTTGTCAACATAGAGCAGGCGGGGGCGGTTACAACCACGTCAACCTACAGCACAACTACACGAGCCGCCACAACAAGACCCGTAACAACCACGAGGACGCAGGTTACCGAGGGCAGGACTGAAACAGTCGTGGAGACGCAGACGGTCACCGAGACAACAATCGTAACAAAAACAGTCGAGACGGTGCAAACCTACACCACGACAACCACCTCGTCTGTGAGTGTTCAGGCGGAGAACCCGCCACCGGTGATACCTCTGACAGTGGCTATACCGATAGCCGCCGTAATAGTTGGAGGTGGACTGTTCTACATCAGGTCGAGAAGAAGGCCTCTGCCGCCGACTTATCCCTACCCCGCTTATCCGCCTCCTCCGCCCACATCCGGCTACACTCCTCAGCCACCTAGACAGGTTATCGCTCCCGCGGCCTACTGTCCCGCCTGCCGGTTCCCAATATATCCCGGCGAGTACATGTGTAGGAGGTGTGGTTTCCGTGTCGCCTAAACCAATCATCGCAATTCTGCTTGTTGTCTTATTTGTTTCATCTGTTTTGCCAGCCGCTGCGCAGGAGCAGGAGTTTGAATGGAATCGGCAGATACCGTTTATAGGGGCTCAGCCTACTCTCGTCCTGCTGGTTCAGTTTAGCGACGTCAAGCTAAGCATCTCGAGGACTCAGGCTGAGCAGATTGTGAAGATAGTTGACAACTTTGTAAGAGATGCATCATATGGCAGGACATGGCTGGAATACACTATTCATCCAAAGGTGATAACGCTGCCTAAACCCATGTCCTACTACGGTGGACCAAGCTCCGGTGCACAGAGAGGAGACGACAACCAAAGGATTCTTGAGTTTCATCTAACAACAATACAGCTCGCCAAGAAGGATGGAGTGGACATAAGCCAATACAAACACGTGATAACAATTCACGCAGGAAAAGATGAAGCAGCCGGCGGCTCAGCCAACGACATCTGGAGCCACTGTAACTGTGTCGTACCCAAGATTCTCTATTTTTTAATAGAGCAGTATGGATTTGACGCTGTCGAGTCAGATTTGAAGAAGCAGGGATATGATTGGGTCGTTGAACTCTTTATGCATAGAACACGGAGCGGCGAGGGCAGATTGCTTTCGGGAATAGAGACAGTCGCAGAATATGATATCCCGTCCACTATGGCTCATGAATTCACTCACAGCATGTGGATACCCGACCATTATGTTTACGCTAAAGACGGCTATAGTGCGGGGAGCGAGGTCAGCGTCTGGACTAACATGGACTCCGGTTCTTTTATGGACCCTCCCGTCGACATAGACGGCTGGAGCAAATACTTGCTGGGCTGGATAGAAGCTGTTACAGTTGAAAGAGACGGGGAATACACTATTCATACTCTCGATAAACCCGATGAACCACATGCCTTAATCATACCCATAAACGAGAAAGAATACTACTTCATACATGCTCGTAGGCCTGTGAAGAATGATGAGGCACTACCCGGCCCAGGCGTCCTAGTCATGCGAGTCAACAAATTCAAAGACAATAATGTTGAGGGGGAGCCTTTCATGGTGCAGCTTTTCGACGCCAACCCAGACACCCCAAGAGAATGCGAACAATATGCATCCGGATTCAGAGATCCGCGTCGTTTCATGACTTTGTGTGTAAAGTTTGACGCACCCTTCTACAGCGCAGATGGCTATAGCGGCACATGGGTCTCAAAAGCTGCTGGAGGAAGAACATTTGGAACTTATCAGATAGACTTGGGTAATTCCGAGTATGTGACTGAGGAGGGTTTCAGGATTTCTGTTTTGTCGTTTGATGAGAGAACGGGTCTGGCGAGGATACGTGTTTCGTTGGGTGGACAGCCTAGGGAGGAGGGCGGTGAAACAACTGTTGTCACGGTAACACGAACGGTGACGGGAACAGCCACCGAAACACTCTACACAACCACAACAATCGTAGGAACAGAGACAAGAACAGTCGTCGTCACAGTTACAACAACCCAGCTCCCACGCTCAACAGGAGAAGAATACATCTCCATAGCCATCATACTCGCCGCACTTCTCTTCACAACAGCCATAATCGCCGTGGGACGAAGAAGACCAAGGACAGCGCCTCCACCGCCGCCCCCTGCATGGTAGCCGTTGATGACGTTTATATCAACCATGTCTCGATGAGAATGCGGAAAAATTGGCTGGAAAACCTGTCATCGAGATTGCATTCGACACACCGCGGCTGGAGGAGAAGCTGTTAGCCAAGGCGGTGGCCGCAAAAGGAGCTGAACTCCGGCTGACAAACATCAAACAAAATGTCTTCACACTCCAGAAAACCTCTCTGGACGTCTGTCTCGTGCGATGCGTCTCCCTCTACAGCGCCATACACACAGCCGCGTTGAGAGAGGGCGCGGGTGTCCGCAGCATAAACAGCTCCGAATCCATTTTCCTCGCGGGAGACAAGGTATTGACGGTTTCGCGGCTCAGGTCGGCGAACCTTCCTATTCCGAGAACCGCTGTCGGGCTGAACACGAGAGCGGCTGAAAAGGCCTTGGAGAAAGTGGGGCTGCCTGCAGTCGACAAACCACCCATCGGAAGCTGGGGCAGACTCATCGCCCTCGTGAGAGACATCGACGACTTCAAGCTCGTCGCCGAACACCGGGAAATGCTGCCCAGCAGCTACATGAAAACCCACATAATACAGGAATACATCGACCTGCCGAACCGAGACATCAGAACAATCGTAATCGGCGAAGAGGTCGTTGGAGCAATCTACCGCTACAGGTCTTCAAATGACTGGAGGACAAACGTCGCACTCGGAGGAGAACCCGTCCAAGCTTTTCTCAACGACGAGCTGGTGGAAATAAGCCTCAGAGCCGCGAAAGCAGTGAAAGGTGATGTTGTCAGCATAGACGTCTTCGAGACAACCGACGGCAGCTACCTCGTCAACGAGGTAAACGGCGTCCCCGAGTTCAAAGGATTGATGAAGGCAACAGGAGTAAACGTTCCCGAGAAAATCATCGACTATGTAATTGCCTCAACAAGAAGGTAGCTCGGCCCCTGCATCTTTCACATAGCTCGCCGCTTTTCAAGTCAACCTCATCAACCGAATTGCTGAAACTCATAACACAGCTTCCCGCGCTGCAGTGCCTCAAGCCAATCAAGTGCCCCACCTCGTGAACAGCCTCCTTCAAAACCCTATCAAGCAGCAAAGACCTCCCAAACCCCCCAACCTCTACAGAAGGCTTCAGCCTATGGATAGAGAGAACACCCCCGGGTGAAGGAGCATATCCGAAGACAAAATTAAGGCCCTCGACATAAAGGTCTCTACCGGTCAGGATGAGCACAAACGGCTCCCCGGGATGTATGTGCTTCACAAGTTTTTCCGCGTCATACTGACGTCTCTGAGAATTCCAAGCCTTCTCGGCAGAAGACACTAAACCATTCTCAACAACAACATCAAACCCATAAACCTCCGCAATCCTCGCCGCGACCGCCGAACCGAGGCCCTCGTCACCCGTCTCATTCAAAACCTTTAATCGCAACATCTCCAACAACCCGCGGAATACGTTGATAATATGGGTGACGGGGACACCGGGGGTGGGCAAGACAGCCACGGGCAGAGAACTTGCAAAACGTCTCGGAATAGGTTTCATAGACCTTCCCGAATATGTATCGATGAACAACCTGTATAAGGAGAGGCTGGAGGATGGCACGATGGTTGTAGAATCACGGAGGCTTGCCCAGCATCTATCCAAACATGTTAAAGGCGACACGGTCATAGCGGGACACATCACGGTCAAGGTTCGAGGGCATGAGACAAGATGCGTGGTTCTCCGACTCAACCCTCTCCAGCTTAGGGAAAGGCTTGAGGAAAGAGGCTACAGCGTGGAGAAGGTGGCGGAAAACGTTGAGGCAGAGTTTCTCGGAGTGGTTTACCTCGACGCATTACGTGTGTTCGGGAAGAACCGCGTAAGCCAGATAGATGTGACTGGGAAAGAGGCTAGCGATGTGGTTAACCGTTGTGTTGATGTCTTGGAGGGAAGAGATGCTGGCGATGATGTTGAGTGGATGAGCCGCTTAGATGAAGCCGCTGTCTCTCAGCTTTTACGCTATCTCTCAACCACTAAATCGAGAATCCTGTGATATCTTTTTTACCGGCATGCGGCAGTATGTGGCGGAGAAAACTTTCCTAGTATGGATGGGTGACGGAGATGGTTTCCGACCACCGTGTAGCGGTCCTCGACAGGGATAGATGCGATTCGAAAAAATGCGGAAACTGGCCATGCATAACCTACTGCCCACCCGTTCGAAACAACATCGAAGCCATCAAAATGGGGGAAGACGGCTTCCCCATAATCAGCGAAACACTATGCATAAGCTGCGGCATATGCGTCAAAAAATGCCCCTTCGAAGCCATCACAATAATCAACCTACCAACCGAGCTACGAAAAGACGTGGCGCACCACTATGGCGTCAACAAGTTCAAGCTCTTCAGGCTACCCTATCCCGAGGCTGGGAAAATCGTCGGCCTACTCGGCAAAAACGGTATAGGAAAATCAACTGCACTCAAAATACTCGCTGGACAGCTTGTCCCCAACTTCGGCATACTCGACAGACCCGTCACATGGGAGGAGGCTTCACGGTTTTTCCGCGGCTCACTAATCCAAGAACATCTTAGCAGCATCTCCAAGGGAAAGTCCAGGGTCTCCTACAAGCCTCAGAACATAGCCGAGATACCCAAGGTGGTTTCGGGAACCGTTAAGCAGGTTTTGAGCAGACTCGGCGACTCCGCCGCCGTCGAGGACGTGATGGAGAAGCTGGAGCTGACGAAGCTCAGCGACCGCGACATCCGTTTCCTCAGCGGCGGAGAACTGCAGAGGCTCGCCATAGCCGCATGCCTCCTCAGAAAAGCAGACACTTACATTCTCGACGAGCCGTCCAGCTTCCTCGACATAAGACAGAGGCTGAGGATGGTTGAGGCTGTGAGAAGCGCTGTGCATGACGAGGTAAAAATCGTCGTAGCCGACCATGACTTAGCTGTTCTCGACTATTTCTCCGACACGATTTTCCTCTTCTACGGCGAGCCATCTGTCTACGGTGTTGTCGCAGGCCCCTACGGGGTGAGAGAAGGCATCAACATCTTCATCGAGGGATACATTCCCGACGAGAACATGAGGTTTCGGAGCGAGCGGATAGATTTTCAAGTGAAGCCTCCCACACGTGAACAGACAAGCTCCGAGAAGCTTGTGTGGCCCAGTTTCACCAAAACTTTTGAAGGGTTTAGGCTAGAGGTGGAGGAGGGCTGGGTCTATAGAGGAGAGGTGCTCGGCATCGTCGGCCCCAACGGCATAGGGAAAACCACTTTTGCATCAATCATCGCAGGTGTGCAGGAGACCGACCAAGGCTTCTCCTTCGACCCAAAGGCTGTAAGCTACAAGCCACAGTATCCGCAGGCCGACGACAGAACAGTTGAAGAACATCTCAGAGAAGCCGCGGGACAGGAATATGACACCTCGCTCTACCAATCCCTCATACTCAGGCCCTTCAGCCTCGAGAAGCTGCTGGAGAAAAACATGAAGGAGCTGAGCGGAGGAGAGCTGCAGAAAGTCGTCGTTGCAGAATGTCTCTCGAGAAAAGCCGACATCTATGTCCTGGATGAGCCGAGCGCCTTCCTCGACGTCGAGGAGAGATACCATATGGCGAAGATTCTGAAAAGGCTGGCTTTGGAGAAAAAAGTGTATGTTTTATTGGTTGAGCATGATTTCACGGTCCTCGACTTCGCGTCATCGGCCCTCATGGTTTTCAGCGGCGAAGCAGGTGTATCGGGACACGGCCACAGTCCAACAGACCTTAGAACAGGTTTCAACATGTTCCTCGAGCAAATGGACATCAGCTTCCGCCGAGACCAGACCACCAAACGCCCCCGAATAAACAAGAGAGACAGCCAGCTGCACAGGCTCCAGAAAAAGATGGGCGAATACTACTACCTCTCCGCTTGAGGATGTGGGCTAAGGTTTTATACCTGCCCTATATAGGACCCGATAGGTTATGTCAAGTCCATCACCAACCAGGAAAAAGGAGTTAAGTCTGAGGGTCGCCGAGGCTCGTCAAAGAGACATAGGTCGGAAAATAGCCCGCGTCGACAGCCAAGGGATGAAGGAGCTTGAACTAAGCCCCGGCGACTTGATAGAGATTACGGGCAGAAGAAGCACCGTCGCCATAGTTTGGCCGCCGTATAAAGAGGATGATGGACAGGGAATAATCAGGATAGACGGCGAAATTAGGAGGAACTCAGGCGTCAGCGTAGGCGAGTATGTACGTGTAAGCAAAACAACAGCCAAGCCAGCAACAAAGATTGTTCTCGCACCTTTCGAACCTCTCCCCTTCGTGGGCGATTTTGGCAGAATCGTGAGGAGCCAGCTGCTCAACATGCCCGTTGCCAAAGGCGACATCATCGTGGTCCCCGTTCTTGGAATGGGTGTAGAGCTGAAGGTTAGCTCAACAAGTCCATCACCCATAGTCATGGTCACGGAAAGCACCGTCGTCGAGATCAGCTCCACAACAGCTAAGAGAATTGAGGAGGTCTCAGGCGTCACCTACGAGGACATCGGAGGGCTTCACGACGAACTGCAGAGGATTAGGGAAATGATTGAGCTTCCTCTCAAGCATCCCGAGCTATTTAGACACCTCGGCATAGAGCCGCCCAAGGGAGTTATTCTATACGGGCCGCCAGGCACAGGTAAAACACTCATAGCCAAGGCAATAGCCAACGAAACCGGCGCCCACTTCGTCTCCATAAACGGGCCTGAGATAATGAGCAAGTTCTACGGCGAGTCGGAGGCGCGGTTAAGGGAGGTGTTTCAAGAAGCTGAGCAGAACGCTCCCTCGATAATTTTCATAGATGAATTGGATGCAATCGCGCCGAAGAGAGGCGAGGTCACCGGAGAGGTTGAGCGCAGAGTTGTCTCACAGCTGTTGACGTTGATGGATGGACTTAAGAGCCGTGGACAAGTAGTTGTGATAGGCGCCACAAACCGTATAGAAGCCATCGACCCCGCTCTCCGAAGACCGGGCAGGTTCGACAGAGAAATACGCATAGGTGTTCCCGACAGAAACGGGAGGAAAGAAATCCTGCTGATACACACGCGACGAATGCCTTTGGCAGATGACGTCAACATCGACGAATTGGCTGAAATCACTCACGGCTTCGTTGGAGCAGACATAGCCGCGCTGACACGTGAAGCCGCTATGAATGCTCTGAGAAGATTCCTTCCACAGATAGATTTGGAGAAGGAGGTTATCCCGGCGGAGGTGTTGGAGAAGATTAAGGTTACGCGGGAGGATTTCGCCAACGCTTTGAGAACCATTCAGCCTTCGGCTCTCAGAGAGGTTGTCCTCGAGATACCTAACGTGAAATGGGATGACATTGGTGGGCTGGAGAATCTTAAACAGGAGCTAAGAGAAGCGGTTGAATGGCCTCTGAAGTATCCCGATGTGTTTAAACGGCTTGGAATAAGGCCTCCGCGTGGAATACTGCTCTACGGCCCACCGGGAACAGGAAAAACGCTTCTGGCCAAGGCAGTTGCCACAGAGAGTCAAGCCAACTTCATAAGCGTCAAGGGCCCCGAGGTATTGTCCAAATGGGTGGGAGAATCGGAGAAAGCGGTTCGCGAAATATTCAGAAAAGCTCGGGAGACGGCGCCCTGCATTATTTTCTTCGACGAGCTTGACTCGATAGCTCCTCGTAGAGGAATTCACACCGACGCAGGCGTCACCGACCGGATAGTCAACCAGCTGCTCACGGAGATGGATGGAATGCAGTCCCTCAAGGGAGTGGTTGTACTCGGAGCAACAAACAGGCCCGACATACTCGACCCTGCGCTCCTAAGGCCGGGAAGGTTTGACAGAGTGCTCTACGTTCCTCCACCCGACAGAAACGCCCGACTCGCGATATTCAAGATACACACCAGGGAGATGCCTCTTGACCAAGATGTTGACCTCGAGCAGCTGGCCGCGTTGACGGAGGGCTACACAGGAGCAGACATCGAGGCGGTGGTGCGGGAGGCCGCGTTGATAGCTGCTCGCGAAAACATCAACGCCCAGGTTGTCTCGATGAGGCATTTCGGGCTTGCGCTGCAGAAGATTAAGCCGAGTGTGGGCGCTGAAGAGAAGGCTGAGTATGATAGAATTGTCTCCAACTTCAAGAAATCCATGGCATACATCGGATAACCGAATACACGTGTAACACCGCAACACTATCCACATATTCTTCGACGCGTCGAAACGGTTCAACCGATAAATACGCCGACGATGGGCCCCGCATGTGAGGTAGGAAAAAATGAAAATGCCTTGGACAAGGGAACCAGTGCAGCAGCCGGCCTACGTGCGACCAGTCAACTACCAAGACCGAATGCTGGAGATACTGACGCAGCTCAAGATTCAGAACGAGAAGCTGAACCGGACGATTGAGAGGCTGAAACACCGCGGCAAAGAGCTTTTCGAACAATGTGTACGGGCTGAGCAGGAGAAGGACACGGCACGTGCAACAATCTACGCCAACGAGATTGCGCAGCTCCGTAAGATGACTAGAACTCTGCTCGCCAGCCACATGTCGCTTGACAAAGTTGTTCTACGTCTTGAGACGGTGAAAGAGTTCGGTGACGTGATGCATGTCCTCGGCCCGGCGACGCAGATAATCAAGCAGGTGCAGCACGAGATATCCGGAATCGTTCCAGAAGTGGCCCACAGTTTGAGAAGAGTCGACGAGATGCTGGAGAGCATCATAATCGAGGCTGGCAACGTAACAGGAGGAAGCGTCTACGTCTCGCCCTCCGACCCGGAGGCTCAGAAAATCATAGAGGAAGCAGCCGAAGTCGCGGCACAGAGGATGAAGAGCAGCTTCCCAGAGCTGCCTGAAACCTATCAACACCTCGAGTCAGCCGCCAACAGGGCTGACTAAACACCCCCTTTTTTACATCATTTTTCTGAATGTTTTTTGTGGAGCTTTTTCTCGGAAAACTTCTGGATGAAGTATTTCACCAAGTATCAAAGCCGCGTCGCCTATCTGGGGACCGTGTCTGCTAAAGTATCGGTCTGCCTCGACGGCGTAGACTTCGCCGCATCGATAGGCGGGGAGCTGTTGAACCCAGTTCTGTCCACAAAACCTCTCAACCTCCAAAGCGGCCTTTTCCAAGCTGTATCCACATGGCGCGGCCACCAGTTTCTCAGGCCCATGCGCGAGTAATTCCTCAGCCCTGATTCTACGTGATGGCTTTCCAGCGACGCCGATGTCACGGCCTCCAGCCAATTCCACGAGCTCGGGAACCCAGTGGCCGCTGCAGAACGGGGGATGAAGCCACTCGAGAACAGCGGTCCTGACCAGGGGAAGACCAGCCGCATACTCTCTAACATACTCTAACTTTGCTGAAATCGCTGCGACAAGCTCAACCGCTTCCCTCTCCCTCTTCACAAGCTTTCCGACTAAGAGTATGTCGTCGAGAATCTCCTTCACTGTGTGCGGGTTGAGGGTGAATATTGGCGCCAAGCTTCTCAGTTTCTCTGTGACGATGTCTCCTGTTACGCCGCAGACCTCGCAGAGGCCCTGGGCAAGTATGAGGTCGGGTTTCAGCGACTCGATCAAACCATAGTCAACGAGGTATAGCTGTTCACCATTCGCAGAGGCAGATGAGACAATTCTGTCCACCTCCTCGGGAGATAGATTCTCGGTGCTGATACAGGGCTTCACCACAACGGGCTTCGACACAACCCCACACGCATAGGTAACCGCTGCCAATTCATCCACCGCACCCAACTCAACCAAAATGTCTGTCGCGCTGGGGACAAGCGAGACTATCCGCATCAGATTGTCTGAAGCTATGGTTTCATATATTTTTATACGGGATGGGTTAGATGGTTGCGTGGATTTAGGCGAGGCGCTTTTCCTCGGAGTTGTCCAAGGTTTGAGTGAGTGGCTTCCCGTCAGCAGCGAGGGGCTGGTCACACTCTTCTCGCGGCTGATGTTCGGCAGCGGCTTCGAGTATGCTCTCTCTGTTGCTATATGGCTGCACTTGGGGACGCTTTTCTCAGCGCTTCTTTACCTTCGAAAAGATGTGCGTCTTGTTTTGCAGGGGTTCACAGGCGATAAAGAAGGGCGGCGGCTTCTTCGGTTTCTCACGGTGGCCACCCTGTCCTCCGCCGTATCCGCGGCCCCTCTTCTCCTGCTTCTACGTGGCCTCGAATTATCCGACAGACCTTTCACCGTAATGGTGGGCTTTCTGCTTATTGGCACGGCCCTTGTTCAGCGGCAGCCGGTCTCTGGAGAACAGAGTATAGATACCCGGAGTGCTTTGGTAGCTGGGCTGCTGCAGGGCTTATCCATAATGCCGGGAATAAGTAGGTCGGGAATAACTTTAGCAGCTCTCGTGGGCTTGGGGTTTAATGTCAGGGATGCGTTGCGTCTAAGCTTTCTGATGAGCATACCCGCGATAGCGGCTGCACAGATTCTGCCTCCCCTGCTTACAAGTGAGTTCGCAGTGAGCTTTGAGATGTTTGCGGGGGCGTTTGCAGCGTTTGTCGTCGGACTATTAACCGTGAAGATGTTGTTGTCTGCTGCAGAGCGTATCGACCGCCGCCTCTTCATGATACCCCTTGGCTTGGCGATAGTCTTGCTTGGTCTGTTACTCTAAAACCGTGGACGCGGCGGATAAAGTCCACCGGTCTTTCTTCTTCTCGCGTATTCGTTGAGCATTCGATAGACGGCGCCGTGGGGAGCTCCTCTCACAAGAGTTATGACAGCCTCCTCAGCCGCTCTGACGTTCTCGTATTCTCCGATGATCGCTACGGTGTCGCCGTAGACCGATACATCGACTTGGCAGGTTTCCTCGATGATTCGACGTGTTTTCCCCTGCGTGCCTATCACACGGGCCTTTACTCTCGCGAGATGGTTGGGGCTGTCGCCCACGTAGTCGGTTAGGTCGATCACTGTGAGGACGGTTCCGTCCTCTACGAGTTTCAAGGCTTTTTCGGGTGAGAAGCCTCTACCGATTGCGGTGACGATGTCGCGTGCCTTGAACAGCGAGGCGGGGTCGCCGCCCTCCTCCACCGGCTTAGCCAAGTTAATGACCACTGTTCCCTCGCTGCTGTCCACTTGAAGCGAGACACCGAGAAGCTTCTCTATCTCTGCTTTCACGGAGCCGCCTCCGCCAATCAACACACCTACACGCTCCCTCGGAATGTTTACCACGAAGCTCGAATGAGAGATGTGGGGAAAATTCTTTCCACCAACCATGTCAATCACCCCGACTTAATCACGCGAACAGCTTCCTCAACATCAACACTAACTCCACGTTTCTTGAAAAACCTTGCCAGAGTCTCAACACCTCTAAGCAGAAGCGTCTCGGCAAGAGGATGACCCAGCTTCACAGCCTGCGCAAAATCAATGATGTACACAACCGGTCCACGGCCAATGACCACGTTGTATTCGCTGAGGTCGCCGTGAACAAGCGCAGCCCTCTTATACATTTTCGCCGCGTTCTCCAACAGCTGCCCCCAAATCATCTTCAACTCATCAGATTCAAACTCCTCCTCAACCAGCAACGGATACCTTACACCGTTTTCGCCGAGAAACTGCATAACCAGAATGTTCTCCCTCTGGACTATAGGCTTGGGAACGGAGACGCCGGCGTTGTATGCGTCAACGAGGTTCGCGAACTCCCGCTTCGCCCAGAGATACACAAATTTTCTAAAGTCACGGGGAATAGATTTGAACCGTGGGTCGTCGACAACATACTGGAGCCTGTTGCGTCTAAACTCCGCCGATGATGTGAGATAGATTTTGACAGCGGTCTCCGAGCCGTCGCCTGCGACACCGTGGTAGACACGGGACTCCTTCCCTGCGCTAATCACACCCATAACCTCCCTAAGCCTACCCGTGTTAAGCAGCTCATAAAGAGCCAAGAGCGTCCGCTGGTCAAACACCTCCTCCAAACTCTCGTCAAGCTCCGACCTCTTCTCCAAATAACGCTGCATCCTCTCTTTCCTAAACTCCCGAAGCCGAAGACGCCTCTCAACATCGTCAACTTCCCTTCCCAACACCTCATACACCCGCTCCTAGCTCTTAAAAAACAAGCAATACCCTATATGAGTTAATACCGCATAAGTTGCTTACGGTTTTCTTTAAGGCGTGGTTTCCCCGTATTGGGATGTCTTCGCGACATGTTAGTCATGTTTAATATGCGGAGTAGCAATAATTAATGTTGTGGGATACGTTTACTGCGAGTTAAAGATTAGAGGTGAACGTGAGAAGGAGATAAAGGCCCTCGTTGATACTGGCGCCTCATATATAGTTCTCGACCCCAAAACAATACAGGAGATAAAGCCAACCGCGACTCAATATGAGGTCGAAGTGATCTTAGCCGATAAGCGGAGGCTGAGGACGAGACTATATCTAGCTGAGGCGGAGGCAGTAGGTAGGAGAGGCCCAGTGTTCATAGCTGAGCTAGAAACCCCGACACCCCTACTAGGCGTCTTCGCACTAGAAACTCTCGGACTAAAACCAAACCCAGCAACAGGAAAACTAGAAATCATAGGCCCAGAAGGCGGATACCTACTCTAAAAATCGTGTCCAAAAATTCATCACACCTCAACCCCGGACCTGAAGCTCATTAAGAGCTTGGGAGATGAATTATGGTAAGAAGGTAGGTCATCAAAATAACGTTAAGCTAAACCCTGTTCCTAGCCGTCTTTAGATGTATCTTCTCTATGCGGGATACGCAAGTAGATATTCCATGATATGGATTGCTGGAAATGTTTTGGCACCGGCGCCAATATTTTAAACGGAAGGAGACGGTAGATCATGATGGGAATCTACAAGAGACCTAGTTTTGCTTTGATCTCCGATATATCCCTCTCCAACCTAGCAAGCCTCTCATCCAGGATAGTTTTCAAATCACGCCTAAGCTCCTTCACCTCCTCCAACGTCTCGTTAGCCAGACTAATGGATTCATTTTTGAACTCTCTGAACTCATTTCTATAATCCCTGAACTCATTTCTATAATCTCTGAATTCCCGCCTGAGGTCGCTGAATTCTGTTACGAGTTTTGTGAAGTATAGCTTGGACCACTCTAGGCTCTCCGCAATATCTCTCTCAATAGGCCTTGGCCCCTCCTCGCCATAGTCTATTTCGAAGGCGCCGTAGCTCCTCCAAGGTCCGCTGTATCCAGTCTCACCCTCTCTAGACACCTCAACCCTTTCCACGTGGAGGCTTAGTACATCCTCGGCCCTGCCCTTAACATCAATCATTTTAACAAACCTGTCCATAATATCCTCGGGTGCTTCTGCGAAGACCTCGACGGAGCCGTCATCCAAGTTCCTAACCAAGCCCCTAACACCGAGGGAACGGGCGATAAACTTAACCAAAGCCCTATACCCTACGGCCTGGACATTCCCGAAGACCCTAACAGTAGCCCGCAACCCCGCTACCCAAATACTACGCTAAACAAAGTAAAATAAACATTGCTAAAGCCAGAGCGGATTGTGTCCGGATAAGCAACTCTACCCGTCTCCACTCCTCATCGCATGGTCGCATATCGTGAATAGTTTTTTATTCCTTGTTGATTTTTTGCGCTTAGTTTGTTGGGGAATACCGTGGTTCTCTCTTTTGGGTATCTGAAGAGTCTCTCGACTCTATTCCTCATGCCGACTCTCTGGTGCTCGTATTCTAACCCTAGCCTCTCTAGTGCCCATCTATACCAAGGACCACTGTCAACTATTACCTTATGCTTGTTCAGGCACTTCTTTAGGGTCTTCAGGAAAAGTAGGGCGTTTAGGTTAGCCCCTACCATGGGCGGCCTCTATAGTCAGTAGTTCTTCCGAATCCACATCGACTGCAGAGCAGACGTAAACCACTATCTTCGTCACCTGTCTCATCAACAGCTATACACTTTCTACATTTTGGCTCAGAGGCTATAGCCGGACACTATGCTGGCGGAACATCAAAATGTGAAAAAGGAAAGAAGGAGGGGTTGTATGCGCCATCTTCATCTCCTACGCCTTCGCCCAAGACTTTCCCCGCGGAACGCCCGACTGTCTTCCGCCCGCATGTCATCACCCTCTGGGGTATGGGGTTGACGCCGCAGGCGCCGGCTGGTTTCTGTCACCCTTCATAGGAAAAGGTTCATTAGGAGCCCTCACCCAAGATACCCCCGGCCTGGGACTGCCGGAGGGGTCTTGGGAAGGACTTCCTCCCCTTTTTCCCCTCCGAGTGGCAGACCCTGACACTGGGGGTCTTGGGTGGAGGCTTTCTCGACTGCTGTTGTCAGGTTGTCTAATGCCTGTTTGTATTTTCTGAGTTCTTTTCCGAGGTGGGTGTCGAGTAGGTGGAAACCGTATAATAGTAGTGCTGTTCTCGCCAGATTTTTTACCGCTACATGGTCTCTGTCATCTCGGTGTCCGCATTCTTCGCACTTCAGTCTCTCCCATTTGCCTTTCTCATGCTTCATCAGTTTGTTGCATTTTGGGCATAGGCTGCTGGTGTAGTGGGGAGGCACTGTTACTAGCTTCCCCATCTTTTCGCATGCTGTTGACAGTCGTCGTATAAGCTTGGCTATGGGCCAGCTGCTGATGATATGCGACTTTTCAGGGTCTTTTGCTTTTAGCCGCTGCTTTAGCTGACCGGCGTTGAGCCGCTCCAGAACCACTGCCTGTGTATTCGATGCAAGCCTCTTCACTAAACCGGCTGACTTGTTTACCCAGTCGTTGTCCAAGTTTCTAGCATATCTCAGCCACGCATATGCTGGTCTTCCATGGATCTTTAGAGACCGCCTGTTAACCCTTCTGACAAACAATAGCTTGCCGACGTTGCGTGAGACACGTCTATAACCCTTGAAGCGGATCAGCAGCCCAACCTCAACCTCCGCAACTATGATGTCTCTGACGTTTACGTCCACCACGACCATTTTTATGGACCCCCGCAGCGCATAGCTCCGAAGCAGATCTGGAACATGTCCTCTCGCCCCGGCCCCCAACCCCGAAGAGCCGGAGCCGCCAAAGCGTTCTCCAGTCCCTCCCATAGCTCTCCCCCCTCATCCCTAGACCCGGAGGCTGTGACCCCAGGCCTTTGGGATGAGACCTGGGGGCTTGGGTCTAGGGATCATTAAGCACGCTAACTGCCGCCGAATGTCTAATATCTGCGTAGGGTCGACAACCCTACTTTCTGCGGGCAGCCGACTACCGCCCTTTTAATGGCCAGGCGACTACCGGCCCTATAGCCCAGCTAGGCGGGGCTTTCCACTCCTTCTCCTTACCTAGCCGTATTCAACTACTTTAACCCGATATAATAACTTAACCTCCCACTTTCAGATACCTCTTAACTTATTTGAGGCTACCTACTATTCATTGTAGCATGCTCCTTAGACGGGTCTCCTTAGATAAGAAGAGACTCCAGGTCAGCATCTCAGGCAAAGTTTTCAATGTGTGGGGTAGCGAGGATGAGGGTTATGTCCTGAAAGGTGGTCCAAACCTGCTTGAGCATGTGAGGGGTATTAGGCTGTCTGACCTTCCTGAGCATTTGGCGGTAGAGATTGGTCCCAGGTTATCGGAGAAGTTTGGACTACAAAGAAGATTGAATTTCTCAGCAAGTCGGAAGGCTTTCAAAGTATCTTATCTGGTAACTGCTTCACGGGAAACTCTGATAGATGTTGAAGAGTATGCATCAGAGATTGCCCGCAAGGCTGAGGAACATGGATTCAGTTGCCAAACCAGCAAGACGGAAGAAGAGATCCACATTGAGGCTAGTTACCGGGAGGGCGGAGGAGAGGAGATAGGGTATATTGTTAAGCTTTTCGAGGATGCATTAGCGTCTGCAGACAGGTCGATTGAGCAGAAAGAGGAGAATATGCGTCAAAAGCTGGAGTACTGGATAGGGAAGGTGGGACGGCTTGATGGCCGCTTCCTCTCAAAACTGAACGGTTTGGAGGGCGTGGCTAAATGGATTATCCACCCGCTCACCAGTAAAGAGATAGCGTACATACTCTTCGGCATCAAGCCTGAATCGTTTAATCTGGGAGCCAAGCTGTCTTACGCGTTACTTCAAAGATTCGAGGTCTGGGATGGCGAGACAATAGATAGGCTTAAGGCCTTAGGCATAATAGCATACATGGAAGATAATTCGAGGCTCTTCTGCACGTTCACAGGATGGCGAGTCAAAAAGCTCCTCGAACAAATGATCTTCTTGGAACCTAAAAGCTTCACCTCATCCACAGCCGGAGGCTACGACCCAATCTCCCTCCTCCACTATATCGGGAGGAACTTCCCATCACTGGCAATATCCAAAAGCAGGAGATTCAGAGGAAACAAAAGCGGAGCATTCAGATACGCCGAAAAAATGCTTAAACAGCTAACCTTCACACACATAGCAGCCCTAGCCGGAATCTATTGGCGGCTTCACATACCCAAGCAGGTATTAGAGGAAACCCTCAGCCAGCTGATCAGCCTAGGCTTCATAAGCCACAACAGAAAAATCAAACCCTTCGCCAAATGGATAATAAGCCTGATAAACGGCTACATCAGAAAAACCAAACTAGCCCCAAACCAAAAACAAGCCCAGACAACACTATTCAACTGGAACTGCCTACAAGAAACATTCATAAAACAAATATCTAAAAAGCAGTAAAAACCGGGCGGGTACGCAAATTTTCAGGTTGTGGTCCCGCGGGCAGGATTTGAACCTGCGACCACCCGGTTTCCATGTTGCCTGGCGGGCTGAACATCGGCTCAGCCACGGGGCTGACCGCTACAGCCGGGCGCTCTACCAGGCTGAGCTACCGCGGGACGTGTTCATGGTTCTGGTTTTTTCCGTGTTTTTTAGTTTTTCGAGTGTTTGGATGCGTTTTGTTAGTATGTAGGCGTTTATTGCGAGTAGTGTGACTGCGGCGGCTGTGAGGATGGGGCTTAGGGCTGTGACGGCGGCTACTCCGAAGAAGATGAGTGAGACGGGCCATCCGCAGCAGAGGTAGCCGAAGCTGATTATGCTTGCGAGGAGGCCGCCGACTCCGCTCCAAGCAGTTCCCAGTAAACATGTCCTCAACATGCCGCGGCGATAAAGGGTGAATAGAAGGCCTGCGTTGTATCCGACTAGGGCCGAGACAACCACGCCGAGAAGCATGGGGTAGAGGCGGAGGTTGAAGACAAACCCGTCGCCGACAACCTGTAGAAGAGGACCTGTGTAAAGCTGTGTCTCGACAAAGGTGTAAACAAACACTATAGATGTTATGCCTATCCGCGGCGTCTGCATAAGCTGGGCAGCTCCTGTGAAAAACAGGTAGAACAGGAAATAGGCTACAGCAGGTGGGGCAGAGTATGTGATGATTTGTCTCTTCATGGTTTTGTAAGCAGCCATTCCACTCCCTTCTGATATTCTTCAAACGGCATGTCAGGAGTGAAGGCGAGACGGAGAACATGGTTCTTATCAGCTCCGAGAACGAGCGCATAATGGTCGACGAGGTAGTTTCCCTTCTCGTCAGGCGGATTTTTCTTGTAGTAGACGTTGTAGAGACGTGCGACGGCGTCAATCTCCTCGGGAGAGCCCGTCAAAGCAATAATCCTATCCGAATAATAGGAGACATATTTTTTCATGGCTTGCACGTTGTCACGCTCAGGGTCAACCGTGATAAATATGAGTGCAACATCGTTGGCCCTGTTTCCAAGCGTTTTGAATAGTTGGGCATACTTAGTCATGACTAGAGGGCATACATCGGGGCAGTGTGTGTAGCCGAAGTAGATGAGCACTGCTTTACCCTTTACGCTCGACAACTTGAATGGGTTTCCGTTCTGGTCTGTTAGTGTGAAGTCTGGTAAAACCCTCTCACCCGGAATCTCTATCGCGGGTTTGTAGGGTTCGAGAACCTGACGTGATAGAACAGCTGCTGTAGCGCCCGCGGCCACTGCGAGAGCCGCGACGCCTACGAAAAGGAGCAGCCTCGACCTATTCACATGAGTAAAATGTGGTGTCCCTGTTTTAAGTTTATGCCAGTGTCTTGGGAAAGAATAAAAGCGGTTGAACGTTGTTGTTCTGGGTTGTGCCCTGTTCCCCTGAAGGTTGTCAAGAGAGATGGGCGAGTTGTCGATTTTGATGTCGGTCGCATACGCGAAGCTATCCGGAAAGCGATGGCTGCTAAACGTGTCGAGGATGAAAAAATTCTGGATAACGTTGTCGCAACCGTGTTGGAGCATCTTTCAACCCGGTTTGGTGCGGAGAAGATTCCGCATGTGGAGGAAATTCAGGACATAGTGGAGAGCTCTTTGATGGAGCATGGGTTGAAGGAGGTTGCGAAAGCCTACATACTCTACCGACATGAACGGACAAGAATAAGAGAGGAGAAGATGAGGATACTGGAGACAAACTATGTTGATGAGGTTGACAAAGCCTTCTCAGTCAACGCGCTCAGGCTCATGGCTGCACGCTACCTTCTACGGGACAGGTCAGGCCGACTCATCGAGAGACCTAAGCAAATGTTTCAGAGAACTGCCGCACTCATCGTGTTGGCCGACATCCTATACGACCCCATGTTCTTCGACAAAAACGGCCAGCAGAAAAAATGGGAGATAGATGACGTGGAACTCGAGGATTACGCCGACAAGATAGGCGTCGGACCATCAGAAAACATGCTTGAGACGAAATGGAACATACACCATCTCGAGAGACTTGCCACATTATACAAACGTTTGAACGAGCAGGGCGTTATGAGAAAACCCCTCCGAGAGGTGCTCGAGTATCTCAAAAAACATCCATCTAGGTTCTACGAAAACTACCGCCGCTACTACGACTTGATGGTTGAGAAAAAGTTTCTCCCCAACAGCCCCACCCTCTTCAACGCAGGCACCGTCCTCGGTCAGTTGAGCGCATGCTTTGTCCTCGATGTGGAGGATGATATTTCCTCGATTATGAGGACGGCTGAGGAGGCTGCGTTGATTTTCAAGACAGGCGGAGGTGTTGGGATAAACTATTCGAAGCTGAGGCCTGAGGGTGATGTTGTTTCGTCGACGGGCGGGGTTGCATCGGGGCCCGTGTCCTTCATGCGGATAGTCGACACAGTGACCGATGTGGTTAAGCAGGGTGGGCGTAGGAGAGGTGCGAACATCGGTATTCTTAACATCAACCACCCCGACATAGACAAGTTCATAGCCGCTAAGCAGAGGCCCGGGTTTCTAGAAAACTTCAACATCTCGGTGATGGTTACCGCGGATTTCTGGAAACACTACGAGGAAGACAAGCCTTATCCGCTTGTTAACCCGCGTGATGGCTCGGTCTGGAGGCTTGTCGACCCACGCAAACTCCTGAGGCAAATCGCGGAGAACGCTTGGAAGACAGCCGACCCCGGGCTACTATACCATGACAACATCAACGAGCTCAACCCACTCAGAGAAGCATACGGGGACATTTACTGCGTCAACCCATGCGGCGAGCAGCCCCTCTACCCCCATGAATCATGCAACCTCGGCTCCATCAACCTACTCGCATTCATCAGAGACGGCCAGCTTGACTGGAACTCCCTGGGAAAATGTGTCGAAGATGCTGTGAGGTTCCTTGACAATGTCGTGGATCTGACCAAGCACCCAACGGAGGCTGTTGAGAAAATGACTCTACGGACGAGGAGGATTGGGCTAGGCATAATGGGTTTAGCGGACATGCTCTACGCTCTCCGCATACCCTATAACAGTGAGGAGGGCTTCGCGATGATGAGGAGTGTGATGGAGTTCATCGCATACAAGGCGGTTGAGACGTCTGTTGAGCTTGCCGAGAATCGTGGCCCGTTCCCTGATTTCCCGAGGTCATCGTGGGTCAAAGGACTGTTGCCGTTCAGGGGCTTGAGAGAGGAGCGTGACTTGAAGATGGATTGGAGCAGGCTGGTGGAGTGTGTGAAAAAAGGCATCCGCAACAGCCATCTGCTTACGGTAGCGCCAACGGGAAGTATCTCGATGCTCGCAGACACCTCTTCGGGCCTTGAGCCACAGTTCGCGCTTGTCTACCGCAAACAAGTGACCGCGGGAGTCTTCTACTACTCCGACCCCGTCTTCGAGAAAGCTCTCGAAGAATATGGGTTGCCTAAACAGGAGATAATGAGGAAAGTTGCTGAGAATGGCGGCTCTGTGCAGGGCATTGATGAGATACCTGAGGACCTACGTAGAGTGTTTGTGACGGCGCTTGACATTCCTTGGTGGGACCATCTAAGGGCTCAGCATGAGATACAGAAGTGGGTTGACGCATCAGTGAGCAAAACCATCAACATGCCATCATGGGTGACTGTCGACGATGTTTTGAAGGCATTCATCGCGGCACATAGACTTAAGCTCAAGGGCATAACCGTTTACAGGGATGGCTCGAAATCAGCGCAGGTTCTCGTTACACCCACACAACGCAACAAACGCTATGAAGTACCTGTCACCAACAACACTCCAGAGCTGCTCCGCGGCCTCGGCATAGAGGTCGAGGAGAAAGCAGCTGAGACACCTCCACCAGCCATAATCCACACCATCTGCCCGGTATGCGGCAGCACATCCATAGTCTTCCAGGAAGGATGCGAGAAATGTCTCGAATGTGGATGGACTAGCTGTGTAATTGCATAAACCATAAAAACCAACACATCAGGGAAATTGCATGCCAGAGGTAGTAAACAGGGCTAAAGCTGTTTGGCAGGGAGACCTATTCCATGGACAGGGCATGGTCAGCTTCGACAGCGGAGCTCTTCCAACAGTCGATGTATCCTGGGCGACACGCTCTTCAAAGGTAAGCGGAAAAACCAATCCAGAGGAGCTTATCGCGGCTGCACATGCAACATGCTTCGCCATGGCTTTGTCCAACATAATCGCGAAGGAGGGAAAACGCGCTGAAAAGCTCGAGGTCACGGCTGAAGTGGTCTTCAGCATCGGTGACCAGGTGAAAATCTCCGAGTCGCGGATAACCGTTGTCGGAAAAGTGCCTGGCATGGACCAAGCATCCTTCGAGAAAGCTGCTCAAGCCGCTAAAGATGGTTGCCCGGTTTCGAAAGCGTTAAAGGGAAACGTGGCCATCTCATTGACAGCCAAGCTTGAATAAACCACTTTTCTTCGCCGCAGCTTTTCTAACCATTTTTCTCGGAATTTTATCCTCTTTCTTTTTCCTCAACACCCAAAACCAAACAACTACAACCAGTGTCATCAAGACATCTGAATCCATAGCCACTTCGGAGAAACCGCTGGAACCATACGTAAAAATCCGGGAAGCAGTTTTCTCCGTCGAGATAGCTGACGATGACGCTGAACGGGGAAGAGGCTTATCAGGAAGGGAAAAGCTGCCCGAGAACCGTGGAATGCTTTTTGTCTTCGAGAAGCCGGGTCGCTACAGTTTCTGGATGTATGAGATGCGTTTCGCCCTTGACATCATCTGGATAGATGCCGACGGACTTGTGGTCCACATCGAGGAAAACCTCCAGCCGTGCACACCCAACCAAGTTTGCCAATCATACACACCTTCGTCTGATGCGAAATATGTTTTGGAAATTAACGCGGGCCTAGTAAAAAAACACGGAATAGTTGTTGGGGATTTTGTAGAGGTTTGGCTGGGCTCAGCCGACTGAGCCCGACATCTCCAGCTCGATGAGTCTGTTGAACTCGACGGCGTACTCCATGGGCAGGGTTTTTGTGAAGGGCTCGAGGAATCCAAGGACAATCATGTTGAGCGCTTCCTGCTCCGAGAGACCGCGGCTCATCAGGTAGAATAGCTGCTCCTCACCGATTTTCCCAACCGTCGCCTCATGCGTCGCAGTCGTATCCTCCTCGTTTATCTCATTATATGGATAGGTGTCAGTCCGCGAAATATCGTCAAGTATCAGTGCATCGCATCTCACGCTTGACTTGACCCGTTTCGCCCCCTTCGCAACATGCAGCAATCCTCTGTAGGATGTTCTGCCACCGTCCTTACAGACAGATTTCGAGGTTATCCGTGAAGTGGTGTCAGGGGCGAGATGCACAGCCTTGGCTCCCGTGTCCTGATGCTGGCCGCGTCCAGCGAAAGCCACTGACAAAATATCCGCCTTAGCCCCTCTCCCAAGCAGATAAACGCTGGGATACTTCATAGTAACCTTGCTTCCGATGTTTGCGTCAACCCATTCAACAGTGGCCTCCTCGTATGCATGTGCTCTCTTGGTCACGAGGTTGTAGACATCGCTGCTCCAATTCTGCAAAGTAGTGTAACGGACGTAGGCGCCTTTCTTCGCAACTATCTCGACGACAGCTGTGTGGAGCGAAGAGGTTGAGTATATCGGCGCGGTGCAACCCTCTATATAATGAACCCTGCTGTAGGGCTCGGCTATGATAAGCGTCCGCTCAAACTGGCCGACGTTGGCTGCGTTGATTCTGAAGTATGCTTGTAATGGGTACTGGATTTCCACTCCTTCGGGTACGTAGATGAAGCTTCCGCCGCTGAAGACCGCGCTGTTGAGTGCTGCGAACTTGTTGTCATCTGGCGGTACAACCTTGCCGAAATAGGGTTTGAAGATGTCAGCATACTCGCGGAAAGCCGTGTCAGGGTCGACGAAAATCACACCCTTCTTCTCAAGCTCCCTCTGCAGGTTGTGGTATACGACTTCGCTCTCGTACTGTGCTCCGACACCAGCTAGGAATTTTCTCTCAGCCTCTGGGATGCCGAGTCGTTCGAAGGTTCTCTTGATGTATTCGGGGACATCGTCCCAGCTTCTTGCTTTGCGGTCGCTGGGCTTGATGTAGTAGTGTATCCTGTCAAAGTCCACGCCCGAGAGGTCTGCTCCCCAGATGGGCATGGGTTTCCTGTAGAATATTTCCAAGCTCTTGAGCCGGAATTTTCTCAGCCACTCAGGCTCATCCTTGTGCTGGGAAATCTCTTCAACAACTTTCTCCGAAAGCCCGGGCTTGGACTTGTAAACGTACAGCTCCGGGTCCTTAAAGTCGTATTTGCTGTAGTCTATTTCCAGCTTTGTTTCTCCCGCCATCTCGCTATAACGCCGTTATCCCCTCTATTATACGTTACACACCTACATCCATAGGGGAGCAGTCTTCTCAGACCCTCTCAGAGGCTTTCCGGCTTTATTGGGAGCTTTTTCACCCGCTTTCCGGTGGCGTCATAGACCGCGTTGGCGATGGCCGCAGGAGTGGGAATACATCCTGTCTCACCCAATCCCTTGGCTCCGAAGGGGCCCGCGGGGTCGGGCTTCTCGACGAAAACAGTCTTGATGACAGGTGTCTCGAGGGCGGTGGGTAGAAGATAATCTGTCAGAGCTGCGTTGACGACGCGGCCCTGCTCAAGAACAAGCTCTTCATACAGTGTGTAGCTGAGGCCCATGGCCACGCCTCCGTGAACCTGGCCCTCGGCAGCGGCTGGGTTGAGTATGCGCCCTGAATCATGCACCGAAACTATCTTCAGCACCTTCACCCACTTTGTCTCAGGGTCGACCTCGACGAGAGCCGCCTGTGCACCGAAAACATATGCCGCTGAGAGGTTGCCCATCCAGTTCTCATCCTGCATCTCCGTCGGCGGGTCGTAATACACCGAGACAACTATGTTGCTTCCCCCCTGTCTAAAATGTATCCTTCTAACAAGCTTGTCAAACTCTATTTTCTTGGCTGGGTTTGTGACGTCGTAGACAGTGTTGTTTTCGAAGACAAGGTTCTCTGGAGGGGTTTGCAGTTCCTCGGCGGCGGCTTTGGCGAGGATTTCCCTTGCTTTTTTGGCGGCCAGCAAAGCTGAGTTACCTGCGACGAATGTGGCCCTGCTCGCATGAGTCCCCACATCCCAAGGCCGTATCGAGGCGTCGTCGTTTACCACCCGCACCTTCTCCAAAGATATCCCCAGTTCTTCAGCGACAATCTGCGCTATCGCTGTGTCGGAGCCTGTGCCAAGGTCTGTTGAACCCGTTATCACTGTGACGAGGCCAAAGTCGTCGACTGAGAGAACTGTGCCGCATCCATCGGACCTGTATACCCGTGCGCCTCCGCCGACGTGGAAAAAGGCCGCGAACCCTATGCCTCGGTTGGGCCCAGCCATCCCCCGGCCACGCCATCCAATCTCCTCAGCCGCCCTCCTCAAACACTCACGGAGCTCACATGTTGTTATCTTCAAGCCCTGCGGCGTGACTGTGTTGGGTTTGTTGGCGTTGATTATGCGGAACTCCACCGGGTCCATGCCCAGCTCCTCAGCCAACGCGTCCATCTGCTGCTCGATGGCGAAGGTTATCTGAGGATTGCCCGCTCCTCTCTGTGTGCCGGTGTAGGGGTTATTGGTGTAAACAACCGTGGCCTCGAACAACACCTCGGGAACAGTGTAGAGCCCTGTTGTGGTGGCCATCATCACTCGTCCGTCAAAAGGACCCCATGAAACATACGCCCCCGCGTCTAGAATTACACGCGCTTCTCTGGCCAAAAGTCTGCCTTCTCGGTCAGCGGCTGTACGCATGTAGATTATCGCCGGCTGTCGTGGAGGCGCGTATTGAAGCTCCTCTTCTCGGGTGAAGACAAGCTTGACGGGTCTCCGTGTTTTCATGGATAGGGCCGCCGCTATCGGGTCAAGCGGGTAAACATCCATGCCGCGACCAAAGGCTCCGCCTATTTCTGGCTGTATGACCCTTATTTTTGAGGGGCTTATCCCGAGAATTTTTCCGAGCTCGTGGCGGTAGAGGAATGGTGCCTGCGTGTTTGTGTACATGGTGAGTTCTCCCAGGTTGTTGTAGTGTGCGACGACGCCCATGGTTCCAAGCGGTGAGGCGTTGTTGTAGTGGACCTGGTAACGGTCTGAGACGACTGCCGCAGCTTTTTCAAACACTTGGTTTAGATGTGTGCTGTCGCTTGTTGAGAAACGCATCTTGAGGTCAACTATGTTGCTTCTGTTTTCCTCGTGGACAAGAGGCGCGTCAGGCTTCATCGCCTCCTCTGGGTCGAAAACCCCCTCGAGAGGCTCATACTCCACCTCAATGGCTTCAACGGCCTCTTCAGCGGCTTCAACTGTTTCAGCGGCCACAGCGGCCACCTCATCCCTGACCGAGCGGACCTTCCCTGTCTTCAGCGGCGGATGGTCCTGCAGAATCCCCATTCGCCCGAGCTGGACATCGTATCCTGTGACAACCGCCCTCACTCCTGGAACACGCCAAGCCTTCTCAGTGTTTATACGTAGAATCCTCGCATGCGGATACCTGCTTCTCAGTATCTTGGCGTAGAGCATGTTGGGAAGCTCGACATCATCCACGTAACGTGCAGCTCCGACGACCTTCAGCCCGCCATCAATCTTGGGAACGGATTTGCCCACAACCCTGTAACGCTCAGCGGTGACAAGCACAGAGATGAATCCTTGATGCATGGTTTAAACCTTGCCGAGTGCCTTGTTCACACTTAAGACATGGCTTCACACTGATTATTCGAGGTGGCTGGTTTGTTGTTGATGATACCTGGGCCCACGGAGATTGATGAAAGGGTTATCCGTGCCATGGCTCGGCAGATGATTGACCACCGCTCCGACGAGTTCCGCGCCCTCATGAAAAGCGTCGTCGAAAAGTCGCGAAAAATCTTTGAAGCAAATTCATCCGACATCTACATATTAACAGCCTCCGGTACAGGTGGTGTAGAGGCTGCGGCCTCTAACCTGACCCAACCGGGGGACAAGGTGTTGATTCTTTCGGCCGGTTTGTTTGCTGAGAGGATGGCTGAGGCTTTCGCAGCCTATGGCGCCAACGTTGTTAAACATCCTCTTGAGAATGGCCAGGGGCCTAATCCCGTGGCTGTGAAGAAACTGTTGGAGACTCATCCAGACACGGCTATTGTCGGGTTTCCCTTCAACGAAACCTCCACGGGAATAATTTCGCGCGATGTCAAGGAGATTGGCAGGATTTGTCGTGAGCATGGTGCTTTGCTTGTTGTCGACGCGGTGACGGCGGTCGGCGGTGTGAGGGTTCCCGTCGACGAGTACAACATTGATGTGTGTGTTGCGGGGACGCAGAAGTGTTTGGCGACGCCCCCGGGCCTCGCGTTGGTGACTGTTTCAAAACGTGCTTGGGAGAAGATTGAGCAGAAGAAGCTGCGTCCGCCTTATTTCGACCTCGTCAAGTATAGGCATTTTATGGAGAGGTGGGAGACGCCTTTCACGCCGGCGGTTACTCTTTTCTGGGCGTTTGACGAGGCGTTGAACATTATTTTCGAGTATGGGTATGAGAGATGGCTTGCGCGTCATGCCGCTGGTGCTGCGGGTCTCTACGCTGGCCTACGCACATATGGGCTGGAGTTTTACGCGGGCCCTGGTTTCGAGTCTCCGATTGTTGCCGCGATGCATATTCCCCCGGGGTTAACTGACACCGCTATCCGTGAAACGATGAAGAAGAAGTATGGGATATTGATTTCGGGTGGTCTCGCCCATTACAAGGGCAAGATGTTCCGCATAGCCAACATCGGGTTGATTACACGTGACAAGGTGGTTAACACGATTTTCGCTCTGGGGAAGACTTTGAAGTCTCTTGGAATGGATGTGGATGTTTCCGCGGCTGTGGAGAATACTGAGCGCGAGCTTGACCGTAATTGGCCGAGCTGAGGAATGTTTTTCGAGGATTTCGAGGTTGGGCGGGAGTTTGTCTCCCGCGAGAGGGTTGTCACACCGTCTGACATAGACCTCTTCGCCACGTGGACATGGGCCGCTAACCCGCTTTTTCTCAGCGACGGCTTCGCAAAAGATAGGGGGTTTCCGCAGCGCATAGCTCCCGGCGCTCTCGTCATAGCCTTTGCCATAGGCCTTCTCTATCAGACCGGTGCTTTCGACAACATAGTTGCGCTCGCGTCGATAGATAAGATGAGTTTCAGGTCACCCACCCATCCCGGTGACGTGATTAAAGCGGTTGCAAGGGTTGTGGAGAAGAGGGAGTCCAGGTCGCCTGACCGTGGGGTTGTGAAGCTTGATGTCACTTGTCAAAACGTGACGCGTGGGACGCCTGCTTTTACGGCTGAGATGCTTTTCGTGGTTTTCCGCAAAACTTAAACAACTGTGTCATCGCCTTCCATGCGTGGAGCATGGGAGAACCGCGCTTCTTTATCTCGATGATTCTTATTTGAGAGTTTTTTCTGCCGAGGTGGTTGAGGTTAGCGGCGACGCTGTTGTTCTTGATAGGACTGCTTTTCATCCCCGGGGTGGTGGGCTTGTCTCTGATGTGGGGTTTCTCCGTTTTGGGGATGTTGTGTCGCGGGTTGTTGAGGCGTTTTTCACCGATGGCGGTGTGGCTCATAGGCTGGAGGGTGGTTTGCCGCGTGTCGGCGAAGTTGTTGAAGGTGAGGTTGATTGGGAGAAGCGTTACAGGATTATGAGGATGCATACGGGGCTGCATGTTTTGGCTGCGACGATGGTTGAGAAAACTGGTGCCTTGATTACGGGTAACAACATCTCCTACGACGGCGGGCGTGTGGATTTTAGCTTGGAGGCGTTTGACCGTGGTGTTATCGAGGAGGTTGTAGAGGAGACGAATAGGAGGCTTGCCGTGGATCATCCTGTAAGGGTCTATTACTTGGAGCGGGAGAAGGTGTTGAGCATGCCGGGGATGGTTAAGCTGGCGAATAGGCTTCCTCCCGATGTTCCTGTTCTGAGGATTGTGGAGATTGAGGGGCTTGATGTTCAGGCTGACGGCGGCCCGCATGTGAGGAACACGGTTGAGGTGGGGAGGATTATGGTGGTGAAGCTGGAGAACAAGGGGAAGGCGAATAGGCGTCTCTATTTCACGGTCTCTCCTTAAATAAGAGGATGTGGATGATGCTGTGATGATGAGACTGACCTGTTCAGAGAGCCTCGGCGCTCAATGAAGAACATACACCTCTCTGAAACAAACCAACAAAAACACCACCCCCAAATTTCAATTCCCTCTCGCGGGATCAGTTTGGTCCGATGAGCCAGACTCTGAAGTCTTTACTGAATCCGTTGCTTTCAATTCCCTCTCTCGGGATCACAGAGATAACGTGGTTTTCAGTATGGAATACCGGCGAACCTTTCAATTCCCTCTCTCGGGATCACAAGTCTAAATACATATGAAACCCTTTCATGCCACTATACTTTCAATTCCCTCTCTCGGGATCACACGGTTAAGGATGCTGTTGTCTTGTCATATCTCAGCATAGTGAGACTTTCAATTCCCTCTCTCGGGATCACACGACTACGAGGCTACTGATGAGCCAACTCGCCGAGGCCGCCGACTTTCAATTCCCTCTCTCGGGATCACTTGGCTAGCTCAATTTGCCGATCGGCTAAGCCAGCCGATTTACACTTTCAATTCCCTCTCTCGGGATCACCGATGAAGAAGAAATTCTCTCTTTTGAGGAGAAACGTGATACTTTCAATTCCCTCT
>CALHAG010000006.1 GCA_937934305.1 Candidatus Caldarchaeum subterraneum
AGAAAAATAACACACGCAGAAGCCGTTGAGATCCTCCGCGCCCACGGTGACCAGATCAACCCAAACGCGGAAATACCATGGCCACAGGAGGAAAAACTCTCAAAAATCATCAACGAGCCCTTCTTCATCACAGACTATCCCAAAGGCGCCCGAGGGTTCTACGATAAAGAGGACCCACAGCGCCCCGGCATACTCAAAGATTTTGACCTCATGTATCCAGAGGGCTATGGAGAAGCAGCGTCCGGCGCGGAGAGAGAATATGAGTACAGCAAAGTGTTGGCGAGGCTTAAACAGAGCGGAGAGAACCCTGCAAAGTACGGCTGGTACCTCGACATGCTCAGGGAAGGAATTAGGCCGACGTCGGGCTTCGGCATCGGTGTCGAGAGGTTGACAAGATATCTCTGCGGCCTCCAAGCGGTCTGGGAGGCTCGTCCTTATCCCAAGGTCGCGGGAATATACTCCCCTTGAAAGTATCCAACCTAATCAACATACTCACCAAGCTTGCCCGGAAACCAGGAGCTGCACGGTCACTCTTCCAACAATATCCCATAGCGGAACTGGTTGAAAAAGCGGAGAAAGGCCGCCAATCAGTCTTCCCGTTGTCGGAGCTCGACGAGTTCGGGAAAGCTCTACTCGGCGCACCTATCTACACCAGACATATAACACGCTACGACACCCTCGAGAAAATCCTGATAGTTCCTCCGCTATACACACCCTTGAGGCTTCGGAAAATGGAGGAACTGATGCGCGAACCTCTTTTCACCGACGTAGACACCTCATGCAAATTCGGCGGCTTCAATTCCAGCCTCCCCGTCGCGGTAGCGTCGATGGGCTCCACACCGGTCTACAACAAGGTCTCACTCGACGTCGCGAAGGCATCGGCGGAAGCTGGGATACCTATGGGTGTGGGCGAGAACGTGGCAACCGTCTGGGGATACTCTGAACGTGTGAAACCAAGCCAGCCATGTTTCAAGGAACGGGTGATGACCTACCTCGAAAACCTCGGAGACAACGGAAAAGGCGGAGTCTTTATACAGCAGAACGTGGAAGACGCATACGACGAGCTATGGAACAGGGTCTACTCCGACCCCGACATAACCCCCTATATTGACAAGGGGCTTGTGGGGTTTGAGATTAAGCTGGGGCAGGGAGCCAAGCCAGGTCTCGGAGGAGAAACATTTGTGGAAAGAAGCCTCGCCATAAAGCTTGCAGACAAATACGTGTTTGACGCAGACCCGCGGACCGTCCAGAAAGAACTTTATGAGAGACATTCGGCACCCGGCACATACACCCCCGAAATCCTCCGCAGCATGATAAGAATCATGCGGAACAACTATCCACGGGCACGCATATGGGTTAAGATGGGGCCCTACCGAGACCTCGAAGACGTTGCGAGACTCTGTAGCGAGGAAAAAGTGGACGCCTTCTGGATTGATGGGAAAGAGGGTGGAACAGGTCTCAGCCCCGTGACGGCTTTGAAAGACCTCGGACTCCCATTGCTGGCTGTGTTAGGGAAAATCATGAAGCTAAGCCGTGAAACAACCATAGACTATGTAGCCAGCGGGAGACTCGTCGACGGCGCCGATGTCGTGAAAGTCCTCTGCTTCGGGGCCCGGGCCGCGGGCCTCGGACGCCCTTTCGTCGTCACAGCCTATGCCGCAGGAGCCGAGGGCGTGAAAAAATATCTCGAAACAATTAAGATGGAAGTACAGCTACTCACCTCAGCGGTGGGGAAATACAGCGTAGAAAGCCTCGGCCCCGAAGACATTAGGGCGACTGGAAGAGATGTTGCCGAGGCCCTTGGCATAAAAAGCATCTACGACTGAGAACTAGCTGTCGAGACAAGATATTTGTAATCCTGTTCAGGGATTTTTCTAACGCTTCCGCGGAAATATCCGTACCATCGCAACTTGTTTTTGATGAAGCTCAGGTTCTCCAAAACGTCTTCGAGTTTTACGGGGTTTGTCCAGAGCTTCGCCGTGTCAAGTTTGATGAAGTGGGTGAGCTTCTCCGAGGGGTAGCCCTTGATGTGAAACCTCATCTCATCGGTTATGGGCTGAGGCTGCTGGGAGAAAACACCTTCACCGATGAACAGCCTACCCTCCACTCCTGTTGAGAAGAACACCGAGAAACCTCCCTCCGCAAGCTCTTTCATAGCCGCTATCCTCGAGCTCACCAGCCAAAAACCGTGCTTCACTCTTTCTGAGGCGATTGCCCCCGCGGGGATAACTTCCTTGCCATGGAGATGGTCTTTGACTACGAATATCCAGAAACCCACATCTCCCCATCGTCTGGAGGATGTATAAATTTTTTTAGAGGACTGTTACCGATTTGGCGAGGTTACGCGGCTTGTCAGGGTCATATCCTTTAAGGACGGCCAAGTAGTAGGCGAGAAGCTGGAACGGAACCGTGTAGATTATAGGGGAGAGAAGAGGATGAGTTTTGGGAAGACCTATGTAGTGGTCTGCGAGGCTTCTAAGCTCTTCGTCTTCTTTGTCGCCGAAGACGATGATTTTTGCTCCCCGGGCCTTCATCTCCATTATGCTGCTGATGTTCTGCTTTCTGAATTCGTCGGGAGGTGCCACGAATATTACGGGGATTTTTTCCTCTATCACGCTTATGGGGCCGTGTTTGCTTTCCCCCGATGGATAAGCTATACAAGGTATGTAGGAGAGCTCCATAACCTTCAGCCGACCCTCGTAGGCCGTGCTGACTGACATCCCGCGGCCCAGGATTAACAGGAACGGCGAGTTTACAAGTGTTTCCGCCAGCTCCTTCACCTTGGCTGGCGCGGTGAGCAAAACCTCCTCCACAAGCTTCGGAATCTTCGACAACTCGTGTCCAAACTCATCCATCTCAAACTGTGAAATCTTACCTCTAAGCCTCGATAGCCTTAGCGCAATCTGAGCCAAGACGAGAACCTGCGAAGTAAATGTCTTGGTGGCGGCAACACCTATCTCGGGCCCCGAGTTCTGGAGAACATATGCCCGTGATACACGGGTCAGCGTTGAGCCGACGGTGTTTGTGAGTCCGAGGATTGTGCATGCCCTCATCCTCGCGAAGTCCAGGGCATTCAAGACATCGGCCGTCTCACCCGATTGGCTCACAGCGAGGATGACTGTGTCTGCTCCAACTGCTCCCCCATAGTTTGCGACGAACTCCGAGGCTATAACTGGGTACGACGGGATACGTGCAACTGCTGAGAACAGGTATGAGCCTGCGAGACACGCGTTGTAGGATGTTCCCGCTCCCAGTAGGAAAACAACCCGCCCCTTGTCCAGAAGCTCCGCCAGCAAATCCACATACTCTCTCTGCGTCCTCAACGCATCCCGCAGAGAATTAGGCTGCTCAAAAATCTCCTTCAACATAAAGTGTGGATGACCCTGTTTCTCAGCCATCTCAACGGTCAGCGCAACCGTCTTAACAGGCCTTTCAACGATTTGCCCATCCGCTACGCGGAAGACCTTATAGCCGTTAGCCCTAACAGCCGCTGCGTCACCGTCATGCAGAAAAACCATCTGATTTGTCATCTCTATCAAAGCAGTCATGTCAGAAGCAATCATGTTAAACCCGTCGCCGACACCGATGATAAGGGGTGCCTCTTTACGCGCAACCATAATTAAATCAGGCTCTCTCAGACAGATTGCTGCAAGCGCATAGCTTCCCTCAAGCCGTCTAACCGTGTTGACGAAGGCTTCCTCAAACCCCATGCCACGCTTCATGAAATCCTCAATCAGATGAGGCACAACCTCTGTGTCTGTTTTAGAAACTATGTTGTGGTTGAGGTCGATAAGCTCTTTCCTCAGCTGGAGAAAATTCTCCAACACACCGTTGTGGACGACGGCAACTGTTCGTGTGCAATCGGTGTGGGGATGCGCGTTTACCTTTGATGGCGCTCCATGAGTGGCCCATCTCGTGTGAGCTATACCGATGTTGCCCGGCATCCTGTCCAGCGACAGCTTAGCATTCAGCTCATCAACCTTACCCGCATCCTTCTCCACCAACAAAACATTCTCGGCGATGGTCGCCACCCCTGCCGAGTCATAGCCCCTGTACTCAAGCCGCTTAAGACCCCTGACAAGAATAGGCGCTGCGGTCCCGGCTCCCACATAGCCCACGATGCCACACATGATGAAAGGCAGCTCGGCTACCTTATAAAGACGTTTCAAAAAACTTAAGACCGGTCAAAAAATTCTTTACGGCATGCGCATGGCCAAGGTTCTCAGGAACGATGCCGAGGCCGAAGTTATTCTCGCAGACCCGGTTAATCTCCGCCCTCTCTCGACAGCAACAGCTTGGAAAGTTTTGCGGGCTTTCGTGGACGGTAACTACATTTCGAGAGCGGCTGCACAGACGGGTTTGAGCAAGCAGCTGGTCAGCCTCCATGTCGAGCGTATGGTCAAAGCCGGCTTGTTGAAGGAGGTTGGTGAAACTGTTCACAGGGGCGGTTACGCGAGGATTTACAAGACTACCTCATCAGGAATAGCTGTTGTATACTCACGTAAATGCTGGAGACCGAGTCGACGGGCGCGGTGGATGCCTGAGCAGCTGGCGAAGTTTCTTAACCCAATCATCCACGACGGGGTGCTTGACGGACTTGTCGTGGTCGGCTCACCTCATCCACACGGCCCTTTCAGAGCCACAGCGACCGACGGACACTATGGTTTCCAGCTGGGCTTGTTCCTCGGAAAATACATCGATTCCCAGAAAGATTTTGCGGTGCGGCTGGACGTAGACGTCAAGTCGGAGAAACTCTACACCGAAAACCTACTGCTAATAGGCGGACCCGGAACAAACCTGTTAACAGCAGCCGTCAACAAAGAAATGCCGATCAACTTTCTCGAAAACAATTACTGGGGAGGGCTTGTCTCTCCCAAGGCTGTTTACACAAGCGAGTTCACAGGCCTGGTTGCAAAAACGGTTAACCCGTTTAACGAAAGCAAGAGGGTTATAGTTTTGGCTGGGCTGAGGGCCGCAGGCACGAAGGCAGCGGTGATAGCTCTCACAAACCACTGGCAAAATCTTTTGAGCGGCTACGCGGGGCAGGAGAGATGGGCCGCCGTCGTCGAGGGCCTCGACCTCAACGGCGACGGAAAAATAGACTCAGTCAACGTGTTGGAGACGTCTCCATAGTTCCAGCCGTTTCTCAGCCTCTTTCAAGTCCTCGACCTTGTCGATGTCCAGCAGCATCCACTCCTCCACATCAACCAAAACAGTCTTTATCTCCGACAGAACAGCGCGGGCGCCCACATCACCTCTTAGATTCAGTAGCCTATGGAAAACCCCCCTGCTGAACACAGATGGCGTCATAGGTTTGCCGTCTAATCCAACAGCCACAGCCTCCGCCCCAGTTTCACTAAAAACTTTCAACAGCTTTTGAACCACAGGTTTTGTGAAAGGCATGTCACCCAACACAGCCAAGAGGCCGCTAGCTTGATACGGTGTCCAGGAAACGGCGAGCTTCAACGCCTCCGACATACCCTTATCCGCTCTCCTGTTCACCAGCACCGAAACACCTTCGGGTAAACTGTACTTGCCCAGCTGCTCAGGCCTTATAACAAATGCTCTATAGTCGCAGAGGGCAGTAGCTTCCAGAGCCCACATGTAGAGAGGCTTTCCACCCAACATAGTTGACAGTTTATCCGCTCCAAACCTCTTCGCAAAACCTGAGGCAAGAACAGCCGCGGCCACCCCAAACACGATACATGGATACGTCGACCATTTAAAAAAATTTAAAACTCGACTCATCATATAGTAAACAGGTGTTTATAGGTTGTACGCAGCTAGGGAAAGAGTTGAGGATTATCGTTCAAGGTTGCTTTCGCTCACACAAGACCAGATGAGAAGAATTCTCGACCTTCTCCGCAAAACCGTTGTTATGGTGGAGATGGTGACCAGAGAACCTGACATCAAGAAAATTGAGGAGGCCTACTCCGAGGTTATGCAGATAGACGAGGCCGCGAAAAATTGCCGCCGACAGGTGGAGAAAGAGGTGTCGGAGATAGGGGCCATACTCACAAACAGGGAGGATTTCATCCGCTTAGTAAACTCGATAGACAAGATAGCCGACATAGCGGAGGGAGTTGCCTTCAGGGTTGTCAGCCTCGCAAAATCCAGGATGAAACTCGACAAAGAGATAATGTCCCAGGTGCTGGGACTGGGCGAACTTGTTCTCCAGACAGTTACTAGGCTAAGGGAAGCCATACTCGCCGTCACACTCAACAGCGAAACCTTCTACCAAAAACTCAAGGAAACTGAGGAGTTTGAGAGAAAAGTGGACGAGCTCTATAGAAACATAGACTTGACAATCCTCATGTCGGAAATGAAGATTGGACAGCTTCTGCTTCTCCGCGAAATCGTCTCGATGCTGGAGGACATCGCCGACAAGGCCGAGGAATCCGGAGAAACTCTCCGCGTCCTCGCCTTCGTCATCCTATAGTGTGCATCTCCCTTGTTTGAGGGCCTTCTGCTAGGAGACAGCGTCGTCGTTTGGGATGTTGAGCAGGCCCGGGAACTGTACCGCCTAGGCTTCTACGGAAAACCTCTCGGAATCCCGAAGCCAAAGGACCTGAATTTCGACGCACCGCTTGTCCTAGACCTTGTCGAGGCCCTATACCTCGCTAGGCAGCGGAGGCTTCGAATACTCCGCGGCGACTTGGAGGTTTCTCCCGAGGAGTTTGAGGGATACGCCGCATCTGTGGAGCCAAACTTCCCAACAAAATACCGTGTCTACGCAGACCTCCGTGACCGCGGCTTCGTGGTCCTGCCGGGAATAAAGTTCGGCAGCGACTTCGCTGTTTATCGACACGGCCCCGGCATAGACCATGCACCCTTCATCATACAAATTAAGAAAGGTGATGAAAAGCTCTCTGCCCTAGAGATTATAAGAGCGGGACGCTTAGCGACCTCGGTCAAAAAACATTTCACGATATCTGTGCCAGCCGGTGACAAGGTTGTTTACCTGATGTTTGAATGGTGGAGGGCCTAGACTGCACGCATGTAGATGACGTGAAGTAGTTTGCCGATTTTCTTGATTTCGAGCAGCTTGTGTCCGGTGCGTTCTGCGTAGGCAATCATGTCAACTTCCGTGGCCGGGTCGGTTGTGATTACATGCAAGCTCTCACCAACCTTGAGGTATCTCGAGATGAAGTCACCGACCTGTGTCAGGATGTTTTCGCATGTTTCGCCGAAGACTGTGAAACGATAGTCTGCAAGCGTCTCCAAACAAGCCACGCCCCTCTCCGCGTTAATAGCCGCAAATTTCTCAGCCGCGGCCGAGGAATCCACTGCTTTGGTCAGGGGTTCTTCCACACGGATGTTGGCTAGCCAACCCTCTTCGTAGGGATTTTTCACCAAAAGCTCCGGTGTTAAACCTTGGTTGGTCTCGAGGATGTAGCAGTCAACCGGTGCAAGCAAGGCGGCGTCGGCCCGTGGGTTGGACAACACCGCCAGCATAGTGTTCTTTTTAGCCAGCGTACCTGCTTGCCTGACCGTGATCTTGTGAGGTTTCCCTACAAAAAATAGGAAAGGTTTGACGACGCCGACCCTGTAGACGTTGTCTGAGAGAGGCTTTATCCAGAGGTCCTGTTCCACTAGGTATAGTCTGTCGCTTGGGTAGATGCAGTCGTCAGCCGAGGTCAACGCTGTCGCTCAATCGGGAAACGGACGAGGTTTCCCCACTCAGTCCAGCTACCGTCGTAAACCCTTACCCTCGGGTATCCTAGTAGATGTTTGAGGACGAACCACGTTACGCTGGCCCTCTCACCGATGCGGCAATATGTCACCACGTCTTTTTCAGGCGTCACACCCTTTGAGGCATAAAGCTGTTTGAGCTCCTCAGCTGACTTGAAGGTGCCGTCTTCTCTAATGGCTTGTCCCCATGGGATGTTTATGGCTCCTGGGATGTGGCCTCCTCGCTGTGCATGCTCGTTGGGATATTCAGGTGGAGCTGTTATCTCGCCTGTAAACTCCGCGGGTGAGCGGACGTCGACAAGCACTAGGTCTGCTTTTCCGACCTTCTCTCTCAGAAGCTCGTCGAGAAAGACGCGGTTCGCGTAGTTGACCTTCTCAACCTTGTAAACCGCTGGCCTGGGTGTTGGAACCTCCTTGGTCAGCTCTCCGCCTGAGTCTATCCATTTCTTTCTTCCACCGTTGAGTATCTGGACTTTCTTGTGTCCATACATTTCGAAGACCCAGAAGGCGAACGTTGCGAACCAGTTGTTGTAGTCGCCGTAGAGGATGACGTGTGTATCGTTTGAGACGCCGAGTCTGCTCATCAGTTTCTCAAACTCCTCCGGGCCGATGATGTCTCTCTCATCGGGCTTGTTCATGTCCTTTCTCCAGTCTATTAGCAGTGCACCTGGGATGTGTCCCTGCTCATAAGCCAGCTTCGGGTCGTAGTCGACCTCTATGATGGCTATGCCTGATTTGCCTAAGTTTGCTTTGAGCCAATCAACATCAGCCAACACAGATGGGTTTGCATAGGTCATGATGTCTATCAATGTGTTGTCCAATTTATAGGTTATTAATCTACAATAATATATGGGAAATATCAGCCGTACCTGAACTTAACCCCATGACCGTGCCACTCGTGGCCAAACCTTACGACCTCGGGTGGACCGATGACTCCGCATGTGCCGCAGGCCACGCATGCCACGTGGTCAAACTTTAGCAATCCATTACGTATGTCGCTCCAAGTCATCTCCAGCGCCTTTTTCATGGCCTCTGCCGAGTTTTCACCCTGTTTCCTCAAGTTATGCAGGTAAAGGTCTCTGAAGCTGGAGAATACTCCTTTCTCGGTTACAAGGGTGTAGCAGCTCACCGGGCACAACGGTATCCATGCCTTGAACTGGTCTCGGGAGGCTGCGTCCTCGTCGACCGTTATGTGGCTACGCACCTTATCCTCATGATACTCGAGCTTGCCGATGTATTGCTGAATTTTCTGAACAGCATCCCGCTGTACATCTCTCATGTTTATCACACGGCCAGCCGAAGATTTGCCGAAGCCCAGGCTGAATCCGATGGATGGAAGAACCGAGTAGGCGAAACGCCCCTCGGTCAGCCTACTGTTCGACCTCGATTTCTCCACCCTCCTGTACAGAGGCTCCAGCAAGGTACGGTAAACAGATAGAGAGGCTTCGCCAAAGTCGTTGCGTTTCTTGGCTTCTATGAAGGTCTTTGCAGCGGCGATTCCCGAGGCAATGGCTGGCCTCATCCCGTCGATTAAGGCACCCATTTTATAGAAGACGCCGAGCGAGTCGCCTGCCATCAGGAAACCGGGTGCGTAAGGCTTCTGAGGCAAAATCTTGTATCCACGCGGTATGTTGTGAGCGGAATATTCAACAAGGGTTGCGCCCTCGAGCAAGGGGCCGAGAAACGGATGTTCCTCCATTTCCTCCAAAAGGTCAAGAGGCTTACCCACTTCCATGAAGTCTTTAGTGAACTTCTCTATACCTGATGAGAGGTCTATGACAATGCCGACCGAGACCGTGTCCCGGTTCGGGTACACGAACCCTCCTCCAACAACGCCATGCATAAAGGGACCGATGAGGTAAACGGATTTGTAGCCATCTTCTATGGCGAAGAATTCTTCTATGCGTTCGGGGTTGACTTTGAAGACGTGTTTGACGCCGTGGTAAACCTGGTCAGGTGTGAGTCTCGGCCTTATGCCAGCCTTCTCGGGAAGTAGGCTGGTGACGCCTCCGCAGTCTATCACCAAGTCCGCGTAAACCTCTTCATCAACGGTTTTCACACCCACAACTCGACCATCTTTCCAGAGAAGGTCCTCGACGGTTTTACGGGTAGTAAGCATAGCGCCCTCCTCGGTCGCGACTCCCGCAAACCATCGGTCGAAGCGAGTCCTCAAAACAGAGTAGTCATGACCGGTAGTGGCGTCGAGCATGGTGAGGCCCAGTCTGGTGAAGAGAGAGGATTTGTCAAGCTTGATGTATCGGTAACTTGCCTCTCCGTTTTGTCTACGAGGCTCGCTCACCATGTAAAGCTCATGCCCAGCTATTTTCCTCTCGACTGGCGCCTGTTCCTCGAACTCTGGCACTAGGTCAACGAGCCCTAGCCCGTTCTCAAAGCCGCCGAACAATACACCGCCGGAAACGTTTCTCTGACCCGGCAGCTGCGCTTTTTCCAGCACGAGGACGTCAAATCCTTCTCGGGCGAGTTTAATGGCTGCGGCGCTTCCCGCGGGCCCCGCTCCCACAACGATAACATCAAACTTGTCAACCATTGTATCCGCCCTCTATCAACTCAATCAAACGCGGCACGATTTGGTAAAGGTCTCCCCTGACACCGTAGTGAGCGATTTCGAATATGGGAGCGTTTGGGTCGGTGTTCACGGCGACTATTTTCTTTGATTTTATCATGCCCACCCTATGCTGCACGGAACCGCTAATCCCCAAAGCCACGTAGATGTCGGGTGACACCGTCTTACCTGTCTGCCCAACCTGTCTCTCCGACGTAATCAAGCCCTCCAGCTCCTTCAGCTCCGCGTGTATCAACGCACGGGTAGCTCCCAGCTCGGCTTTTACGCCCAAGTGTGTTTTGATGACTTCTACAAGCTTCTTAGCCAGCTCATAGCCTTCTCTCGGGTTACGCGGGTTTCCGTTGCCATCCTTGAGTATACCCAACCCTATACTGACAACCACCTTAGCTTCCTCCAACTCTACAGGACCCTTCGGCACTTCCCTCTCCTCCAAAACCTGCACGAGAAAATCGTCGGGGTTCGGCTCGGGCCTCAGCCTAATCTTTTCACCAGTCCTGCTTCTATCCTCAGGCAGAGGGTCGAAGTTCCCAGGCCTAATACTCGCTATCTGAGGCCTGTGGCGAGGTGTGTAGATTTTCGCCACACGTGTCGCAAAGTCAGGCCTAATCTGGGCCAAAACGTTTTTGAAGGTTGTGTTGAGCGGCCCGAAGTAGTAGTCCTCGACGGCGAGGTTTATGTTGTCTGTGGCGAGCCCTGTGTTGAGCCTGTAGGCGACACGTGGCGAAAGGTCTCGCCCGAGTTCGTCGGCGACAAAAAGCAGGGCATAGGGCTTGTATTTCTCCACCATCTCGCAGACGATACGGGTGTAGGGTAGACACTGGTAGCTCCTTAGCCAAGGCTCGTCCGCGTAATAGACAACGTCAGCCCCTCGGGCAATTGCCTCGTCCACCGCGTTGTCCAAATCATGTCCAATAATAACGGCTCCAACCCTTTGCTCAATTTTGTCAGCCACTTTCCGAGCGGCTGCGATGATTTCGAGACTCGGCCTCGTCAGCCTCCCGTTATCCAAGGCGCAGTAAGCCCACACATCCTTATACTGCTCGAGCGACAACCCGCACACCTCCGAAAACCTCCTCAACAAGGTCTTCAAGAGTAAACACGTCGACAACCTTTTGGGCAGAGAGTGAGTCGACAAGCTCTTTTGGAAGGTTGTTTACAGGGTCACCTTTTTTGAACGGGCCGTATGTTTTCCCGTTCCATTCGAGCTTCTCAACATCTCTCTTAAAGACGAGGGTCTCGCCGACAAACTTCTGAGTAGGAGGCTTGCCTATCTCATAGCCGGGGCCAACTATCGTGGGAGAACCCATAAGACCCAGCTTAGATGGGTCAGCGTTTATGTAATCAGCGTTCCACACAAATGGTTTATCAAGCCTATGCGGATAACTATAGGCTCTTGCTTTTCTCTGGGTGGTGGCTGGAGGAGTTCTCGGCTCGTAGTGGTGGTCGATTGTGAGAAGACAGGGGAGCACCGTCCGCATCCTCTGTATAACGCTTCCTATTCTCCTCTCCGCAATAACATGGTCAAGCTCCGGCGAAATCTCAAAGTCACGTGTAAAGGCTATGCTTGGTATGGTTACACCGAGCATCTGGCTCAACGCCTCAGCCGTCTGCGGCCCAACGTTCCCCGTCTCTCCGTCGCTGGTTTTCATGCCCGTCAAAATAATGAATTTTGACAAACGCATCCGATATTTCTCCAACTCAGCCAAAACCTCCTCCTTACCTACTTCTCCCCTAGCGTAGCGAGAGAAAACACTGTTCTTCACAGATGGTAGCTTGCTGTAGATATGGTGTGGGAGATAATTCTGTTCATACAGCTCTTCCGCAAGCTTGAGAGACTCATCAACAGAAGCCTTCTCAACAACCTCTTTCAGCCTATCCACCGCTTCAAAATGATTCTGCAGATATCGTTTAATTCCACAGGCGAGAGTGTATGAGGTGGCCCAGGTGTCCGCACCAGCCATGCGTCTATCACTTAGAATTATTCTTTCATCAAACCCTTCGAATGATATTCGTGGCACATATTTGCTTTCCTCACGTGGTTCCACGAGGTCCGTCATTATGGGGACGAGTTTGGGCTCAGGGCCCATGGTCATCGCCACGATTTTTCCGCCGACAGTTTTCTTAACATAGTAAGCGGCCTCGATTGCTTTCACATCATGTGGGTTGAGGACGAGCTCCATCTCCTCACGCCGTAGAACACCCGAAACGGTGACAACCTGAGTGGTTTTAGCGGGAACTCCTTTGACGAGACAGATTATCAACATGTCAGCCTTCCAATCTAGTTTTCGACGTTTGCTATTTAACTTGTTTTTCTTTCAACAGAACTGCTGTGAATCGGTCGAATTGAACTTCGGATT
>CALHAG010000007.1 GCA_937934305.1 Candidatus Caldarchaeum subterraneum
TTGGAGGACGTGGGGAAACTGTGTCGAGTCCCAGACGGTTAGCTCGCCACGTGATTTGTCAAAGTCAGCGACCACGCCGCGGCCCTCTATCGGAGTGGGTGCATAGCGTTGGTTGACGTATCTTCTCTGTAGAACAAGGTCGGCTGTGGCGAAAGCTGCTTCTACATCTCCGGCCTTGAAGCTGTAGTTCATGATTATGTTGTCCCCCCACTCCTCGTAGAGTAGAGGCGCCCCGGGCTTGAGGCCCTCCTCAGCATCCACAACCGGGGGCAGCGGCTGAATCTCCACGTTGACCAGAGACACAATCTCCTCAACGCTGTACCGGTCCTTCACAGCCACTCCGACAATCGGCTCCCCGACGAACCTCACCTTCCCCCGTGCAAGCGAAAACCTCGGAACATCGCGGAGACCCTTATACTTCATCCAGCTGGGCAGTGGAGCAGCCTCCTCTGGGAGAAGAGCTGCGACAAAGTCAGGATGCTTCTGCGCCTCAGAAAGGTCTATGGAGACTATGCGGCCGTGTGCGTAGGGTGAGCGTACAAACCCCGCGTAAACCATGTTGGGGAGCTTAATATCGTCAACGTATCTGCCCCGGCCTGTCAAAAGAATCGGGTCCTCTCTTCTCTTAATCGGCTTACCCACATACTTGCCCATCATGTTTACTCACCGTAGGTTATTGTGAAGCGTTGTTTTACCTTTTTCCTGTCCATGTTGCATAGGTTCATGCTGGCGACGGTGTAGACTTTGGTGCATGCGATGAGGTTGGGGATGTAGAGTGTTCCACGCATCTCTTTGCCGGGGCCTCCTGATGGGCCGTAGTTGACCGCCACCACACCGTTTCTCGTCAAGACGTTTGCGTCAGATGACCATGAGAAAACCACGCGCTCCGCAGGTGTGCCGAACACAGCTTTATGCCCCTCGTCTATCGCCTTGACTACGGCCGATTCCTCGGGAACAGTGGCCCATGCATCGCTCACATAGATGTCGAGCATCGGCTTGAAGCCATAGCGTTTCTCAACCTCGTTCAACATCTCCTCGAGAGCCTCCTTCACATCCACGGCCGAGTATGGCGGCGGATATCGGAGGTCGACATAGAGGTTGCAGAACCACGGTGTCCGGGAGCATCTCCAAGGCCATCCACCCTCTATCGAGCCGATGTTAACCGTCGGCTTCACCCCTTGGTAGCTGAACCTCTCCTGATACTTTGGAATCCACTCCTCCAACACGTTCAGCACCCTGTTCATTCGGAGAATCAGGTTGGTTACGCCAGAGGAATGGGCTGTGTGAACCATCTGGCCTTTGAGATACATTTTTGCCCAGACGGAGCCGAAGTGTGTCAGCATGAGGCGGAGGCCTGTTGGTTCGCCGAGGATGGCGAAATCGGTTACGCCGCCGTGTGTTACGAGGTAGGCGGTTCCTGTGCCGTAGCCCCTATACTGTGCACCCCTGTATTGGTCGACTTGTGTCTTCTCAATCTCGCCAACCACGCCCGCAATCATGATGTCGCCCTTCAGCTCCACACCAGCGTTCTGCAACGCTTCTACAGCCGAGACATAAGCAGCCAACGCGCCCTTCATGTTGAAGACGCCCATGCCATACAGCCAGTCACCTTCTCGGTAGGCCCAAGGCGGCTCAAGCCTGTAGACGGGTGAAATCGCCTTAAGTATCTCGGCGGGTTCGCGTGGAGAGAAAGATGTGTCGAGGTGTCCGTTGAACATCAGCGATGGGCCGCCGCCTTTTCCCGGCAAGACGCCGACGGCGTTGAGACGACCCGGCTCAACCTCCTGTAGCTTGACACGCATCCCCACCTCCTCCATCATCCTCGCATAGGCCTCGGCGCACTCGCCCTCGAAACCCGTCGGACTCTCTATGTTAGCCAAGTCAAGCGTCCGCTTAATCGTCTTCTCCACATCAATCTTCGCTAAAACATCCTGTATAGTGGCGGTCATTTAGGCACCCGGCATGCTGAAGCCGCCGTCACAGACCACTACGTTTCCAGTCATATGTATCGAGTCATCCGAGGCGAGGAAAAGCACAACAGGCACGATGTCCTCGGGCTTCGCTATCCTGCGGAGAGGTGTATGCTCGATAACCCATTTCCTCCTACCTGCTGTCCAGTCAGGCCTCGATAATAGCGACTCCGTCTCCATGTAGCCCGGCGCGACGGCGTTCACTCTCACGTAGGGCGCGAAAGCGTTTGCATAGGATTTGGTGAGACCGAGCACACCATACTTGGATGCAGCGTACTGTGGAGCACGCGGGCTACCTGTAGTGATGACGTTTGAGCAAATGTTGACAATCACACCCTTTTTACGCTCAAGCATCCGCGACCCAACCTCATGCGTCATAAACAACGTTCCCTTGATATCTACCGCAAGCACATGGTCAATCCTCTCCTCGGTTATCTCGCGCCAAGACATCTGCCCCGGCGCCGTGTCTCCGACGTTGTTAACCAACACATCGATGGGCCCGAACTCTCGCCAAGTCTTTTCAACAGCCTGCTTCACCTCATCCCATTTGGTAACATCAGCCCGAACCGTGAAAGCCCGCACACCCATCTGCTCAATCTCCCTCGCCGTCTGCAGAGCGGATTCAGCGGATTTGTTGTAGTGAACAACCACGTTGCCACCTTCACGCGCAAACCCCAGAGCAATCAAACGGCCGAAACCCCGTCCAGCACCTGTCACAAACACGTTCAGCCCCTCAAACCGTCGACCCGGCTTCACAGCACGACGCTCAACAACAAACTCGCCCTCAAACTTAGGCTCCGTTGGAAGACTACCCCAACTCATAACATTTACATAACACAGAACCATAACTTAAAGCATATCTGACGCACATGCTCAAGGCAACTGCTAAATATCCCGCATTCCACCCATGAACGAAATGGAGCTGGAGAAATTCGAGGGCATAGTGTCCGCGCTTCTCACACCCTCAACAGCTTACAGAGAGAAGATGGCTGAGCTGATAGAGTTCCATCTTAAACATGGCGTAAACGGGTTCTTTGTTCTGGGCACTACAGGAGAAGGTGTCAAACTCGGGCCCTCGGCTAGGCAGGAAGTGGCTGAGGCGGCTGTCGAATACGCGGGTTCACGGGGCCTCGTAATAATCCATGTAGGAGCCTCGGACATGGATACGGTTAAACAGCTCACACGCCACGCCTCGAGAATAGGTGCTCACGCCGTCTCAGCGGTAGCCCCATTCTACTACAGATACGACCCCGACTCACTCACATCATTCTACCAATCCATCGCAGACATCTCCTCAGTACCCGTGCTGGTATACAACAACCCCGGCCGCCAAGGATACAGCATCCCAATAGAAGGTCTTCAGAAGATTCTTGAAACAGTCAAGCCGACGGTTGGGCTAAAGGAAAGCAGTGGAGACCCAGACACGCTTCTTCAAGTGTTGAAAAGATTCAAGGGAAGCAGGTTTCTGGGAGCCGGCGGAGACCATCTCATGGTCTACAGCTTCATCATCGGATATCGCGTTCACGTAAGCTCTCTCTCCTCCATCTACCCGGAAATAGCCAAACACATATTCGACTATGTGAAAAACGGCGAGCTTGATGAAGCGCTTAGGCTTCAGACCATGCTCAACAACATCAGAGCTGCTCTCAAGAAAGTCGGGCCAGATATGGCGTCCAACCGCTACGCCCTCAAGCTCAGAGGCATAGACATCGGCGGCCCCATACCGCCCACACGCGACCTAACACCTGAAGAGAAAAGAACTCTGGAAAAACTTCTACCCTCTGAGCAGGAGCTAAGGGCGTAGAGATGTCGCCGACAGTTGTGACTCTCGGCGAATCCCTAATTCAACTCAACGCTGTAACAAGAGGCCCACTTAGACACGTCACATTGTTTGAGCGGCATGTAGCGGGAGCGGAGACAACTGTTGCCGTTTGTGTGAGAAGGCAGGGCCTCGACTCGGGGCTCATCACAAGAGTCGGAGATGACGAATTCGGAAAATGCATCATCAACTGGGTTAGAGGAGAAGGCGTAGACATCTCGCACGTGAAAATCGACCGAGAAGCCCCTACAGGAATTTACTTTGTTCAGCGAGGCTTTCCGATTCCGTCGAAGAGCAAGATGTTCTACTATCGAACAGGCTCAGCGGGAAGCAGACTATCACCCGAGGACATCGACCCAGATTACATCGGCTCAGCCAAAGTCTTCCACGTGACAGGCATAACGCCCGCATTAAGCGAGACAGCGAAAAACGCCACATACAAGGCCTTGGAAGCGGCTGTCTCGAACAACGTCAGCGTCTCATTTGACACAAACATAAGGCCCGTGCTGTGGAAAACAAACGAAAGAGCCGTCAAAACCCTGATGCCGATAATAGAGAAGACCAACATACTTTTCACAGACCCCACCGACGCAATTATACTGCTGGGAACCACTGACCAAGACACCATCATCAAAAGTTTCCTTGACATGGGTGTGGATATTGTGGTGCTCAAAATGGGTGAACGCGGGGCCTTGGCCGCGGACAGAAACAACAGAGCATTCGCCGCCCCTATCCCTGTGTATGTTGAGGACCCGATAGGCGCTGGCGACGCCTTCGCAGGCACATTCATAACATCTATCGTGAAAGGCAGAAGCCTCAACGAATCCCTCCAACGAGCAACCATAGCAGGCACTCTCGTGGTAACCGTAAGAGGAGACGAAGAAGCCCTCCCCACTGAAGAAGACATAGACACCAACATCAAGCACATAAGCATCCATCCAAAAGAATAAGAATTCCATAACATTCCACATCAACCCCTCCAACATCAAAAACTGACACAAGCTCTCAGACTTTGCTGAAAAACCGGCTACGACACGGCTTAGATGTGCTTTTCAAGCTGCAGGGCGTCCATATAAGAAACCCATTATCTCCCACTCGAGCCAACACACGCAGAAAAAACAAAATACCTAAACACATACAACTGGACCTTGTAAACTGAGCCAGCCTGCATCGGATACGTGTGTTAAATGTCTCGCGGATCTATTCTCTTTATGCCCGCTACTTTGTCATATTCCTCGTCTGTTGTTATTATTGTCTTGTCTTCCACCATTTTTAGGCATGTGGCAGCATAGTATGCATCAAATATTGAGCTGAGTTTGTATTGCTGCATTAGAGCTAGGGCTAACAAGTCTATTTCATACACTGTGGGTAGCAGTGTGAGGTTTGGTATCGCTGTTATTGTTGCCGCTCTTCTTATGAATTCCTCAAGAGATACCCCCTCTTCCAGTGAGACATAATATAGTTCGTGTAGAATCTCTCTACTTGAATACACTGTCCCAAACTCTCCCCGCGTTATTTTAGTCATTAGCTTGTTTGCCGCTGGTTTTAGCCAGTCACTCGACTTAACATAGGCATAGATAACATCACTCTCTATCATCATAGCTGTCTTCTCCTTCTAGCTCTCGCAATAGCGTCGGCTTTTGCTCTCTTCTCCGCAACCAACCCAAGTTCCTTCCTTCCTCTCATGGACTTAAGCCACCCTTCCGCCACACTCGCAGGCTCCTTAGCAATAGGGATGACAACCGCAAAACTCCCAGCAGAGATGACCACAGCCCTATCACCCATCTCCCTAATCCCTTTGGGAAGAATAATCCTCCCACGTTTATCGATACTGACCACACTCATGGAATTCTTCCCACGAAAATAATAAATTACCCACGATATAAGAATTCCAGCGAAGTTATGTAGCGACAGTCGTCTCCGCTCCAACCACATACCGCTCGAGCAGCGTGATTTCTTCGACGGCTCTCAGTCCATGTTGACCTAGGGCCAAGACCTTGACCCGAGAGGCTTATCACACAGGTAAGTGGTCACGAATTAGGAAAAATGCACGCCTCTACCAGAAGCTAGAAGAACCTCATCGCTCATCAGCCAATTTTTGGACACAAGGGAAAAACGATTATGTCTAAAAACCATTATAACGGGTTGGCCGGCTGGCAGGAGTCTAAGTATTCCTCGAGCCGTTGCTTCTTTCGCTCAACGTGAACCCGGCCTCTAGATATGAAACATAGCCCGGGCCGGATTCGAACCGGCGTCCTCGGGGTTCTCCTCACATGGGGTGATCCAGAGCCCGAGATCCTTGGCCCTTTTTTCTGACCAGGTTTGGCCGCTAGACGACCGGGCTGCGTATGGTTGTTTGTTTTGGTTGTTTATAGATGTTATTGTCGTGTTTTTTTGAATATGGGGAGGACTCCGAGGTAGATGACGTCTTTGTGGTGTTCGCCTTCGACGAGGACTGTTGCTTTTTTTGTGACTATGCCGCCGGCGAGGTTCACGATTTTCTCCATGGCTTCCATGGTGTTTTTTGTGCTGACGATGTCGTCCACTATTCCGACTTTTTTGCCCCTGATGTAGGGCACGTATCTACCGTCTATCACCAGCTCCAAGTCTTTCGCAGAGGTTATGGGCCGGTAGCTGACGACTATCGGGTCTTTCATGAAGGCTTTCCTCTCTTTTCTGCAGACTATGTAGCGTGGGTGACCGAGTATGGATGCTATCTCATGAACCAGCGGTATCCCCTTGCTCTCAGAGGTGACTAGAATCTCGCAGTCCCGCAGCTGGTCGGCGAGGATTTTAGCACAATAAGCTATGAATTCCCTGTCTCCAAGGCTGTCGAAATACGCAATCCAAGTATCGGGTGAAACCTGGATGAGAGGCAGCTGTCTGCGGAACTCTTTCACAACAAGCTCGTAAAAAGCCCGACCATCATACTCGAGGACCGTGGATGACAAACACCCCGCACCGGCTTAGAAAACTTCTCTGAGGATGTATTTTACTCTGAGGATGCGAAGGTTTCCTCACCCCGCCGCATCTTCCACATGTTTCCCCATGTTTCTGGCGGGTGATATTGTCCCGCGATTACCTTGGTATTTGGCGGGGAAGTAACCGGGGAATTGGCCATAGGGGTTTCCGGTGAATGATTATAGCGTGGAACGGGTTGGTCCGAGTTTTTTGATGACGGAAATAGCTTACATCTCCAGCACCGAGGTTTCTGATTCATGGAAAGGTTTTGGCAGGAGCTGGGGTCACTCGCTTCACCGCATCATGTCGAGGACAGGTTCGTTTCCGCCGGCGTTGGCTCGATGGGCTGTGACGAGGTTTTCGGAGCGCGGCGACCTTGTGCTTGACCCATTTTCCGGAAAGGGAACCGCTCCACTCGAGGCATGTTTGACCGGCCGCGTCGGCGTGGGCAACGACCTTGCTCCAGAGGCCTATGTAGTGACACGTGCGAAGGTGAAGCCTGCTATGTTCAGGGATGTTAGGAGCTGGGTTGAGAAGGCTTCGAGGGTCATGAGGCCTGACGCGGTCTCGGTCTACGACGTCGACGAAGACGTCAGAGCTTTCTACCATCCCCAAACCCTTAAACAGATACTCGCCGTAAGAGAGCTGCTTCTGGACTCGGAGGATGATGTGGCAAACTTTGTTAAGGCCTGTATGCTCGGTATACTGCATGGTTCTTCCGAGATTAGTTTGAGCGTTCCATGCAGCCACTCTTTCTCGATGGCTCCGGGCTACATGAGAAGATATGTTGCGGAGCATGGGTTGAAGAAGCCTGTCAGAAATGTTTTGGCCTGTTTGCTGAGGAAGGCTGAGTCTGTTTTGGCTGATGGGTTGCCTGAAGTGAGGGGAGCTGCCTTCAACATGGATGCATCAGCGCTGCCCATAGCGGATGAGTCGGTTGACCTCATAGTAACTTCGCCGCCTTATCTCAACCTGCAGACTTATGCGTGGGATAACTGGCTGAGGCTCTGGTTTCTCGGACATGATTACCGTGATGTCGGTAAACGGCTTTTCGGAACCCAGTCTGTCAAACGTTATGTCGAGTTTATGGGGAGGGTTTTGGATGAGTTTTTCAGGGTGCTGAAGCCTGGGGGATACTGTGTGCTGGTTGTGGGTGATGTGAAGTCCGGCGGTCGTCGGGTGGATTTGGCGGAGCTGCTGGTCGAGCCTGCTGAGAAAAGCGGGTTCACAGCGCGTGCCATCATAAGCGACGGCATAAGACGGGGACACAAGTATCTCATGTATCTCAAGCCTTGGCAGGGCGTTGACAGGGAGAAGGTTCTGGTTTTGTCGAAGGGTGAGCCTCGGAGGATGGTGAAGATAGCGTGATAGCGGAGGTTCACGGCGACGTCTGCAGGCTCGGTTACCTGAAGCTTATCGCCTCCATTCTCGAGGATGGTTCGCCCCGTTCACCTGACTACTTGGCCTCGGTGTTGCTGGAGACATGCAGGAGCTTGGTTGACGATGTTGGAGAGATGCTTGGCATGCTTAGGACCGAGGTTAACGCACGCAACTATGTCAAGCTGGCTGCGCAGCTGGGGTTCTATGACAGGTCTTCGGGAAGGCCAGGCCTCTATGGCGCGTCCTACATCTGCCTCAATTCTTCGGAGGCTCTGCGGCGGCATGTCTCAGGTGAGGGGATGGCCAATCTCTCAGAGGTTTTGACGTTGACAGATGTTGAGAAGACGCTCTTTCTCCAGGCCTTGTTGAGTAGGGACTATATTTTCTCAGGCATGCTTAGGTGGTTGGCTGAGGTGCGTGAGTTCAGCCGATTAGAGGCTATGTATGCGGTGATGGAGGAGGTGTATCCCGCTGTTCTCGGAAAATTGTTGAGGAGGCTGCCGGAGAAAAGGCGTGCATCGGTTCAGAGGGAGCTTGAGCAGGCTAGGGGTTTTCGGGAGGAGAGGCTGAAGTATGCTTCGCAGGCTGAGTGGATTAAGAGCCGTCTCTACGCCAAGTATAGGCACTTTGTTCCACCGAGGCTTGAGTGGCTGGTGGACATCGGTTTTCTCGAGAGGGTGAAGCGGGCTCGGTACAGGGTTTCGCAGAGGTTTCTGAAGAATGCTCAGGAGCTGTCGGATGTGTTTGAGAAGCCTGTGGAGAGGATTGACCAGATTTTCTTCACCACGTTTGTTCCGCTGTTTCATGGTCTCAGGATTGCTGGGCAGCGGGCTGAGTCGCAGGCTCTGCTGAATGCCTACCGTGTTCTCCATAGAGCGCTTGGGAAAGTTAAGCTAAACGTTCTCTGCCTCGCCGCCGCATACCGTCTCCTCGAAGATGGATACAGGTCAACACCGGCCTCTGTTTCACGAACCTTCAGCTACCTCTCGCTCATCCACAGCGACAGGGTTTTCACAAGCATCTCCGACGACGGCTCACCGGAGGTTACGCTTCTCGACATACCGGCTGTTGAGTAGAAGGTGGTCAGACTGCCCATCGGCCATCATCGGCTCAAGATGGACGTTCATCATCATCCCATTTCACTACTTTGTAAACTGTTATAAAACCATAGCAAGTTGGGAAAATGTTATGAAATTTCGACGACCTTTAGGGGTGTGAGGCTTCCGCTCCATTTCAAGACCCATACATCTTTTTCCTCGGCGTATCTAAGGGCCTCGGGTGTGGCGTAGTCGGCGTAAACCACTTTCACCAGCCTTGGCCGCAGAGCCTCGGGCCTCTTCTGCTTTAGAAGCTCAACCTTCTCCAACACCTCGTCAACCAACCCCATTCCCATCCTTACAGTCGCCTCACCGACAACCGCCAAGTCACCAGCCACACCGTAGATGTCAATCTCCTTCGAATCCACAAAAAGCCTGTCAAGCTCCACCTCAACCCCTAGCATCTCCCTAAGCCGATGCCTAACATGGCTGAGAGCCTCCTCCTCAACGCTTATCGTCAACCTATCCAGCGTAACAGCCACTCTGTCAAGAGTCACACGCATATCACGAACCTCAGCCCACAGCCTCTCCTGTCCTTCCCATAGCTTCTCCTGCCCGATTCTCAGACTCTTCACTTCTTGCCACAGTTTTTCCTGCCCCTCCCATAGCTTCTCCTGCCCCTGCCATAGCTTCTCCTGCCCCTCCCTCAGGCTTCTAACCTCATCCCATAGCTTCTCCTGCCCTTCCCTCAGACTTTTTACTTCTGCCCATAGCTTCTCACTGTTCTCCCATAGCTTCTCCTGCCCCTCTCGCAGGTTCTTTACCTCCAGCCATAGTTTCTCCTGGTTCTCCCGCAGGGTTTTTACCTCCTCCCAGAGCTTTCTAATCTCTTCCTCGATGGAGTCGAGTCTCTTAAGTATCTCAGCCAGTCCTAGGTATCCCGCTACTGTGTAGCGGAACTCCCTGTCCTCTTCCAGTAGTTTGATGAACTCTTTCCGGAGCTTGGAGGCCATGGCCCCGGATGTATTCTCCGCAGGCGGGTTCTTAAGTTTTAGACTTGTGTGTAGATTTCTATTTCCAGTTCTTTGGCGGCTTCTAGTGCTTCTTCCTCTGCGGTGGGTGTGACTCTTGACGGTGATGTTCAGCTCGACCGTGCTTGGGTAATCCATACACCATTCTTCAATTTTCATCCATTGCAGCCCATCTCTCTACAGCCAATCCATCCTCTTTCTCCTTTCAACTCTTCACGGAAGGCCGACTCGGCCATTAGGCTCCATCTTGCGCCGAGGGCGTTTATGTGTCGGTTCATGATGTTGAATCCTTGTTGTCATGTCTTCTCTTGGTTTTACGGGTTCTTCGTCGTATCTCTGGAAGGCAGCTTTCATGTCTTCGCGAAGCTTTGACCGATTGTTTTGGTGGGGGTGTTTTAGGGTTTGTGGCCGTTTTTGGTGGTGTGGTGGGTTTGTTTGGGTTGTGTTTTGGTGTGTTCTAGTTTTGTAGAATGTGTTGTTTTTGGCTTTTTTATGGTTTGGTGTGGCTTTTTTTCTGTTTTTGGGTTTTGTTTTTAAGGATGGGGTATTACCTGGGTGTGGTTGTTTGTATTTTTTGGATGTTGTTGTCCAGAGTTTT
>CALHAG010000008.1 GCA_937934305.1 Candidatus Caldarchaeum subterraneum
ACCAACGTCCCAACCATATCCTTCCTCGCAACCTTCTCCGAAACCTTTTGAACCATGAATACATGCAGGCCTCCGCGAAAAACCGTTCCCGAGGGAACCACCTCAACAAAGCCTAACCGCCTCTGACCAGAACCCCCAAACCTCATGCTAAGAAGCCGCGCCACACAAGTCTCCACCTCAGCCTCTGGAAACAAGTCAGATGGTCTCAGAAGCCGCAACAAATCACTCTCGAAAGAATGAGTATCCCGCCTAAGAACACTCTCCACCACAGCACCTTTCCCCTTTCTTTCCTGCTTAATTTCCTCCAACAACTTTCCGGCCAAACCTGAGTTACTCTTCAAAATCCCATATATCAGAGAAGTCCTGAGCGAGCCCTTCAGACTGCTCCCCGGCAGATACACCGACCCCTCAAGCGTTCTAATGAAAGGCATCAACTCAGAGCTGAAACTGTCATCACGCAAATGGTCCCGGAACCTTATCCTGTATCTCGCCACCTTTTCAGCGAAGCGCTGCACGTCAACACCGTTATTCCTAAGGAACAGGGTGAGAGAAAAGTGTCCTGACTCCAGCTCCCTTAGATACATGTTCACAAGCCGATTTTTTTCCAGTTCTTGGAAAAGTTTGTCATGGTCCACCACGTAAAGCCAGCCGCCATGGTGTATGTAATCGACGCCGGTCAACCTCTCGTTCATTCCCACGTGAATAGGAGTTAGGGCCTGGACACGAATCTCGTAAACCTCAACCTGTGACAGCCGAGGCATCCATCATCACCGGAAAAGCATACCCATAACGGTATACGCCGCCGTATACATGCAACATACGCCCAAAGACTCGCTTACCACCGAACGCGGGAAAAACAGAACCCTCCTCGAAAACATAACATCTAAACCTCCCAACCCCAGAGTACATCGCAGTCCTCTCAACAACAACATAGCCAAGACCATCTCCAAAACTTTGTATCACTTGGGCTTCATCCCTAGTCGGAGAATATGGAGAAAGTGTGTAAAAGAGGCCGCCGCTGTCGCGCAAAAATTCGTCGTCCCGAATTATGAGCGGCTCTCCCTCAGATACGCCTAAACCAATCGACCTCTCACCACCTACCCCGAGTTCCGCAACAGCCCTGAAGGACGCTAAGAAACGACTATCCTCATCAAACATTCTCAACCAAAAAGCTAGGCCACAGCCCTCTCCAAGCTCCACCGCAGCGGACCTGAAGAGCTGGGTTCTCATGCTTAGTCTATCCAACACCACCCTCCTACTCTTCACAAGCCTGTGGCCAGGAATCATCCCCTCCTCGGAACTCAGCGCCAAAACACCCTCTACAATCCTCAACTCCTCCAAGGTCCCTGCGATAAGCCTGGAGACAGCCTCTACAGTCCCGAAAACCACTCTCTGCGCCAGCTTAGCGGCCTTCCCCTCATCACTTTCCAACCTTTTCGCTACATCAAATAGCCGAGCTCTCAGCCTGGGCATCCGCGGCACAGGTATCAAAACACTTACCATACCTTTCACCCTCTTCGCAGGGAACATGGATGAGACGAGGAAAGACGGAGCACCGTTAACGAAACGCGACAGAAGAGACTTCAGCTCATCCCCACCGTAAAGCAGGGAGTAGGCCCAGCAAAAAGCTCCGAACAACGTATCCGCCCCCACGATAACCCGGTAGTCCTCCATAGAAGGGCCGGAACCGGCTCTATAACTTCTTACGGGGAGGAAAACTAGGAGAGCGTCTGACACAAACTCTCACTTGCTATTAATTTTTAAGAATTGCATTATCTGGGACTTGACATCTTCAATATTCGTAAGAACATCGTCAACCGTTTCATAATATCCTTCAGCGGGTATTTTCATGACCCCGTCTTTCGGGTTGCTGAAGTGGTTTGGTGAAATAACCTTAAACACGATATTCTTGAACTTAATCCTGCCATAACCTCTTGAGCCATAGCCCCCCAAGTAATCCTCTTCGACGAGCTTCATCGCCTCAAAGACTATCTTAAAACGTTCCACATCCCTTTTCCCATTGTTTCCTTCTCCGTCGAAGACGAGGTACGACATGTTAACCTCGAACTCAGAATCTTTGGGAATCCTCTCCACCCACCTCGGGTTCGCCTTGCTAGTCAGTCTATCCAGCGCGTTCTCCCCCTTTACCTCGATCGAGCCAAATACCCTCCACCTATTTCTCGTCTGATCTGTTGCATATGAGTCGCTGACTCTCAAACGAGTAAGCGATAAGATGTTTTGAACCTCGCCCGACTCCTGACTCTGTTGCTTTTCAACCAACTCGGGCTGCCTCCCAAAAACTATGCAAACATCGCAATCGATATTGTCGCATAGGTGAATGCTCATTTTGAGCTTGGTGCTGAGGGGTAGATCCCTGTAAAGCTCATACTTTGACCTCATCGCGCCCTTCAGTGAGGAACCGGGGATATACGGCTCCTGAGTGAACGGGTCCTTTATCACAACGTTCTCCACACCACCTATTTCGGTGCCTCCGGGAGTTCCACCGATCCTAAGCCCAGTTAGACAGGACAACAAAGCATTTACCTTAATGAAACCAGCAATCCTAACCATACCTTTCACGCTCCATCTCTTTTATGAAGTTGTAGTAGGCGATTATGGATTCAGAGACGTTGAAGACCAGCTCTATATACTTGTGCGGCTCTGGCGAATCCATCAACTTAGTCACCAAATTTTTCATTAAATTGAAGTAGTTGTCGATGCTTTTATTTTTACGAGGTCCCTGTCTTGCATGTTGATAGGTAGTTATGTAACTTAGCTTAACTAACCCCCTCTTTAACTCAGTTATCTGTTCCCGAGGGACGGTATCGGCATATGCTCTGAGACTGGCGGCCAGCTTGTTCAACCTTATCAGCTCTGAATGAATTCTTCTCAACTGGTGTTCGGCGAAATTCTCTCTAACTAACCCCTCCCCCAAGAATTTACCTACCTCATCTATCAAAGACGGTTCGTTTTGTAGCTGTGTTAAATCTGGATTTTTTACAAAGTCTATTTTCCCTGAACTCATGCTACCACCTCTTTTCTAGTGTATTTTTCCACGAGCCATGTTAGGGCTCTCATCATGGGGAATAATATTGTAAGCTCTTGTAGATATGTCTTTTCTAGCTGGTCTAGTCTCTGGCTAGCCCTTCTCTCCTCTTCCTTGGCCATGTGTTTTGACAAGACGTATTTCAGCCTATGTCTCGTCACCGACCAGTAGTGCTCCACTGAATACTCTGTGAAAAGTTGTTCGAGTTTGAAGATAAGCGCCCTCGAGACCTCTCCTTTTTTAATCCCATTCGACAACTGGTGAGCTACCTTTAGTAGGTCTTTGAATACGTTCCAGCCAATGACCTCGCCCTCACAAGATATGCAGTTCTTTCTCTTTTTCGCTTCCGCCATCAAGTTGTCAAGCGTCTCTGTGGCAACCTTGACAGGGGTTTTCGGGTCTTCGACCAAGAGGGCGCAGCTCATCGTCGGCCTTTTGGTTCCGAAGCATTTCCTGATTTCGGTTTCAAGGACCTCGGAAAATTCGACAACTTCGTTCCATGGACCAATGATTAGAAGGTCATCCCCACCAGAGTAAATTAGGTATAGGTTGTTTGTCCTTGTCCCGGTTTTATCTAGGCGTGTTTTTCTCACCAGCTGCTCTACCACCCCCTCCATAACTATGGAGACAAGCTGGGAAACCGTGGACAGGACAGAGAATCTGTCGGCCCTGTCTCTTATAAGAGAGCCCATGCCGTCCAAGTCAAGGCGTAGGTAACCGATCTCGGCGGACCCCTCTGAGCTAGAGGCTAGGTCGTCGAAGGACATTATCTGGCCGTCTCCGGTTAGTGGGGCCCATTGGGGCATGAACATGAAGCCAACCGATATGGGGAGTTTTCCTATTTGGTTGCTGATGTGGTTGATTATTTCGGTGAGGTTAGTGTCGTTGATTATTTTGACGGAAACAAGCCTGAGGCTTTTTTGTTTATCTTCTAAGAATCGGAGGAAAGTCGCTAGTTCCTCTTTTTTCTCGGCAAGGTAGTAGCTGATGCTTAGGCCGTCAGTGGTGAAGTTGATCACGTCCTGCCAATCGTCTAGGTTTTCGATTTCTGCATCCTGCGTCCATATCTCTACGAGGTACTTGGACTTTGTTATTCTTCGTCCAAGGTCGGCTAGCCCGTAGCAAATTGAGCATACTCTTAGGCCCTCCTCACCCTCGCCAATCATCTTAGCCTTCCCCTCGTCCTCGATGTATATCCCGCATGATTCGCAGACCATGTTCTCCTTTTCGATTCTTTCCCCGAACAGGGTATCGTAAAACTCGGAGAGCAGCTCCTTGAAAGCGTTTTCCTTTCTTTTCTTCAAGTCTTCATGGGCCTCGTTTATTTTTTGCTTTAACAATTCCCAGGTCTTCTTTTGACCGGTGCCTGTTGATGGTTCTCCGAGATTTACGTCGGCGAAGCCTATGTATAGTCTGAGGGAGCCTTTGTGTCTCTTCAACAGGAATCGGTTTATTTCTTTCACTAGCTCGGTTTTTGCGCTGCTGTATAGGGTTGGGGAGATTATCATGAAGTGTCCTCCTCCTGAGTAGATGAGGTTGAATGGCGGTAGTCTGAGTTTGATTAGGAGGTGTTTGGCGACGGCGTCGGATAGGAAGGAGATGTATGCGCTTCTTCCTTTCAGTGATTTTAGGGCTTGTTTGTAGACTCTTTGGCCGTAGACGAATCGTTGGATGCCTCCTATGTCTCCAACTATTATTGTGAAGGATTTTTTCTGGCTTCTTTTGAAGCAGATGGAGAGGGCGGCTGTTAGCCTTGAGTGTTCGTATAGGGAGTTGGTTGGCTCCTTTTCTACGGCTGGCGCGGATGGGACGAGAAAGAGCTCCTTTCTCAACAGCTCTGAGAGACTGGCGATGTATGGTAGCGTGTTTCCCATATTGTAAAGTCTTTCTATTGATTGCATGCCTTCTTCGAGCTCGTTTGCAATCTCTATGTATTCTACGATTCCTGCTTCTGCTTGGCTGGATGGATAAAATAGGGTGAGGTCTCCGATGCTAAGTCTTCTAGCTGGGTAGTAAACCTTCTCGTCCGGGTCTGCTAAGGGGGATTTTAGGGGTCTGTGGAGTGGGTAATAGATTTGGCCAGTCTCCTCGCTTCTTTCCATTTCTCTTTCACCAGCTGATGCGTGGTCGGCTTCTATGAGTAGTCGCAGTAGTGGGTCGTCTCCTCCCTCATGATGTCCTTCGACCAGCCGAGATACATTTTCAGCGGTCGTATAATCTGGAATGTGTTCTTTTACAAAGTTTGCTGAGAGTCTTTCATGTTTAACGTGGTTACCGGCTCTCTGTAACACTTTTCCGATGTCGTGGAGTAGAGATGCGAGGGAGAGGATGACCTCGTCGGTATCTAACAACTTAATTTATCGATTATGTAAGGGGTCATATAACTCTTTAGCCGTTCACATCGCTGCACCATCGTAAAGTTGTTGCAAATAGTGGAGTTTTGGAGGTTTGAGTCGGTAACTGTGAAACATTTACGGAGGGGCTGGTGGCTAAATTGATAGAGGGACAGCGTGCATGAAGTTGTTTGCTATACTTTCAATGAAAGCTCACAAGTATTCGGCCCCAGCATAGAAACCACTTTCCATCCTCTTTTCATTGACAGTGACAATTCATTTGGAGAATTGCGGCATCATCGAAATTGACACCTTTCCATCCTCTTTTCATTGACAGAGAAACACCATCAAAAGAATACTCCTACCCGCCGAATACTACTTTCCATCCTCTTTTCATTGACAGTTCAACTTTTACGGCGAGATAGTGGCGTTCACAGTGGCCTTTCCATCCTCTTTTCATTGACAGTAACTTTTTTTGAAATGTTGAGAGTGTTATGCATAAATTGTAAGAGCTTTCCATCCTCTTTTCATTGACAGGTAGCTAAGATGCTGTTGGGTGAAGCATGAATGGGGGGGTTGTTAGTCTTTCCATCCTCTTTTCATTGACAGCCGGAGGGTGGTGGGACGCCCTCCAGCACCTCTCCAAATGTCTTTCCATCCTCTTTTCATTGACAGTCTAATTTGCTACCAATGGGTGAATGGCAGATATGTATACTTTCCATCCTCTTTTCATTGACAGGGCTGGGCAGGTTTACGCGAACAGTATCGAAGAGGTCTACGCCAACTTTCCATCCTCTTTTCATTGACAGAGGGTTGCGAAGCCTAAGCGTTGCCCAAAATGCATGAGGTGGTTGAACTTTCCATCCTCTTTTCATTGACAGGTTTACCGAAGTAACAGTGGTTTAGTGTATATGTATCTATATCTTTCCATCCTCTTTTCATTGACAGTTAACCGACATCATGAACGCGCTTAACACTTTGCAGACGAAGACTTTCCATCCTCTTTTCATTGACAGTTTCTCTCGCCAGCCGCCTCAACCTCGACAAAGACTTCTGGATAATCTTTCCATCCTCTTTTCATTGACAGTTGGCCCAGTGGTGCCAGGTGGGGCTGGGAATTCTGTAGGCGGCTGGGGTACTTTCCATCCTCTTTTCATTGACAGTGTGCCTGATTTCCGGAAATTTCAGGGAATTGGGTGATTTTGTCGGGTGAGGGTGTCGGGCGACGAATTTTTGGAGCCTCTATTTAAGTTCTACGTGTGTCTACGCCAATCCTCGGAAGCGGACCTATGCTAAAAGAAAAAACACAGCCAAAACCCTTGGTTCATCACCTCCTCGACAAAAAATCGCGAAAGCCATCCCTGCGGCACACGTCTACCACCTTGGGCAAACCCCCAAATAAACACAACAATCATATATAACCTCATCTCAAAAACACCGGAAACAAACAAAATGATAATCCTCTATGACCTCATAGCCGAATGCAGCGACGATAAACTACTCATGACAAGCCTCCCAACAGCCAGACTCAGAGGCCTCCTCGGACAATGCATAAAAGTCTACTCAAAAACCCACAACCTAAAACTCTACGAAAACTTCTTCAAACCCAGAAGAGGGATGGTGGGAAGGGACATTGCCAGAAAAATACCTACACCCAAACCCTACATAATCAACCCCCCAACACTACTCCACAGAGACACAATTCAGTTCAGACTCACTGTATTCGGACACGCCAACCAGCTCATGCCCCACATCCTCAAAGCAATAAAAAAAGAACACGGCAAACTGCAACTATTAGAAGCAACAATAATAAACGACGTAACAGGCGAAAAATGGGAAATCACCGACGACGAAAAAAGAACACAACAACACGCAATAACATACCAAATGCTCCTCCAAAACACAAGACAACACATCGAAGACAGAGAGAACTTAGACATAACACTGATGTTCCTCACACCCGTAAGACTAACCCGCGACGGCTCAGACATCAAACCCAACCAGCTAAAACCATCCGACCTCATACGCTTCGCAGCCCGACGCCTCTTCCTACTAGACTACCTATACTACTCAGCTGGTAGAACACTGCCCTTCAAGCTATCACCAGAAACCGTGAAAAAACTCACGGAATGCGCAGACTCCACAACCAATATAGAAACAACACTCAGCGAAAAAATCCTCAACCTCAAGCAAAAAACAAAAACACTCACCGGAAAACTCAAACTCAAAATCCAACATAAAGGAGAGGAGACGCTAAAGGCAGTCTTCCTGCTAAAAGCATGCGAATACCTAGGCATAGGAAAACACACAGCATACGGACTGGGAAAATACACACTAACATACAGCACATGAACAACCCAAACAACATATGCGACATCTATCCACCTTCCCGCAGCCATAAACCAACTTTGAGTCACGTTTTGCTCAATTCGCTACCCCAATATTCTTTTCTACACACCTACAGCTAAGACATAGCACCTATAAACAGCCCACTAGTCAAAACTCCCAATGCCAAGCGTTTACATCTGTAGAGAAGGGGTGGGAGTATGCCTGCCCCGAAAACGGAGTCCCCAATATTATCCAGCTCTGTAAAACACTCTACCCATTTTTATCAATCCCTTTTGCCTTGTGGCTTATCTTCTCTCCCTCCTCTGGCTCTCGAGGCCTTTCTACGGTTCTGTCTAGTGGCTTTTCGGGTCTTGATGGTGGTTGCTTATAAGGCTTATGGCCTACCGTTACTTCCCCTTCTTGATGATGTCCTGCTGGGGGAGGGTTGATGGGAGGCTCATATGTAGAGGCTCTGAGGGAGTCTAGAGAACCAGTTGTTAGACTCTACTGGGGTTAAGGCCCATAGGGCGGGATCATGGCTGGGGAGGAGATACGGTAAGAGGGGGAGGTATGTTAGGATGCATGTAGCTGTAGATGCTAGGACTGGTGAGATAATAGACGTGGAGGTTTCCAGGGATGGTGTTCATGACTCTGAGATGGCTAGGTCCTTCTAGAAGATCAGCTGCTAGGATGATGAGGGACCTAGGATACGACTTATGGAGGAGGATAATGGTAGGAGGTGGATGGCTGAGACAGCCATATCGGTATTCAAGTCGATATTCTGCGAAGAGATACTATCAAAGAAGCCTAGATGGATGAGCATAGAGATAGTACATAAAACGTTCATATACAACCTCCTCCTGAACGCTGCGTAACACAAGACACAGGAAAACCAGCGGGAAAAGAGGGCATAGAACCAAAGAAATTAGGCCACAACGCATATTTTTTCTAAAGCTTATATAGCTTGATGTGGTAGTGTTTACGCTGGTGGGCTGAATAATGGATCATCAGCATAATTTGGATAATTTCTTTCCTGAGAAGGTTTTTGAGAGTGTTGAGGCTTGTAAGGTCTATGAGGCTACGGGGACGCTGAGGCTTAAGGTGAGTAAGAAGGTCTGGAAAGCGTTTAACATCCCAGATAAGGCTGTTGTAAGGTGTAGGGCGTTTAAAAGCAGGTATGATACCACTGCCGCCCTCAGGCTACCTGTTTGAGAACGGTTTCATGGAGTATAGTGATGGAGAAAATAATGGTCAGAGGCGTTTATTTATCGACTTATGGGTTGAGGACGGCATCCTATGCACGTCTTATAAGCCTGACGAGGAATATGACCATTACGAGAATACACCGAGCTTTAAAGCGCCGAATTATGGGAAAGGTATAGGCTTCTGCGCAAGATGCCAAGGAGGATACATTCTCGAATACTCTCCCAAATGCCCAATTCACGGTATAAAACTAAGAACAAAACCAAGAAAAAAGAAACAAACAACATAATTAGGGCATTATTGTGATATTTAATTTTGGCTTCATGTAACGGTGGCTGGGTTGAGGAAGCTTCTCGAAGAGGTTGGCAGACTGCTGACATATGCTGGAGTGGGTCAGCCTAAGGTTTCGCTGGCAAAGGATGCGAGGTTCGGCGATGTCACGTCCTCGGATGCTTTTGACTTGGCGAAGAAGACGGGGAAGAAGCCCATCGAGGTGGCGAAGGAGCTGGTTGAGCGGATGGATTTGTCGAGGACGGTTTATGTGGAGAGGGTTGAGGTGGCAGGAGCAGGTTATATCAACTTCCACGCCCGCTGGCCCCGTCTCGCCGTGGACATATTAACCGAGGCCTGTGAAAAGGGAAGAAGCTATGGCGAAACCAGCATGGGAGGCGGCCAATATGTCTTGGTTGAGCATACAAGCGTAAACCCGAATAAGGCACTTCACATAGGACACGCCCGCAACGTCTGCCTAGGCGACAGCCTCGCACGGCTGCTCAAGAAAAACGGATACCGCGTCGCTGTAGCCAACTACATAGACGACAGCGGTGTGCAGATGGCTGAGCTGCTTCTCGCGTTCAAACACCTCGGATACAGCATGGAGCCTCCAAGCGGGGAGAAGTTCGACGAATACTGCGGCAGAGTCTACACAGAGGTGAGCAAAAGGATAGAGGCGGACCCGCAGCTCGAAAATATGAGGCGGCAGCTGGCGGCACAGCTTGAGGACCCTTATTCAGAGACATCGCAGCTCAACAGGCTGGTCGTGGAGCGTGTCTTGATGGAGCAGCTTCGGACATGCTGGCGGCTGGGAGCGCGGTATGATGTCTTGAACAAGGAGAGCGACATCTTGTTTTTCGACTTATGGTCGGAGGTTTTCAAACGGCTTCGGGAGATGGGTCTGCTCTATGTGGCGGAGGATGGGCCGAAGAAAGGCTGCTGGCTGTTCGACCTTAGCAGCCACCCCAAGCTAAGCAAAGAAGGTGACGAGGTTGTTGTCAAGAGCGACGGCTCGACAACCTACGTCGCCCGCGACTTCGGATACGCCGCCTGGAAGCTAGGGCTGCTGGACAAAGATTTCCGCTACAAGCTTCTCGCAAAAAATCCCGACGGCTCACCGGTCTACATCACCGACCGCGGCGGAGCAGAGACCCACAAATACGGAAACGCATCCTTCACGATAAACGTTGTAGATGTAAGGCAGAAGAGGCCGCAGGAAATTGTGCGGTATGCGTTGGAGAAGCTTGGAGCCGACCCTTCAAGATACATCCACTACGCCTACGAGGTTGTCTCCCTCAGCAAAGCCGACGCCGAGAAACTAAACCTCAACATCGGTGAGCGAGGATTCGTCCACATGAGCGGCAGAGGAGGAATCTACGTCAACGTAGACCCGCTTCTAAACTATGTTAAGCAGAAGGCGGCTGAAGGAGCTCGTCAGAGACATCCAGACTGGAGTGATAACCGCGTCTCCGATGTCGCGGAGAAAATAGCTGTCGCAGCCATCAGATACTTCCTCATACGAGCTGACCCTGATAAGATGATTGTTTTCGACAGCGAAGAGGCTTCTGACATAGAGGGAGACACCGGCCCCTACATACAGTACGCATACGCAAGGGCCACGAGGATACTCGAGAAAGCCGACAGCCAGCCCAACCCCCACAACCCGCCGCCAACACTCGACACAAAAGAGATATCACTCATCAAGGAAATAGGGATTCTTCCCCTCGTCTATGAAGAAGCCGCCAGAAACCTCTCCGTCAAAAGGATAGCAACATACCTAAGGGAACTCGCCTTCATCTTCAACGACTTTTACGAAAACTGTCCAGTTCTCTCCGCCGAGGAAAATGTCAAGGTTTTCAGGCTTGCTTTGGTCGAGGCCTTTAGGTCGGCTGTTTCATCGGCTGCGGAGGCCGCTGGTATTCCGCTTGTTGAGGAAATGTAGCAAGAATTTATACAACCCCGCAGAAGCGTCTACATGAGGTACGAAATTAAACACAGGCCATCCTATGCGCTTCTAGAGGTGGAGCTAATGCCCGGTGAAGCCATAGAGGCTGAGGCCGGCGCCATGACCTACATGACGCCCAACATCAGGGTTCAGACACGTATCAGAGAATCCAACTTCATCAAAGCACTTGGGCTCACGCTCCTGGGCGGGCAGTCATTTTTCGTAAACGAGTACACAGCCATAGAGAAATCAGGTAGGATGGGGCTTGTCTCTGCCCCCCTCGGCGACATAGCCCAACTCAGAGTAACGCCTGAAAACGGCTACATCATACAGCGCTCCGCATATGTGGCATCATCTCCGACTGTTGACCTCGACATCAAGTGGCAGGGTTTTACACGAGGCATTTTTGGTCAAGGCCTCTTCATGATAAGATGTTCAGGTAGCGGCGACCTCTTCATAAACACTTTCGGCGCCCTCGAAAAATTCACGCTCTCACCTGGAGAGGAGCTGGTTGTTGACAACTTTCATCTCGCCGCCTTCTCAACGACCTGCCAATACGATGTCACTAAATTTGACAACCTAAAGTCGACTCTGCTCGGCGGTGAGGGGCTTGTTGTAAGAGTGAGAGGCCCCGGAGAAGTATTTGTCCAGACGAAGAATCCTGCAGAGTTCGCGGAGTGGCTTTGGAGTCTTCTCGAACCCTACGTCCGTTCAAGGGCCCGTTAAAACACATCCATCGCCCTACCCTGAACAGGCTCCTCGACAATAGGCTTCAAACCGGAGTTGTTTAGAAGCTGCTTCATGAGTGTGGGCTTTTGAGTGTGAACTGGAATAACTTTCCGCGGATTTATCTCCTCAATAATTTTTATCAGGTCTTTTTGGGGAGCATGCCCCGAGGAATGTATGTGTTTGTAGCGGAGGTTGAGAAGGTTCACCCAGTTGTGTATCCGTTCTTCCTCAAGCACCTGCTCCTCCGAATGGGCCTCGCTAGTCGATAGTATGAAGAGAGAGCCCGGCGCGGGCTCTATGTCGCTCAGCTTGATGATGTCCTCGGCCCTGCTCAAAACAAGTAGATACTTTTTCTGGTCGCGGCGTATCTCCTCGTCCCCGACGGTCGGTATCTGCTCTATTAGCTCAGTTTGCCAGCTTGGATAGTCTGTTTTAGAATATGTGCCGGTGCGTCTTCTCTCTAGAAAGGCCACAAGCTTTTCATCTCTTAGCTCTGGGATGTTCATCCGGGCTCCACCTCTTCTGAGTGTGGTTAGCAGGTTGGCGTGGTGAAGAGAGATTGCGACGACGCGGTCGAGTTTCTCCGCAACGCTCAGCACGGTGTTGAGCCTGTCGAAATCCATCATAGCCACAACCACAGACACAAGCCTGTCGCCTACTTCAGATGCGACACGGGTCAACTCTTTTCTCACATCATCCTCTGTAGAGACCTCTGTTTCATCCACACGTGTTCCCTCGATGACCAGCGTCTCGACATTCATCTTTACACATTTCTCCACAAAGTCATGTGTCATCTCTGATTTGGGACCATGCATCCGAAGGTCTCCCGTGTATGCGAGCACGCCTTCGCCTGTTTCTATCACAAGGCCGTAGGCGGCGGGTATGCTGTGGTCCACGTGTACTGGATATATGACGGCGTCTTCGAAAACCAGCTTTGAGCTTGTGCGGAAAACCTCTACGGGATGGTTCTCGTTCTTGTTGAACAGGTTCTCTGGTGATTTCTGCTTTGTGTTCTCCCGTGCTTTTATGAGAAGCCTAGTTGTCTCACCCATGTATAGAGGTATGTCTGGACGCAGAAGAGAGGCGTGTCCATAGTGGTCTAGATGACCGTGGGTTATTACCACGGCTTCGGCGAACGGCGGCTCGTCTTTTTCGTAAAGGCCTTTCAAAGACGGCAAAACGCCTGTGGCGATGTAGTCTTTGACGAGGGCGAATCGGCGGGGTTGGAGAAAGGTGCTGAAATACTTGCTTCGTGTGTTGAAGTCGACGCCGAAGTCGAGGAAAACCCGGCTCTGTCCCTCCAGAAGTATTTTGTTTCCACCTATTTGCCCTGCTGCTCCGTAGACCGTCAGCCTCAACGTTGGGTAAATGTGGAAGCTGCCGTAAATTCTTTGCACAATTCTGCGGGTGTTGTTGTAGCGTCTTTAAATAACGGCGTTATACCCACCTAGCCAGAGACATGGAGCTAAAAATCGTCAACCTACACGCAAGCGTAGAAGGCAGGCAGATTCTAAGGGGCGTCAACCTAACGGTCAGAGAAGGGGAGATTCACACATTAATGGGCCCCAACGGCTCAGGCAAAAGCACCCTCGCAGCAGTAATCATGGGTCATCCAAAATACACTGTTGATGAAGGAGACATACTTCTCGACGGCGAAAGCATAGTCGACCTAAGCCCCGACCAGCGAGCCCGCAAAGGCCTTTTCCTCGCCTTCCAGTACCCCGTCGAGATATCGGGCGTGACTTTGGCGAACTTTCTCCGAAGAGCCTACATCAACATGAAATATGGCGGCGACGCAGACAAGTCAAAAATTAGCGTACCCGAATTCCAGAAGCTTTTGAAAGAGAAAATTGAGATGCTGAAGCTTGACCCAAGCATCGCGAGACGCTACCTGAACGAAGGCTTCTCAGGCGGAGAGAAGAAACGCTGCGAAGTCCTTCAGATGGCAATCCTCTCTCCACGTATAGCTATTCTCGACGAAACCGACTCAGGCCTCGACATAGACGGTGTAAAAATTGTGGCCGAGGGGGTAAAAACAATAGCCGCGTCCACTGGAATGGGTGCTCTGGTGATCACGCATTACCAGAGAATACTCAACTACTTGAAGCCCGATGTTGTGCATGTGATGTATGGCGGGAAAGTAGTTGAGACAGGGGGCTATGAGCTGGCCCAGCTGCTCGAGGAGAAGGGTTACAGCATCATAGAGCAGAGGTATGGTCCCGTCAGCGGCTGACGCTGGGCAACGTTATTCTGGCTCTCACGGCCTTGTATATTGGAATAGCCACTGCGGAGCCTATCACGACTTGGCCTATGTTGAGCGGAACCTCGGCCAAAGGCAAGATGTCGGGTAAAATTCCCAGCAACACGGCTATTGTCTCGTAGAGAAAGTATCCCGCAACCATCACGAGACCCGCCAACAGAAGAGAGCCCACCAGCCAAGCCTCATACTCCTTCCTCCTAAACACGTAATAGGCTGGAACGGCTGAGCCGAGAAGCGCCAGCAAAACCCATGTGCCAGGGTTGACCGCCAGCTGGAAAGTCTCGCCCGTGTAGAACGTAATCTCCACTATGCCGCTCATCAGAAAAATGCCGACGGACACGATTATTCCGAAGTAAAGCCCCACAACTATTGCCGACAAGAGCAGCGCATTGGGCACAGAGACTTTTCTCAGCCGCCTGTAGAGCAACGCTGCCACAGCTCCCTCTGCAGCTTTTATCAACAGAGTCCCGGGTGCGAAGGCTGTGTAGCCCAGTAAAATGTCTGCGAGAGCCGAGCCAACACCTCCCGCGAAGGCGCCGACGACTGGGCCTCCGACTAAAGCAGCGAGGTAAACCATCGTCTCTCCTAGGTTGAAGTATCCTCTTGTAAGCGGGAAGTAAACACTTAAGACCATCGTGGCCGCTGCGACCAAGGCGGTGAAAACAACCAGCAACGCGACTTCAGATGACTTCACAACACCTGTTCTACGTCTCGGGTTATAAATTTTATCCGTCATCACTTAAAAAAATCCGAAAAGGCCTAGGATTTTCCATGACATTTTCAATCTCTCTCCGGAGGGTGTCGATTGAGACGCCTTGGTAGCTTTTTGGAGCGTTGCTCAACGCTTTGAGGGCCCTGCGTAGAATAGACCTGAATCCTTTAACATCATTTTTCTGGAGATGGACAAAGGCCGCGGCGGTGAGTATCAACCCGTGCAAAACATCTTTCTCAGGCGGCTTCGACTGTCGCCAGAGTGGCTCGAGGGTTTCATGCGCTTCCCAGAATCTTTCGCTGTTGAAGAGTGCCACGGCTTTTTCGACTGTCTCCGGTGGAGCTGAGACAGGTTTCTCGGTTATCTCCAGTATCTCGATGACCTCCTCACCAGATAGCTCGGGCGCCCTCTCATGCAGCATGTCGACCTCCACATGATTCGTGGCCACTCTGACATCCACAACCCTGAAACCCCGTGCACGGAATGCTTCTATTAGGCGGCGTGAGTCAGCTGGGCTGTAGCCCCTGTTCCTAACGAGAGCCAGAAACCGCTTCATTCCCCTGTGGTCTCCACAACCCATTCTAGATATTTTGTGTTCACTTTCTCGGGAGCTATCTCGATGATGGCTGGGACACGGTAGGGATGCTCCGACTCCAGCGCTTTCCTTAACTCATCAGCCTTGGCCGAGCTTGTCTTGATAAAGAGCAACACCTCCTCCACCTCGTTTAGCCTGTTTTCCCATAAGAAGAAGGAAACAACGTTTGCTGCGTTTATGCTTGCGGCGAGCCTTCGAGATACTAGGCTTCTACACCACGATGCATAGTCTCTATCCCTTGGATAGGGGACCAGAAAGAGGCGTAACATGGCATAGACAAGCCCGTCGGCAATAAAACATTATCCCACGGTGAGACTAAAATTATTGTAAATCTGTTGATTGGCGAGGATATGTTGCCTTTGGCTCCGTGGCTTGCATGGGTTATACCTTTTCTCGGCAGCCTCTTTGTCCCCGCTTTCTTCAAAGCCGGTAAACGTGTTGGAGAAGTTTACTCGGTTGCGGTGGCGTTTCTCGCCGCGGCGTTCAGCCTCTCCATGATTCCCGACGTGTATGGTGGAAAATATTCCCAAGTTATTCGAGTTCCGTGGATTCCTCTTGGCGGAGACCGGTTCATAGAGGCAAGCCTTCTAGTCGACCCGCTTAGCGTCCTGATGGCCTCGATAGCGACTGGCATAGGTTCTCTGATAGTGTTATACAGCGTCGGCTACATGGCTCATGAGGAGGGGCTTCCGCGTTACTACTTCTACATGCTCTTCTTCATAGGCGGCATGACTCTTCTCGTGATGTCGGAGAACCTGTTGATGCTATACATTGGCTGGGAAATCGTCGGCCTCTGCAGCTACGGCCTCATCAGTTTCTATAACAAGAAGCCTGAGGCTAACCATGCGGGCATCAAAGCCTTTGTCACCACGAGGATAGGTGATGCCTCGATGCTTGTAGGCATCTTGATTCTCTTCGCGTTGTTCGGCACCTTCAGCTACGGCCACCTAAGCGAGAGCATAGCCGAGGGCTTGAGAACAGGCGCGGTTTCCGCCAGCTTCCTAGTTATACCGTTGCTTCTGCTTTTCGGTGGGGCAGTGGGCAAGTCAGCCCAATTCCCGCTCCATGTATGGCTGCCCGATGCGATGGAGGGTCCAACGCCGGTCTCGGCTCTCATCCACGCCGCCACCATGGTTAAAGCCGGTGTCTACCTCGTCGCTAGAATGATTTACACGGTGATACCTTTTGAAGAGTTTCCGCCGGTGTTGTTTGCTGACTGGTATCTGGTTGTTGCAACGCTCGCGGGATTTACCGCTTTCTTCGCCGCGACGATGGGCCTCGTCTCCAACGACATCAAGAGAGTGATTGCATACTCGACGATAAGCCAGCTCGGCCTCATGCTCGCGGCCCTTGGCATGGGTTCGGAGACGGGATTGTTTGGTGGAACATTCCATCTCCTAAGCCACAGCATCTTCAAGGCTCTTCTCTTCCTGGCGGCTGGAGCAGTCATCCACGCTGTTCACACAAACAACCTCGATGAAATGGGTGGGCTGAGGAAGAGTATGCCCATAACCTTCTGGACATCAACAGTCGGAATATTGTCTCTTTCGGGAGTGCCTTTATTCAGCGGCTTCTGGAGCAAGGACCTAGTCATAGAATCCTCGCTGCAGGCCCCTAACATCCCCGTCTACCTATTCATCACAGGCGCCTCCATACTCACAGTGGCTTACAGCCTCAGATGGCTCTACAAAGTCTTCCTCGCACCTCCAAGCAACGGCCACCACAACCATGTCCACGAAGCGCCAAAGGTGATGACAATACCGCTCATCATACTCGCGGCCCTGTCGGTTTTCATAGGCGTAACAGGCCCATTCTTCGAGGAAGAATTTCACCACTACCTCGGGCTACACGGCGAAATAGGGGTAAGCCTAACCACCTACGCCTCCACCGCGGCCATCCTCGCCTTAGGCGGAGGCCTGGGCTACCTATACTACCTCGGCGGCGTCAGAGACCCTGCAGCTGTTAGACAATCAGGTTTAGGGGCGGGATTGCACAAATTGCTGGAAAACCGCTACTACATAGACGCCTTCTACTATAGAGTGTTTGTCAACGGCCTTGATAGGCTCGGCTCCATTATCTACCGCTTCATAGAGGTCAAGGTGATAGACGGCTTCAACTACTTCCTCTCAAGAGCCACCGTGGCCTTTGTCCAAGTGTTCCGCAGCATCCAGACAGGCGAGAGCAACATCAACATCAGCGGCCTCATCCTCGGCCTTGCAATTCTACTGCTACTTCTCCTCAGAGTATTTTTCGGCGTCAGCTAAGAGCCTTGATTAAGAAGACGCATTTCTTGCCTCCCTTACCGCTGCACTCCATCTCCGAAACATCTACACCAGTCTTTAAAACGGCCTTGGCGGCTCCAACTAATATCGGTGAAAAAGTTTCCTGACAGTGTTGCTGGTTCTCGATGGTGTCCAACTCGCCGCATACGGGGCAGCTCTTCACCTCCACCACAAAAATCTTGGATGATTTCTTCTTAACATCCGCCTTCAACCCAAGCTGCTCCCGCAACATTTTAGCCAACAGAGTGTCAAATGAGATGCTCTCCATGTAGGACCGGGAGTATGAGTAGAGCCGTGCATAGAGCTGCCGCAGGTAGCTAAGGGCTTGGCCAAGTTGCAAATCTTTGTCGTGGTTTAGATAATCTGTTGTCGTCTCGGCTAACTCCTCAAACGCAGCCGTGAAAACAACAGCAAGCTTCTGGCCATAGTTGTCCACTTTTTCGTTGAGAAACGACCTGTCAACAGGAATTGTTACAAACTTGACCACACCCATGTCATATAGGATTCCGAGACTCTTTAACACGTCATCCAACTCGTCCCAGAATGCTTCCCCAACCCAGCTGAGGCTCCAGCCCGAAACCTCTCTCAACAAAAAATAGTGATTCAAAGATATTTTACCAGCATGTTTACCTGTGAAAACAACTTTAACCTCCTCCCCCGATATAAGCAACTGCCTTATCCTCGATAGAGCGGATTCAGGAGTCTGCACCTCAGGCCTTACCAATAGTTTACCGTCATCAATCACATATGAGACTGGTTTTAGATTGTGTCTATCATCCGAGAGCCTTATGGGTGTAAAAAATGTTTCATAGCCGGATTGTTTCCTTTCTACACTCAGCTCAAGAGCTCCATCGACTATGGCGAGGAGTTTCCTCTCAAAGTCTGTGAAAGTATGCTTAGGTATGATGAAGAATTCGAGATGCCCGTTTCTCCTAATCTCGTCGAGCCAGAAATTAATCATTCTCAGAACGTTTTCTTCTCCGTGTTTGACCAAGATGTCGGGGAGATAGAGATGTAGGAGAATCATCGGTTGATGAGTTTTCCTAACGGTGTTCACCTGAATGGAGAGGGACTGGAGATTGTCAACCTCCACGTGAAGAAACATCCTGCTCTCAGAGGAACCGCGTGGGGAAATAATTTCCATGATAGGCATTTTCGCGAACAATGCTTGTATGAAGTTTCTTCCCTCGGCGAAGCTCTCATCCAGCACGAGGACAGCACTGCCTCCGGTAAACTTCACTATCTCGTCGAATTCTTTGTTGCCGGTCTTGAACCGCTCCCCTGCTGCGGGACGCGGTCTCTCACCGCTCAAGTCTCTAAATTATAATGGGTAATACTATCCTAATAAGCGTGTGGATGATGCTATGAACGTCCATTCGACTTCTATGGCTGCAGTATGGCGTAACTCGGAAACGGTGCATATGTTTGGCCATGGATGGGGATTGGCTTAGCATTATATTGTAGTTTTTGGCTGGATGGATGATGCTGCCCGGTACACAGCTTGATATTCCCCTTCTATCGCTCGCGGTCTTCCTCCCCATCGCCATGACCCCGTTCGTGTATCTGGTGGGTAGAGTGGTTTCTTGGCGGGCAGCCTACCTCTTCTCCTCAGTTGTTCTCTTTATCCCGTTGGCTGTTTTCCTCAGCCTCACCCCCATGGTTTTAAACGGCGTCGGTTTCCATGAGGAGTATGAGTGGGTGCCGTTTCTCGGCCTCAGCGTGGGACTGGTGCTCGACAGCCTCAGCTACCCATTCATCCTCCTAATAACTCTCGTCGGATTCCTTGCGACAGTTTACTCAGGAAAGTATATGGAGAAAGAACACGGCTTGACATCCTACTTCACGCTTTTGACGCTATTTGTCGGCGGGATGATCGGCGTCGTCCTTGTCTCGAACCTCTTCCTCTTCTACATCTTCTGGGAGCTAATGCTCATCCCATCATATGCGTTGATAGCGTACTGGGGCACCGGTAACCCGAGACTGATTGGCTTCAAATATTTCATCTTTACACACGCGGGTGCTCTATCACTTCTCATCGGCATAGCTTGGCTCGCCGCTGTATTCGGCGACCTGAACATCTTCTCCCTCTCCGAAAAAGCTATGCTGGCCTCTGAGACACTACGCCCTATTCTCACATCCATAGCTGTGCTAATTTTCATAGGAGCGGCCGTTAAGATGGCTGTTTTCCCCTTCCACACGTGGCTGCCCGACGCCCACGCAGAGGCACCCACACCCATTAGCGTCCTACTGAGCGGAGTGATGATTAAGACAGGTGTCTACGCAGTCGCTAGACTAGTCCTCGGAATAATGCCTTTCACAATGATGGACCTAAGGCTGCCCATAGCTATCTTAGCGCTTGTCAGCATGGTTTGGGGCGGGGTTATGGCGCTTGTGCAGACAGATGTGAAAAGGCTGCTCGCCTACAGCAGCATCAGCCAGATAGGCTACATCGTCTTCGGGCTTGCGGCGGCGAACCTCGCTGGTGTACAGGGAGCCTTGTTCCACGTACTCAACCACGGCTTCGCCAAAAGCCTCCTCTTCATGGCCGCGGGCGTGCTCATCCACGAGGTGCATGAAAGAGACATCCGCAAACTAGGCGGCCTCGGCTCAAAAATGCCCCTCACCACGGTAGCTATGCTGGTCGGCGGCCTCTCAATAGCCGGCACCCCTCCGCTGGGCGGGTTCATGAGCGAATGGATGATATTCGCGGGAGGAGTTGAGGCTGGGTGGATCATATCCGTCGCTGTGGCTGTGTTCGCCACCGCCATCACAGCGGGATACTATCTAAGAATGGTGAGAGCTGTTTTCTTTGGTGAAGGGAGAGTAGAGGGAAGAGACCCGGGCGTGATGATGGCCGCACCCATGTCCCCTCTGCTGGCTCTCGTCATCGTGTTAGGTTTCCTCGCTTCGCCCATTCTCACAGTGATAGGAGAGAGCGCCGCGGCCCTTGTCTTAAACGTGTTGGCTTAATCTACTGCTCACTCTTTAACAGGGGTAGCTGCCTACTTCTCTTTTTCTCCTGACCCGGATTGGGTATGAGCAACGCTGTGTCGATTTTCTCAAACAGTTCGGGAAAGTTTTCTCTAAAATAGAGTCTGACAACGTAAACGGTTATGCCCATGCCGACTATTCCTGACAATATCATGGCCCATCGTGGGTAGAAAAGCGACTCCGTCAAGAAAGAGGAGACCGCTATCCAGAGGGCCGGTGTCAATATGATGAAAAGGGCTACAACCGCTTTTGTCACAAGCATCTTGTCGGCAAGAATTCTCGCTATCGCGGCGGAGAATCCCTCCTGTGTTTCAAGCTCGGAGACGAGGTCGGGTGAGATGTTGTAGAAGGTTTTGCCTATGTTTTCGAAGAGCTGTGGAGTGGTGGCCGCGAAAAGGTCGGGCCTCAGCAAAGCCCTTCTCACACCGTCTCGTGCAACGAGGTAGATGTTGTCGCCTTCTATAAACAGTCTAAGGCCCCTCCTTTTAGCAAACCTCTCTATTTTTCCAAGGTTCTCTGCGGCTGTGATGCCCGGTATAGGGGTTTTGAGAGCCATTCCCAGCAGCGGCGGTGTGGCTGGGATGTATCTATTTACAACAAATGCACCGTCCCTGAACTCGGGCATCTTCTCCATCATCACAGCCTCGGGAACACCTTTGCCAAGCTGCTCCGACACGTGTTTGAAAGCTTTAGAGAAGGCCTCCGACATGTTTACTCAACACATGTCCATCGTCTATTTAATCGTGACTTTCTCCTCGTGCAGAAAACATGCGGAAAACCTCTCAACCCCCACACGATACATCGGCGGCTCCAGGACGTCGCATTTCCCCTGCATGAAGAATGGGCAGCGTGGATGAAAACGGCAGCCCTTAGGTGGGTTGACAAGACTCGGCGGCTGACCGGGTGGAATCTTCCTCATCACAAACCTGTTAGAGGGGTCGGGGTCGGGTATAGCATCTATAAGAGCCTGAGTGTAGGGGTGGAGAGGCTCTGATAGAACAGCCTTGGTGGGACCCGTCTCCACAATTCGTCCAGCATACATAATAGCTATCCTATCAGAGAAATATTTTGCTGTGGCGAGGTCGTGTGTGATGTAGAGGAAGGAGACGCCATGCTTCTTCTGTATTTCTCTAAACAGTAGAAGTATCTCAACTCTGATGGATGCATCAAGCATCGAAACAGGTTCATCGGTCACGACGAACTCGGGCTTCGTGATAATCGCTCTCGCTATAGCCACCCTCTGTCTCTGTCCACCGCTGAGCATGTGGGGATACTTCGAGGCAAAGAACTCCGCCGGGTTAAGCTTCACCTCCTCCAAAGCCTTCAAAACCATCTCTCGCCTCTCCTCTTTGCTTCCTATTTTGTTGACGACAAGCGGCTCCTCCACGATTCTGTAAACGGTGAAGGAAGGGTTGAGGCTGGCGTACGGGTCCTGAAAAACCACTCCCATTCTTCTCCTCATGAGCTTAAGTTCCCTTTCACTCAGAATCGTCAAGTCTGTTCCATCGAAGAAGATTTTGCCAGATTTTGGCTTAACCAGCCCGAGCAGGGCTCTGCCCAACGTTGTTTTTCCGCAGCCACTTTCACCCACCAGCGCCACAGTTTCCTTGCGGCCAATTGATAAGTTGACGCCGTCAACCGCCTTCACCTCTCCCACGGTGCCAAAGAATTTCCTCACTGGGAAGTATATCCTCAGCTCCTCTGTCCTAACCAGGGACTCTGTGGTCATTTTCTATTTTTCCTCCAGTAACCAACACGCGGCCCAGTGTTCGCCGTCTGCCTTGAACATGGGAGGTGTAGAGACATCGCACTTTCCCTTTATGACGTATGGACATCTTGGATGGAAGCGGCAGCCAATAGGGGGTTCTATTGGGTCTGGTGGAGAGCCGCGTATGAATGTCGGCTCTTTATCTTGTCTAAGAAAAGGTACACTGTTTATCAAAAGCTCGGTGTAGGGATGTCTCGGTTTAGGATACAGTTCATCAGAGGGGCCAAGCTCAGCCATCAGCCCACCATACATTACCGCAACCCTGTCAGCCAGCTCGCTCGCCAAAGCAAGATCATGTGTGATGAAGATGTATGTCAAGCCAAGCTCCTTCTTCAATTTCTTCAAAAGATTCATCACGTTAGCTTGCGTCATTACATCGAGTGCCGAGGTCGGCTCATCCAGTATCAAAAGCTTAGGGTTGGTGATAAGGGCCATAGCGATGAGGGCTCTTTGCTTCATGCCGCCGCTAAGCTCGAAAGGGTATCTTTGAGCCACTGATCTCTCCAGCCCCACGAGTTCAAGAGCATCCTCCGCCTTCTTGTAAGCTTCTTCCCTCGGCACCCCTAGATTGACAATAAGTGGCTCAGCCACTTGAAATCCAACCCTCAAAACAGGGTTAAAAGAATTCATCGCTCCCTGGAACACCATCGATATACCGCCCACCCGCACCCTTTTCCTAAACTCTTCATCATCTAGATTCATAAGCTCCATTTTCTCGAAAATTATTGAACCTCTGTATGCTGCCACATTTCTGGGAAGAAGCCTGATTATGGCCAGTGCTGTGGAGGATTTTCCTGAACCGCTTTCACCCACGAGGGCAAGCGTTTCTCCATGCCTTACCGAAAAAGAGACTCCGTCAACAGCTCTCACTATCCCGCGGGAGGTAGTGAAATGGAGGACTAGGTTTTTAACCGATAATAGAGCGTCATTAGGCTCAATATCATCCATGTAAAATCACTCCTTGGTTCTGTGAATCATAAAGATGCCGTGAAGCCCTATCGCAAAGCCTGCCAGCGATGCTGCATAGGTTACGAAGCTGATGAGCAAATCCTTCTCAAGGAACCCGATAACCATGAAAAACGCTACGGCAACCGCAATCACCATCATCAAGCCGCCGACCAACACCTCGATGTACTCGTTGTTTAGCAAATTATCTCACACCTCTCTAAGCCGCGGGTTAAATATCTTGTCCAACGTCAGACCGACGAGTGCAAAACTCAGTGATGTTATCAGCAGTAAAAACGCTGGCTGTAGTGTCCAGTAGTAGAGACCCTTGAATAAGGCGCCGCCGTAGAAAGAGTCCTCTATGACCTTGCCCCATGTAGGTGTCCGTGGATCACCTATGCCCAATATTGCTAAGGCCGCCTCTAGGAACACAAAGTCTGCAACAGAGTAGACTATTGCCGGTATCATGGTGGGTATTACCCTAGGCACTAGATGTAGGAGGATTATTCTCGGAGCGCCAGCTCCGAAGGCTTTAGCCGCCTCGATGTATTGTGACTCTTTGAGCTGTAGAAAAACAGCTCTGTAGTTTTTCACACCGGGTCCGAAAGAGAGTAGAATTATCACGACGAGAAGTATGGTCCAGATATCGATTTTATACAATGTTGAGACCATTATCAGTGTTGGGAGGAAAGGCAGCACGATGAAGACCTCGGTGACGCGTTGGATAAAGTTGTCAACAACTCCGCCGAACCAGGCGCTGACAGCACCTATAGCCATTTGAATCAAGGCTATAGAGACCGAGGCTATGAGGCCGAAGGTGAGAGCTATCGGTGTACCCCAGAGGAGCGCTATCCCGATATCGCGTCGCAGGTGGTCGGTTCCAGCCCAGCCGTAAACCTTTCCATAAACAACTAGCTTTAGGTCAAAGTCGCTCTGCGGGTCTAGGAGAAGCCCCTCAACAGACAGCCTGTAAACACCCTTCATCACGGTGACCGTGTCTCTTTCAAGAATAGATCGGTCCTCCACGGCGAATAATGAGACAGTTGGAGTTAGTTCATAGGATGGTCTCTGGCCAAACTTGTTTACCAGCCTCTCAACCTCTCTGGAAGCTAGGGACGCGTCCACGCTCAGGTAGTAGGCGCCGTCGGAACCTGGATTGAATTTCCGAAGCTCGATCTCTGTACCATCAGGTTTTATCCATGTCATCGTTATCTGGGGAGCTGATTTGTTATATCTCACGGTGTAGAATATGTTGATCTCGGAAGGGATATCGTCGTAGTCGAACGCGAAGGACATCTCTATTCTGAGGACCTTTATTGTTTCGCCCGCTGGGACGATAACCTTGTTGACCCCTAGCTCTGGTTTTGATGAATCCTTGATGATGGTCTCCGGCAGCCTTTTTTGAAGTATGTAAGAGTACCAGGTTGGGTATGCGTTTCTAGGCGCCTCTATCCATGTCTGTTCTCCAGCCCTCCACAGCCTAACAGCTTCGTCATAAGGTATAGCCGCGACTGTGTATATTGATATTCCCACGAGCATCAAGATAATGGCTGCACCGATTAGGGCTGATTTGTAGGATGCGACAGACTTTAGGCCCTCAGCTATGATCGACGACATCATGAAACACCTATTCTAATACGGGGGTCTAGGATTGCGTAGACAAGTTCTAGGACAAACACTGTGATGGCGAGTAAGTAGGCATATATCACTACAAGTCCGACGATTACGGGTGTGTCGAACAATGCTGCGGCTTCGTAGAAGAGCCTACCTACTCCTGGCCAGTTGAAGACTGTCTCGGTTATCACTGCGCCTGTCCAAGAAGCTATGAGGGTGAGGGAGAGGTCTGTCACGATGGGTGGAAGCGTGGGTCTAAGTATGTATCTCCGTCTCACCAAGTCCTCTGGGAGACCCTTCGCTTTAGCTACTTCGACGAAATCCTCTTTTGAAAAAATTAGGAAAAATGTTCTTCTGGTGTATATGTTGAAGAAGCTGTAGGCGATGAGCCAGGACATTATCGGTAGTATCATGTGTCGGAGGACGCTGAGTGCGTACTCGAATCTATCTGTCGGAGGAGGTATGTCCACCATCCCGCCATATGGGAGAATTCTGAGGACCGAGGCGAAGATAATGATGAGGAATAGTCCGTAGAACCAGCCGGGAAGGGCTGAGAAAGGTGCCAGCAGTGAAACTATTTTATCGGTTCTCGAGCCGTATTTTCTGCTGAGGTATAGTCCGCCAAATAATCCGATGAAGAAGAGTATGAGCTGTGTTGTAGTGAAGAGTAGGACTGTGTTAGGAAGCCGCTCCATGAGGATTATTCTAACGTTTCTGGAGCCGCTGTCGCTGCTGAGGAAGAGCGCTCTTCCAAGGTTGAGCGTCAACGCGTCTGCTAAGTAGTTGAAGCTCCTTATGAAAAATGGCTGGTCAAATCCCAGCCTTTTTATCTCGTTTTCATAGAGTTCTGTGACGAGTTTCTTTAGAGCCGTCTCGTTCAAACCCCTGTAGGCAGGGTTCTGGTATACTGATGTGGAGACTCTGAAGAGGACCTCGCTCTTGATTATCTCGTCAACGTATCCACCCATGTTGGCTATAAGTATAGTTACATACACCGCTGCCACTACCGTCAGAAATAACACTATCCCCCGTCTGGCTAAGTAGAGAGCTATACGCTTTACCTGCATACCCTGTTTAAAAAATGAAAGAGTTTGAAAAAAGGGTTTTGTTTCTTCAGCTCTTTTGCTGTGCTGCGGCTCTTCTTCCCCTTGCGAACGTTAACCCTATGCCGGCGAGTGACAAGACTATCGCTACTGCGGCGAGTGCCGTTGCAAGCGTGATGGAGCCCTGCACTCCCTGGAGTGATGTGTTGACGTTGTTTAGCTGGTTGTTCAAGTTGTCGATCGATGACCTGAGGCCTGCGATCTTCGAGTCGGCGTCTGCTTTGGCTTTGGCTATCTCGCTAAGCATAGAGTCTCTAAAGCTGAGGACGTTGAGGGATGCTGTTGCCGATACGGGGACTCCGACGAGTTTCGAGACAACAATCGCTTCTATGGATGCCGTGCCTATCGGCATTGCGTAGGTGTTTTCTGGCTTGAGGATTATGCGCCATTCACCGTCTGTCACTGGTTCAGCGAACCCGACCGAAACACCTGCGGGGCTTGACAGGATGTACTTGACGTATGCGATGTCATCGGTTCTGTATGGTTGTCCTCCGAAAGTGACCGAGAGCTTAAGCTCTGAGGGGAATCCCTGCTCCACGGCTGATGGAACACTTGTGAACTTGGCTTCTGGGATGATGGGTTTGGTGAACCGTGCCCATTTATCAGCTGTGTCTGGGAATTCCCTGAATGCCTTTATCACCACTGCCTTGGCGGTTGGGTCGACCTTCTCTATGTAGAAGGGACCATTTCCTACGAGGAAGTGGCCCATGCTCTGGTACCATCTCTTGAGGTTCTGGTATCTGTTGACCGCCTCGTCCTTCGTGACATATTGTCCGAGCACCTTCTCATACGGGATGTACTGCTGCGCGATTGCTTTGTCTAGCTGGGCCGCGAGGACGGGTAGTGAAGGGCCTGCTAGCAGGTTCATCCACTCTACCTTCTGTGCATCGGCTTTGTCGGCGGAGAACGCGAGCTCCCCAGCCTCCTCAGCCAAAGCACCAACAGCAACGACATGCCATGGACCGGGTCCTTGGGCGTAATCTGTGAAGAACCATGAAGCGGCTTCATTCGCAATCCATTCAGCGTCAAGGTAGGTCCTGTCAGAGTACACTTCTATCACCAGCGGGTCCTCGCTTATTATTCTTAGACCCTTGAATACAGCTCTGAACTCCTCGAAGACTGGGACGTATGATTCGTCGTACAATGGGCTCTTCGGGTCGGCTCTGTCAAAGGTCAGTATGTAGGAGTAGACTATGTCGGCTAAGGAGAACGTGCTGCCGTCATGGAATTTTCTCTTAAACAGGTCGTCCTCGAAATATATCACTGACTTGACTTTTGCGGTGGTTCCGGATGGCGCGGTGATTATCTCCTGTTTTTCAGCATCCCAACCATACCATGCATCTTCAGGAACCCTAATCTCGGGAACAAACCTCAGAGTTACCCAGTCAAGCGTGGCGCCTACGGGGTTTCCGAATGTGACATAGACTTCTGCGTTCTTTATCCTGTTAGGCCAGTAGAGCCCTGTGTAAGGGTCGGGCATGAGTGCTGGGTCGGACGTAGCTCTTATGAAGAACATGTCGTAAATCCAGTTGCTTCCTGCGACAGGGTTGACAGGGTCTACAAGAAGGTCTGTCGACGCTATCTTAACGGAGCCGCCTACTCTGTCGCTGAATCTAATTGTGTAGGGCCAAAGCCTCGCGCCGGAGAATCCTCCCGCCAGGTCATATGTTAGAACAACATCTTTTCTTGCAGGCCATGGAGCTATTTGGTGAATAACCCATACTCTTGCCGAGTCTCTCATCGACAGCCACAGAGCCTTGGTGACCAGCTCATCTCTCTCCTCTATCGTGGCGAAGTCGTTGTTCCAAAGCTTGCCAGCGACTCTGTCGAACTCTGGGTCAGGTTTGTAGGCCTGCCACAACGGCACGGGCTGACCTCTCGGCGTGTAATAGAAACCAAAGTTGGTTCCCCCCTCGTTTCTGTCAATAGCTGTAGCTATCCAGCCGCCTGTGTAGAGATGCCAATTTCCATCGGCTGGGTTGCCCCTCAACCATATCGGTGAGGCCTCTCTGCTGGTCTTATACTGTCTATCAACTGTGAAGCCAAGCTTTTCAAGCTGCGAAGCCACGTAGTCACCTATCTGCCTCCTCTGATCCTCGACTCTTATTAGGAATATCAGGGTTACAGGCTCGCCTTTATAGTACCATTTGCCCTCACGTAACTCAGCTCCCAGTTTCGTCATCTCTTGGTTGATGATTTGGCGCCCCTTTTCGAAATTGTACGCATACTCCTTCTCGATTTGCTTGATGGTGTCGGCGTATCTCGCGTAGTCTGGGAAAGCAGGTGTGAGAGCTGTGTATCTCGGGACACCTAAGCCACCCATTATCTCGTTGGCTATGTAGTCCCTGTCGATGACATAGTTCATAGCTTCTCTTATTCCCGGTACACTGAATGGGTTAAGCTTCCCGGTAGCAGGAAACTCTGGGCCAACGGGGTTGAAGGTCAACTCATAGAATAGACCGTAGGAGTAGATGTACCAGAGGTCGGGTGACTCCCTGACCCTCCTGAAAAGCTCCGGGTCTCTCAAGTCCCTGAAGTAGACATGCATTTCTCCCTTCTGAAGCATGTCAATTGCCTTAGCCTGGTCTTGTTCGATGAAGAAGCTTACTTCGTCCACCCAAGGACCACGCGGAACCTGCTGCGCCTGCGCAGGAATAGTTCCAATCACCAGTCCAAGCAACAGCAGCGAAGCAAGGGCAGCTAGAAATTCTCCCCGATTTAAAGGCGACCTTTTCAACATTTTTCCTCAAAAATAAATGAACATCAGATGTGTATAAACGTTTTGTTCATAACTGACATTGAGGCAAATGACAGTTTTCCCACATTTCACGCATAACATAAATAAAGCACCACAGTCGGCTGAAGTTGGGGGCCCAGGTGGTATAGCCAGGTTAGCATCGCCGGCTGTCGCCCGGCGGACCCGGGTTCAAATCCCGGCCTGGGCGCTGCTTATGAACTTTTTAATCGTGTCGGAGGGTTAACAGATTATGCGGGAGAGGCTTTGGGCCTCTAGGCGGGTTGCTGTCCCCGGCATTGCTTTGGCTACTTTAGCGGGGGTGTTTGGGGTTTTGCTTGGAGCGTTCTGGCTGCTGTCTTTGTCCGGTTCAAGGATGTTCACTCAGCTTGTCATACATCATCCTAAGCTGGTGCTTTACGGCTTCGTCTACACGTTCATAGCCTCTGTAGCAGCCATACTGGTCCCAAGGTTCAGAGAATTTTCTCCTCAGAGGTATGTGAGGATGCGGCAGGTTTCGGTTTCTCTTCTCGCGGGAGGCATTGTATTGTCAGTTTTAGTGTATCCTTTCAATTTTCTTGGATTTTTGCTGGCAAGCTTGGGAGCCTCGGCGTTGACCGTCTATATTGTGAAGATTGTCGGCAGGCCGAGAGGATATCTCGCACCCGCCGACCCCTTAATTATTCTCTCGATGATTTCGATGTCTGTCACGGTAGCGGTTCATGGCTGGCTTGAGCTATCGGGTTTCAACCCATTCTCGAGAGAAGGAATGGTGCAGCTAGGATTGTACGGTGCACCGGCCTCCATGGTCTTCGGCATAGGCATCAAGACCGTGCGCTTCCGCATAGACACTCTTTTGCGAAGAGGTTTATCATGGATGCTCACCCCCACACAGCTCCTCACTATTTTCTCCGCATTAGCTGCAGCGGTCACCGGAAACCATCTCTACGAAACTCTATCATCTGTGTTTTTCCTCGCATCATCGGCTTTGTGGATTTTTTCTGTCAATGCTTTTCACAGAATTACAAGTGGGGTGTTGTTTGATAGGATGGCTGAGAGAGACAGGGCGCGATATCTCTATTTCTCGATGCTATACACTATTGCCTCGGCCTGGCTCCTCGCGGCAGCGGCACTTGGACTGCTCACGCAGCTAATCAGGGAAACTCATCCGATGACAGGGTATCTACTCAGGGACAGCTTCATCCACTCATTCACGGTAGGCTTCATAGCAAACATGATACTTGCATATTCGCCGATAATTCTCCCAAGCCTCATCACCGGCCGCATACCATACAAGGGCCTGAGCTATCTGCCAGCTATTTTACTAAACATGGGAAACATCGCCAGAGTGGGATGGTTTCTCTCCGGAGCGTTTCCGAGCATTCTCCTCACAACAGCGATTACAGTGCTATACATCGCCTCGATATTCCTGACGTTAGCCATGATGCATAATCTACGTTAGATTTCGTCCGCGGCTTTTTCGAGCCTGTGATGCTCCTCCTCGCCTACTTCCCTCAGCTCGACCTCTTCATAGCATGTGTGGGTTTGGCGGACATCTTCTTCGGTGACCACGTTCTCGCCCATGGGAAAGAGAATATCGTTCTCTTTCGCTATGTGTTGTCTAATCAGGCTGATGTAGTCTTCGCAAACTGTCAACACCTCATCCAGTCCTGAGCCATCGCTGAAGTATGTCTCAGCGGCTTTCTCCAACCGACTTATCAGCTGTCGGCCCAATTGATGCTCATACAACATGACTCCAATAGGCCCGCCTTCACGCGGTATACCCCTCTTCTCCATACATGGGAAAAGGCATCGTTCCTCTTTGCCGTGGTGGCACCTATCGGTGAACAGTTTGGCAAACTCAATAAACTTCTCGAGGCTGCCACGTTCTATGCGCTTGCTCCGCCGCCACTCCGACACCCTGTTCTCAAGCCTTGCAACAGCTCTCAAAATAACCTCATGATCCCTCAATAGAGAATGTGTCAAACTCTCCAAGGCATTATCCAGTCACTCTACCTAGATATAAACCAGTTGCGGCAAGTCTCCAACCTAACTTTTCTAAATAATAGCCGCTTCTATGCTCTGAAGTTTAAATCGGCTCTATATCGCATTTGATGATGCCTTTTCCAACCGTTTCGTTGCGTGTCTTGTATCCATACTCGTGGAGTATGGCTTTGACAGATTCATAGACACATTGGGTTGACTCGGGCCTACTTCCTACGCCCAGCACAGCTATTTCATATTGCTTCATCTGCTTATGCCTGACTTCGAGGCGTTTGAGTGGAAAGAATTGTCCGACGGTTTTTGCAAGCTCGAAAAGCTCCTCAACACTTGCAGCATAGACTTTGAGGACTTTGCCGACATCTCTTCCAAGCTGCCTAAACCTTTCAAGAAGTTTCTCTTTGTTCACGGTGTAGAGGTCAGCTATCAACATGTCCATGAACTCTGAGGGGAGCACCACCGCGTCCAAGTCTCTCAGTAGAACATGAGCCCTGAAAAGTGCCTTTACATCTTGAGGCTCAATGTTTTCGTTCATCATTTCCACGAAGGTTTGGAGAATCTGGTTGGTCAATGAATAAAGTGTCATGTGCTTAGCTTCAGCCAGTTTTGATAGCGCGTCAGCTATCTCGGCGTCGACTGCAAGGGAGGCTCTAACCATGGCCGTAAACCATGCGTCAGCTCTATTAAGCTTAACGGAGAAACAGTGGATGAAAACGCAGAGACTTCTCGAAGGTTATTTCCTCGAAGTTGATGCCCAGCGACCGTGCGTATCGATATGACTCCAATATCTCCTCCTCTGTTGGATACCGTGCCATGTCGCTGTATCTTTTGTCGAAACGCGGGTCGGATGGGTTGCAGTAGCAGTCTGGATGATACTGGTCCATGATGTTGACTGGGGTGCCTGGCATGTTCTCAGCTATCCATCGGAGCACCGGCTTCGTGCAGCATTCCAAGTGACCGGGCATAACCAGATGTCTGATGACAATGTCCTCACCCCATTCGTATATCTGTCTATGGTTTTGTGAAACTGTCTCAAAGTACCATGGTGTTCGAGAGAGCCATATTGCGCATTTGTTGTTGCCGAACTTGAAGTCGGGCAGCCAGATGTCGACGAGTTCGCGGAGTATCTTCATGGTTTCCCCGCTCATGTACATGTTGGAGTTCCAGAGAATAGGTGTGTTGAACTCCCCTTCGTAGTAGGCGTTTCTTGTGTCGAGGCTGTAGGGATAGTATATGTCCGCTTTGGCATCCATCGCCTCCGCATAGGTTTCTTTGAAAAACCTGAGCATGTTTATGGCTTCGACGATGGTGTGGAGATGTATGGTTGGCTCTCCGCCGACAAGGTTGATGTTGTGACATCCCTCCATGCGTAGCTGCCACATGGCCCACGCCAGCATCTGGGAAGTGAAGACAACGCCGTTGTCCTTGTCATGTGATATGTCGGCGTTTTGGCAGAAAACGCATCGCATGTTGCATGATGTGAAGAAGATTGTTCCGGAGCCTTTTGTGCCTCTTATCGGCAGCTCCTCTCCTCTGTGGTGAAAATAGCTTGAGACACGTGTGGTGGATTCAAGCTGACATGTCCCGTGTTTGCCGCCTGTCGTCCTGTCAACTCGGCAGTTCCATCGGCAGAAGTTGCAGTGGCGAAGCATCTTTTTCACCAACGCGGCTTTTACATCGAGGAGGTTAGGCTTCTCGGGCCTGAGTTCTTTGAATGTGATGGAGCCCTCTCTAATCCCTTGACGAATACGATGAAATTCTGAAGCAGCTTTGTCATGTAGGCGCCAAAGCTCCTCCTCTGTTAATCCATCAAGCTCATCGTAGATGGGGACGCGTCTGCACAGTAGATACTTCGCGGGCAGCTTGTTCACCGACACTTGGAAATACCAGTCGAGCCTTTCCCGTATCTCTGGTGTTTTCCAGACATGCAGGGACTCGAAGGCCGCCATTCCTAATACTAAATGGACTCGGTAAACTTATGCTTTTTATCCAGCCTGGGGAAACTCAGCCCCATGTATAGGATCAGCGTTATCAAGGGAGACGGCATAGGCCCCCATATTGTTGAAGAGAGCTGTCGGCTCGTAGACTGGCTTTGTAAGAGGCTGGGTGTTGAACTGGAGTTCGCCGATGCTCCTGCGGGTGATGCGGTCAAAGAGGAGACCGGCTCTGCTCTTCCGCCCGAGTCTCTGGAGACTATTATGAAGAGTGATGCATGTCTCAAGGGCCCCGTAGGCGAGACAGCGAGAGATGTGATAGTTTTTCTCCGGCAGAGACTGGACCTTTACGCCAACATCAGGCCTTTCAAGAATATGCCCGGCGTGAGGAGCAAATGGAGCGGGGTTGACTTTGTTGTCGTGAGGGAAAACACTGAGGATGTCTACAAATCTGTTGAGGATGTGGGGGTCGATTATGCCGTGGCTTTACTGGTTGTTTCGCGGCGTGCGGCTGAGAGAATCGCCCGTGTTGCCTTTGACATGGCGGAGACGAGGCGCCGTAAAGTTACTGTTGTTCACAAGAGTAACGTTGTCAGGGCTTATGGATTTTTCCGAGATGTTTGCCTAGAGGTTGCCAAAAATTATCGTGATGTGGTTGTTGATGAGATGTATGTGGACAACGCCGCTTACCAGATGGTTTTGAATCCTCAGCAATTTGACATAGTTCTTACACCCAACATGTTCGGGGACATTTTAAGCGACCTCGCGGCAGGTGTTGTTGGCACAATCGGGATAGCTGGGTCAGCCAACGTGGGCGACCGTTTCGGGTTGTTTGAGCCGGTTCACGGCTCCGCTCCAACACTCAACCCTGAGCAAGCCAACCCAACGGGTCAATTGCTCGCCGCGAGGATGATGCTGGACTGGATGGGTCGCTTCAAGCAGGATAAGCGGTTGACGGAGGCTGGAGAGGTTCTCGAAAGAGCCGTGTACAACGTCTTGTCAGAGGGCCTTGTCCTGACAATGGACCTGGGAGGCTCGGCCACATGCAGCCAGTTTGTCGAAGAAGTGCGGAAAAAAGCAGAGACTCTCCTTAGGTGAGGGCCTGTGGTCGCCGGCGTTTTCGAGGCGCCCGCCAGCTCCGCCAACCTCGGCCCCGGATACGATGTTTTCTCACTGGCTCTTGAGAAACCGAGGCTAAGGCTCAGCATCGTTGCCGAGAATAGCGACGATGTTGAGGTAGAGCTGAAAGCAATTGGTAGGTACTGCTCCGAGATACCTGTCAACCTGGCTGAGAACGCCGCGGCGAAGGCGGCCGAGGCTGTGCTACGCTACAGGAAAATCTGCAAAAAACTTTCTCTGACAATAGATGCATCAATTCCACCTCGTAAGGGCCTTGGAGCAAGCGGGGCCGAAGCAGCGGCAGCGGTTTATGGACTCAACACTTTGCTTGAACTTGGGCTGACAAGGGAGGAGATGGTTGAACTTGCTTCAACAGCTGAGCCAGGACAGCATGCGGACAACGTTGCGGCGTCTCTCCTTGGAGGGTTCATCATCGCTCATCGAGACGAATTCGGGTTTAGCGTCCTATCGCTGAAGCCGCCGGAAAACCTCGGAGCCGTTTTGATAATCCCCGACGTAAAAAAAGAGTCAACCGCGGCCGCGAGAGAAGCTGTTCCCCAAAATGTGTCAACCTCTGTTCATGTCAAGATAGCTGCGGAGACAGCCTTGGCGGCCGCGGCTATTGCCCGAGGAGATGTTGACCTTTTTCTAAGAGCTGTTCTAGTGGACCCGCTTGTAGAGCCTGCGAGGGCCGACGCAGGAGTCTATGGTCGTGGTTATGATGCCCGTAAACTTTTGAGGGAGAAGCTGGAACTCTACAAGGGTTTTGGTGTTGCCATGGTTATTAGCGGAGCAGGACCTTCGCGCCTGTTACTGTTCAACCGTGTAAAAAACACGGGGAAAGTGGGGGGGAGGCCTGTGGACAAGGCTGTGGAGAAAGTGGTTCAAGGATTGGATGAAGAGGGGATAAAAGTTCTCGAAATTCTTGAAACATTTCCAGACACCAAGGGCTGTGTAAAAATTTCCTGAATACACCGGTCCTTTATTCCTCCCGCAAAAGCTGGAAAACCTTCGCAAGCTGGTTGACCGAGGCCAGTATGAGGTCGGCCTCGTTCTCAAACATGTAGTCCAATCGCCTATAGTCGTTGTCAGTTACGCCGGCGAAGAGGAGGTTCTCTTGGCTGCTCAGAGCTCTCTGAAACATTATGTGGTCTTCTGCCGAGTTGCCGACGTATAGCTTAGGTTCATCGCCTCCGAGTCCTTTGAGAGCTTCGAGGAGAGGGATGGGGCTTGGTTTCTCGAGATAACTGTATTTGACTGGGTCTATGTTGATGTAGTCGCTGATGAACATACACGCCTCCTTAACAAAATACCTGCTGAACTCACCCAGCGTTCTCCATGTCTCCCAGGAACCACGTCCCGTGCATATTCCCAGCCGTATTCCATGCAGTGATAGTTTTTCGAGTGTGTCGCGGCTGACTATGAGTTTTTCCTCGTCAAGCTTTCCGGTAAAGGAGAAGAAAGGCCCCGCGTTCCTCACATTCTGAACATTCTCTGACCCGTAGAAGGCCTCGTCAAAAACAGTGGTCAACAGGCTCTCTCCATATCGTCCACCGGGTTTCAACACATCCTTGACCATATTCGTCAACTGCATGTCTATGCCGATTTTTTCCTCCAAAGTCGTTAAACCGGCCGCCGAACCTGAAAAAGACGCAACCTTTCTCGACAATTCTCTCAACCAGCTTTCAACGAGGGGGCCTGAAATATTCCCGCTGCTTTGCAGAATATTAGGCATCTCTGTGAAGGTTTTCGACCTAAGCTCAGCCATTCTCTCCCAAACTTTGTCATCCAACTCAGCCGAAATTCGGTCCACAAGCCACTCGACCAGCAGCTGGATAGTGTTTGCGTCGTTGTTGAAGCTACCTATTGCCCTTATGTCATAGATTGTCTCCTGCCTGATAGATGAAGCATCCACCGTGTAGCCTGTCAACATATGTGTCAGAAAAGCGGTCACCTCCTGGATAACCTTGTCATATGAGGTCTTCTCGTCAATCAACACACCATCACAGTCAAAAATTACACCATCTACCCTGGAGAGAGGCTCCAGTGCTGAGTATTTCACGTAGATTGTGCCCATGCCTGTCCTGTACTCCAGATATTTTCTCTCAGGGGGTTCCAAGGTCCTCCCAAGATGCTGCATTAGATGATGTATCTTAAAGATTTTTAAGCTGTTCAGGGATTCGGAATGACATGTCTAAGGTGCGAAGCGTTTGTTGGGATGACTTGGCTTGGGAGAAGGTTCGCGACGATTTTCATAGGAAGATAGTTTCAGGTGAGAGGGTGATGGTTGCGAAGCTGTTGCTTAAGAAGGGGGCCCGTGTCCAGATGCACAGGCATGAGAATGAACAGCTCACGGTGGTTCTTGAAGGGAGCATAAAATTCTGGTTCGACGATAACACGGAACTCGTCGCGAAAAACGGTGATGTGGTCGTTATTCCGTCAAACGTCGGACACGCGGCCGAAGCCCTCGAGGACACGGTGACTTTTGACATTTTTGCACCACCGCGTGAAGACTGGTTAAAGGGACGGGACCATTATCTACGCCAATAGCCCCTAAGCCTTTTCGTAGAAAACCCATTCATTCATCAGCCTTTCATGCCACTCAATCGTCTCCTCTATGACCGTGTATATCTCCGTAATCTGGGCTATTTTGACTGCGAGAAGATGGTAGCACATGGGCTTCTCATGGCTCATGACTCTGAAGAAAAAGTCTTCACAGCTGCAGTAACCGGCCTCGGGTAACACAAGATAGTCTCGTGTTTTTCCGACAACCACCCACCTCACTCTGTCACCGGGCTTGAAAACATACTTCTTTACACGCTTAGCCTTCACGGTTTCGTAAGCCTCTTGGAAAAGCTCCGGGTTCTCTTTCTCCAGCTTCGATAGATCGGTGTTCAACTAACCAGCCTCCGCAGGTCTGCAAGTGTGCCCAGAAAGGCCCCGTCGAGCCCTATGACCTCCGCCTCTTCGAGGTGGAAAGCTCCTGACCTCAGTAACGGGCCTCTTGTTAGGCTGCTTTGGCTGAGCTCTGTGACAGATCTTCCCTGCATGATTTTGTTGAAGCTCGGCATGATGATGAGGGAGACCTCGCTACTTGCCTGTGGAGCATCTGTTTTGAAAAGCTTTGTGAAAAGTTTTCTCCTGTCACCTCGGATTTTCAGCCAGACGCCCATTCTTACAGATGAGCCGCCACGTCCGATTTTTAGAACTGGGTGTAGATGTCCTGTCACAATAACATCCATAGAGGCCACTTGGATTGAGGGCTTTACATGTCCATGGGTAAACCCGACAGATTCCTCCTCTACAACAAACCCGTCCGCCCTACATAACGTGGCATGGCCCGTCAAAACTTTCTCAATCTTTCCATCATGGTTTCCGGGAAGGATTATCAACTCATCGACCAGACTCTTAACCGGCTTAACAAACCTCGGAAGAACCTCGTACTCAAGCCTTGAAGGGCCTTGGACGTTGTGTTTAAGGTCGCCGACCACAACCAGTCTTTTCGCCCCCGTCGACTTTATTACTGACACTAATTCTTCGACTATTTTGATGCTTTGGAGAGGGACGCGGACGCCTTTGCTCCGAAGCTCCTCCTCAAACCCGAGGTGGAGGTCAGCGACTGCAAGTGTTTTAACTGGTTTTTCGAGTAGCAGCGCACCATGGCCCTCGACGAGTCTCATGACTTTGTCAGCTCAGCGAGCTTCTCGGGCAGGTAGTCGGACACTATGTATTCGAGTCCGTAGCGGCTGAGTGCCTCGAGCTCCGCTTTTTTCTGCAGTTTTTTGAAGTTGCTTATTTCACGTTTCCAGGGGTCTGAGAGATAGCGGGGGTCTTTCTCCAGCTCAGCTACCCGGCGAATGTCTTCGTCGTTGAACTTCATGGCGGGGAGTTTATACTTTGTTATGTCGCTGGCCCAGAGGCCGGCCCAGACAGCGTCGGGTACGTTTAGTTCTCTGACATGTGCGGAGAGGGCTGAGCCAAAGACTATGACGCTCGCTATATGCATACCCCATGGGTCGGCGTCGGTGAAGATGTAGACAGGCAACCCCAGCTCCGTGTTGAGTCTTCGTATGAATTTTCGCGTGGCCCGTGGAGCTTGACCCGCTGTATGCACAACTATCGCCTTATACTTGGATGGCACGTTTTCCTCGAGAAACCTCTGATATATCGCGCCTTTCTCGACCACGAAAACCTGTTTGGCGGATGTTTTTACGAACTTGGCCGTGGTCATGGCTGGCCCTATCATAGCTCCGTCCGGAATTGTTGTGAGGTCCAGCCTCCTTCCCTCATAGCCCGGCACATCATATTCTATCGTCAGGGGGCCGAAGACGCTTGAACGCTCCTCGGGATAGATGTTAAAATCTTCGCGCACAGTGCCTATGATGGTTTCGAGCTCTGTGACCGCTTCGTCGCTTTCCTGCTGGTCCTCAAAGTCTACTTCGTAGCCGAGGGCGTTGTAGAACGCGTCTCTCAGGGTGCTGGTTTTTCTTGAGCGTATGAGCTGTGATGCGAACATGGCCATCCAGCTGAGCTGAGCAAGCGGCCGAAGATGCTTGATGTTTCTGGCTGTTCTAACAATCTTCCGCTCCCCTAGCACATATTGTCTGAGCTGAGGATTGTATTCGATGTTGGATGTTGTTCTAGCCGGGATGGCTACTTCAGGAAATTCTCCACGCTCAATGCTCTTGATGAGTGTTTCAGCAAACTTTGTAATGCTTCTGAGAACCTTGTCTCTCGTGTCATCCTTTTTTTGGAGAGGTTTTGCTTTGGTCACCGCTATGCTATGGTTTAAGCTGTTCTTAAGTCTAAGCCATTAAGATGGTGGAGATTGTTAGGGCTGCGTCAAGGAAGGGTGTCGGGTAGACGCCTATGACTATTGCTGATGCCGCTAGTACTAGTAGTGAGAACCGCATACCCATTGTCACCGGCTTTTTGATTTGGAGTGTATTGGATGGTTCTTTGAGGAAAATTGTTTGGACGAGTCTCATGTAGTATGCTACGCTGACCAAGATGTTGATTATCATGACCGCGGCTAGGATTGAGTAGATGCCGCCTGCTTGTAGGGCTGCCGTGACTATGGTGAACTCGCTCCAGAAGACGTTTAGACCGGGTATGCCGGCTAGCGAGAAGGCGCCTATGCCGAAGCAGGTGGCTGCGAGAGGCAGTTTCTTACCGATTCCAGCTAGGTCATCTAATCGCCGTGTCTGAGCCGCGTGTATGAATGCTCCAGCCCCGAGGAAGAGCAGAGCCTTCATGAGAGCGTGGTTGAGAACATGAAATATTCCGCCCGTTAACCCGGTAACAGTCGCTATGCTTATACCAAATACGATGTAGCCGATATGCGCTATGGAACTGAAGGCCAGCAACCTCTTGACATCTTCCTGCATAAGCGCCAACAGGTTCCCCAAAGACATGGTCAAGACGGCGAAAACAGCCAACCCCAGCTGCCAACCGAAGAGACTCGGCGTAAACACTCCCATCAACACCCTTATCATCGCGTAAACACCCGCCTTGATCACCACGCCAGAAAGCATGGCGCTGATTGGGCTGGGTGCCGCCGGATGAGCGTCGGGGAGCCAAGAATGAAACGGAGCCATCGCTGCGTTGACGCCGAACCCTGTGATGAGTAGAGCGATTGCGAGATAAGCCCATGGCTCGGCTGCAACAGCCTGTGACGCGAGGGCCTCTCCGAGCCTAGTCAGCTCAAGGGTGCCTGCGAGGCCATACATCAGCGACATCCCGAAAAGTATCGCGGCAGCTCCCGCGGCGCTCATTATGAGGTACTTTAGCGAGGCCTCCACAGCCTCCCACGTCCTGTACCTGAATGCGACGAGGAGGTATGAGGAGATTGACATCATCTCCCAGAAAATGAAGAAGGTGAAGAGGTCGCCTGAGTAAACCACTCCCACCAACCCCGTCACCAAAATCATCAGAAGGGGGTAGAACTCGGGTTTACGCTCCTCGACGTAGCCGAAGGAAAACAAAGTCGAAAGCAGACCAACAACTAGGAAGATTAATGCAAGAAATATCGAGAGGCCATCCACGTATATCTGCGAGCCCGGAGACCCGTAGGAAACTGTGTAAACCTTTCCCGCGAAAATTTCCGAAGCCTGAGTCAAGGCAATAGCCGTCGCAGCCGCCAAGGCTACAGCGGTGTATACCTCAACAACTCTTGGCTTGTTCAAACCTCTGCCAACCAGTGAAAAAACAGGTGAGAGGAGTGTGAAAATTATCAGGGCGTTTAGGGATGGGGTGAAGTCTATCATCGAGACTCGTTTATTCGGTTCTACAGCGGCTTTTTAAGATAATCAGGAGCAGCCCGTTGTGGCTCCGCAATTGGTGCAGACGTAGCAGCTGCCGCTTCTGGCCATTATGCTTCCGCATTCTCTACACGCGGGGGCATCGGGCGCAGGTGTCGCGGAAACTCTCTTCAAAGTCTCTTCTCCTGCAACAACCGGCGTCTCAATAGGCGCCTCGGATATGCCCAGCTCAGCTATCTCGCTTTCCGGCAGAAACTTCAGCGCAAGCCATCTGAAAACATAGTCCACAACCGATTTCGCGAAACGTATCTGAGGGTTGTCGGTGTAGCCCATGGGCTCAAACCGCGTGTGTATAAACTTCTCAACCAAAACACGCAAAGGAACACCGTACTGTAAAGCTATCGAGGTCACGATTGAGAAGGAATCCATCAAACCTGCTAGAGTGCTTCCCTCCTTAGCCATCTTGATGAATATTTCGCCCGGTGTACCGTCTTCGTAGAGTCCGACCGTTATGTATCCTTCCTGTTCTCCGACCCTGAACTTGTGTGTGATGGCTTTTCTCTCAGCGGGTAGACGGCGGCGAACCGGTCGAGGCGCCTGCTCCTCGGTTTTCTTAGCTGTTGTCAAGGGCTGGGAAAGCTTGCTCCCATCCCTGTAGATGGCTATGCACTTTAGTCCAAGCCTCCACGCATCCATGTAAACCTCAGCCACATCCTCCACCGTCGCCTCGTTAGGCATGTTCACAGTCTTGCTTATCGCTCCGCTGAGAAACGGCTGGATAGCGGCCATCATCAAGATATGTGCCCTGTAGTGGACAAAGCGTTTACCCTTCCGCCCCGCTGGAACAGCGCAGTCAAACACTGGAATGTGCTCGGGCTTGATATGCGGCGCACCCTCCACCGTCAAGGAGCCGCAGATAACATCTTCCGAAACTCTAATCTCATCGTCGCTGAAGCCGAGATACTTGAGCAGTGAAAAGTCCGGTCTCTTGTAGACATTCTCGGGGATGCCGAGTCTCTTCATGGCTTCGACACCGAGTGTATGCGGGTTGATGACATCACTCAAACGAGTAGCCGACACCAGTAGCTGCTCTATCTTCTGCAACTCAACCTCTGTCAATCCCCTCTTCTTCAACGAGTTGTAGTTGATGGGCTGATTGCCGTGTAAAGTGTTTGTCCCGATTACGTATTCTATGATGTCTCTGATTTGTTTCTCGCTGTACCCCAGTTTTCTCAGAGCGGGTTCAAGAGACCTGTTGACAAGCTTGAAATAGCCTCCGCCCACCAGCTTCTTCAGCTTCACGAGGGAGAAGTCCGGCTCTACGCCGAGAGTGTCGCAGTCCATCAAAAGCCCAATTGTCCCCGTCGGCGCTATCAGGGTTGCCTGAGCGTTTCTGACGCCGTATTTCTCCGCCATCGCGACAGCACGGTCCCAGCTGGCCCTCGCCTCATCGAGAAGATACTTTGGAGCCAGCTCAAGCGGTGGTAGATGCGGCTTAATCTCAAGTCCCTCATATTCATGGGGCTTGGCTTGGTAAATGGCTCTACGGTGGTTGTTCAAAACCCTGAGAACATGGACACGGTTTTTCTCAAACTCTTCAAACGGGCCCGCAATACTCGCTATCTCCGCAGATGTCGCATAAACCTCGCCGGTCATCAAAGCCGTTATAACGGCGGCGACTGCGCGGCCCTCGTCACTATCATAAGGTAACCCCATTCTCATCAGCAATCCGCCAAGGTTGGCGTACCCGAGGCCAAGACTCCTAGTCTTGTAGCTCATCTCCGCAATCTCTGGGCTGGGATACTGAGCCATCCCAACCGTTATCTCAAGCACTATCGTCCAAAGCCGTACAGCGTGTCTAAAGGCTTCCACATCGAACACACCTTTTTCCTCGTCGTAGAATTTTACGAGGTTGAGGGATGCGAGGTTGCAGGCTGTGTTGTCGAGGAAGTTGAACTCCGAGCAGGGATTGGTTGCGTTTATTCTACCGGTCTCGGGACAGGTGTTCCACTCGTTAATCGTGGTGTCGAACTGTAGACCTGGGTCTGCGCAAGCCCAAGCAGCTTTCGCAATCTTCTCCCAGAGATAACGGGCTTTGACAAACTTGGCGGGTTTGCCGTCTGTTCTCCGTATAAGCGCCCAGTCCCTGTCCTCGAGAACGGCGCGCATAAACTCGTTAGTAACTCTGACAGAGTTGTTTGAGTTCTGGCCCGAAACGGTTTGGTATGCTTCGCCTTCGAAATCAGGTGAATATCCTGCGGCAACCAACGCGGCGACCTTCTGCTCCTCCTTCATCTTCCAGTCGATGAAATCCTCTATCTCAGGGTGGTCGATGTTTAGCACAACCATCTTGGCCGCTCTCCGCGTCGTCCCACCTGATTTGATGGAGCCGGCCACGGCGTCTCCAACCTTGAGGAACGACATAACACCGCTTGAGACACCTCCACCCGAAAGAGGCTCACCCTTGGCCCTCAAAGTAGAGTAGTTGCAGCCCTCGCCGCTTCCATACTTGTAGATACGAGCCTGCTTAACCCATGTATCCATGATGCCTCCCGGGTTAACCAAGTCATCCTTGATGGAGAGGATGAAACATGCATGCGCCTGTGGCCGCGAATAGGCATCCTTCGAAGGAACAACCTGTTTAAGCTCCTCATCATAGTAGTAGTGGCCCTGGGGTGGGCCAGTTATGCCGTAGGCCCAGTGAAGCCCTGTGTTGAACCACTGCGGAGAGTTAGGCGCACATATCTGGCTTATCAGCATATACTCTATCTCGTCTTGGAAAGCTTGTGCATCTTCTTGTGAGGCGAAATAGTTGAACCGTTCTCCCCAGTATCTCCAGCAACCGGCCAGTCTCCTAACAACCTGTTTAAGTGACCTCTCAGGCCCCAGCACGGGTTTGCCGTCTTTGTCGAGAATCGGGTTACCGTATTCGTCATACTGGGGAACACCTGTTTTCCGAAAATATTTCTGCGCAAGAATGTCGGTCGCCACCTGCGACCAGAAGCTGGGGACCTCGACATCTTTCATCTCGAAAATGACGTTGCCAGCCAAGTCCCTTATTTGAGAAGTCCTCCTCTCCCACTTGAAGTAGGAGAAGACATCACGTCCATCGGTGTAGAAACGATTTATCTTCAAACCCTTTGAAGCTCCCTTCTGCTCCACAATAGTCATGACCTCAATCACTCATAATGCATATTATATCCTTTCTTCTCCCGGCCAAAGATGATGATAAGCAATTGACGAACATCTATGCTTGAAAACCGTTTTTGCTCATCTTGTGATTTCCTGCGACCTGACAAATTCGTACAGCTCTTTTGCATGATGATTGGTCTCGAACCATTTTCTTATCGGTGTTAGGAGTTCGTCGAGGTAGCGTGCGACGGTGTTTTTGAGGTCGAGTGGATGAAGTTTTCCCTCTGTGTAGTCTTTCTCGAGGGATGGATAGTCAGTGTAGGTTATTTCTCCACCATATTTCGCGGGCCGCTCAACCACGATTGTTTGCTTGAGTGGGAAGATTATGTATCTGCAGTATTCGAGGACTGGGTTGCCTGTTGCCTGTCGCGGTGGGCAGTATGCGTTGTTTATTTTTCTCTTGATGGTTTCGGTGTCGTCGTGGACGAAGATGCTTGACTCTGGAATGCTTTTGCTCATTTTAGAGCTTATCTGGATGTCGAGGTTCTCCTCTTCCTCGAGACCTTTGGGACCCGTCGGGCCCTCTAATCCCATGAGCATGTGGTGATGCACGGCAACAGGTTTCCAGAACCCGAGTTTTGGCCCAAGTTCTCGGGCGAGGATGTTGGCTCGCCGCTGGTCGAGCCCGAGCTGACATATTTTGGCCTCGAGCTTGAATATGTCCGCGACCTGCATACCGGGGTAGAGCATCTGGGCAGCCTCCTGCAGTTCACCCTCTTTCCGGCCCATGATGGGTAGGCATCTGAGAACACGGCGCAGAGTTGTGTTCTGCAACACCTCGATGACGAGACGCCAGTAGTCTCTGTCGGAGGCCAAGTCGCTCGCCCAGACAATTTCGACGCGGCTAGTGTCTATGCCTGATGCTTTCCACACCTCTACAAAATATTCACCTACTTTCCTGATTTTCTCGAGGTCGCCGCCCATTTTCCTATTGATTGCCGCGTGCCAGTCCGCCAGCAGAAGCTTGAAGCGGCACCCTGCTTCGAGCATATCGCGAAGCTTGATGGCTCGGAGAAGGGCGAAGGGGATGTGGGCCAGCCCACTTGGTTCAAAGCCATCATAGGCGACTGGGGAGGACTCGGTCTCGAGAAGAGTCCGTAGCTCTTCGGGTGTTAGAACCTCCTCTGTCGGCTGCCTCATGATTAGCTCAAGCCTTCTTTCGATATCCATGCACGCTCAGCCCTATCACCGACGAGAAGCCAAGTTATATGAATATGCTCTTTAGCTGGATAAACATGTCTGACGGCATGCATAAGCCCAATCGGCTAATCAACGAGCGGAGCCCTTATCTCCTGCAGCATGCCTACAACCCTGTAGACTGGTATCCATGGGGTGAAGAAGCTCTTAGGAAGGCCAAGGAAGAGAATAAGCCCATTTTCCTCAGCATAGGATACTCATCATGCCACTGGTGCCACGTCATGGAGAAGGAATCTTTCGAGGACGAGAAAATTGCTGAGCTTCTCAACACCTATTTTGTGCCTGTTAAGGTGGACCGTGAGGAGAGGCCGGACATAGACGAGTTCTACATGAAGGCCGTTATCATGATGACTGGACACGGTGGATGGCCTCTCACCATTTTCCTCACACCCGACTTGAAACCATTCTTCGGAGGAACATATTTTCCGCCGAGGAGGAGGGGTGGTTTACGGGGTCTCGACGAAATACTGCGGGGAGTTGCGGAGCTTTGGAGGAAAGACCCCAAGCAGATTATGGAGGCTGCTGAGCAAAACGTCAGCTTACTCAAATCATTCTACACCACTGAAAAATCCGTCTCCACACCTTCCTACAACCTCGTCGTCACAGCCTTCGATATCCTCGCCACATCCTTCGACAGCCTTTACGGAGGCTTCGGCGGAGCACCCAAGTTCCCCATGCCAGTGTATCTCGACTTTCTACAGGTCTACAGTGTGTTGGAGAAGGAGTCAGCCGCTGTCCGCATGGTTTCAACTACTCTCGAGAACATGGCTCGCGGCGGGCTACGTGACCATCTTGGGGGCGGCTTCTTCAGATATTCGACCGACCGTGTATGGCTGGTGCCACATTTTGAGAAAATGCTCTACGACAACGCCCTGCTAGCCCGCGTCTACATGCAACACCACCTTATCACAGGAGACAGTTTCTACAGAGAGGTTGGAGAATCGACTCTTGACTGGCTGATGAATGAGATGATGGCTCCATCGGGAGGTTTCTTCTCGGCGGTGGACGCAGACAGCGCCGAGGGAGAAGGTGCATACTATGTGTGGAGACTAAGTGAATTGGAGCAGATTCTCGGCCCCGAGTTGGCGAAGATTGCTGCGAAAATTTTCGCCGTAACAGACACGGGCAACTTCGAGCATGGGAAAAACATTTTGACTATGCGTAAGAGGACCGCGGACCTTGCCGCCGAGCTGGGAGTGGAAGAGACTACACTGAAACAAATGCTTGAGGAGATCAGGAGCAAGCTACTGGATGCAAGGAGGGAAAGGCCGGCACCAGCTGTCGACGACAAAATAATAGCGGCATGGAACGGTTTGGCTGTCTCAGCACTCTGCACAGGATACCGCGCCACTGGTGAAAAGCGTTACCTTGACGCCGCCGTGAAAACCATGGACTTTATCATCTCCAACATGTGGCTTGACAACACTCTTCACCGCATATACAAAAACGGAGCATTCATCAACGGTTTTCTCGACGATTACGCTGCCGTGGTCAACGCTTTGCTTGACGTCTTTGAGGTTAGCTTTGAGCCAAGATATCTCGCGGTGGCTGTCGATATAGCGGATAAGATGGTTGAGCTTTTCTGGGACAATGTCGACGGAGGCTTCTACTACACTGTGGAGGATGTGGCCGAAGTTACGCGGATAAAAGATGCCTATGATGGCGCCATACCATCGGGAAACACATTGGCCGCAGCCGCACTTCTAAAACTCTCCGAACTCACCGGAGAAACCAAGTATCTCCAATATGTTGAGGAGACGTTTAAGTGCTTCGCTTCCCGGCTTGAGGCGGCGCCGGCTGAACACACAGGGCTTATCACGGTGTTGGCGGGTTTCCATAAGAGTAGGATGGGGGTTGTGCTGGTCACGGAGTCGCTGCAGGATGCGCAACCATATCTGGCTCACCTGTATAGAGAGTTCAAGCCGTTTAGAAGCGTTGTCGTGGTTCATAACGGCAACCGGGAGATGCTGCAGAAATATACAAGCCTCGTGGCCGACAAACCAGCCAAGGGGCCTGTGACCGCCTATGTCTGCGAAAACTATAGCTGCAGAATGCCTGTAACCAGCTTAGAGGAATTTGTCAAACTACTGAGCTGAAATGGTATGAGGAAAAAATTCGCAGCTCTCTTGCTTACCTGGGTTTCATGGTTCTGGAGCCATGGAACACGTGTAGGCATCTCTGCGATAACGCCTTTTCTCCGCCAGCGATACAGCATGTCCACACCTGAGGCAGCCGCGGTGCCCGGCATACTAAACCTCGGCTTCTATGGATTCGCGGTCCTCTCTGGAAAAGTTCCAAGCAAAACGGGATATAGGAACACGGCTGCGGCCGCTGCCCTCGGCTCGGCGGCGTTCATGCTTGCCGCTGCTATACTCGATAACAGGTTTTTCCTCTATGTGGCCGTTTTTATGACGGGCATATTCCTCTCTCTTCATCTCCCGTCGGCTATACCATGGCTGGGCACTCTTTTCAAAGGTGGTCGACAGGGGTTCATCATTGGTGTGCACGAGTCTGCTGCCCCCGCTGGCCAAACACTCGGGCCCATCATTCTGGCGTTTCTCGTCTCGGCCGCTGGTGTATCCTACATGTTCGCCTTATGGTCATTGATTCCACTATTCGCAGGCCTTGGTTTGCTTCTTTTCTTCCGAATGGATAGGCAGATGCCAGCTAAAGTGCAGGGAGGCGGTGAGAAAATACTGGGAGCAGGTTTCCTCGCTCTAACGCTTGTCACCGTGGCCAACCTCGTTGGGAACCTCGGCGTAGTCGCGATTGTGCCACTACATCTTGTCGACACCTTCGGGCTTGAGAAAACTTTCGTGGCGACGGTGGTGGGTGTGAGCAGGTTTCTTGGAGTGTTTGGGCAACCTTTGGGCGGTTATCTGCATGACAGATATGGGTTCTACAGGGTTGCGCTCGCCGTGACAGTTGCCAACTTTTTCTCAAACATCTACATGATTCTCGCCCCATACAACCCCGTGTATCCCGTGGTCATGACCCTGCAAGCTTTCGTGACAGCCATGTATTTCCCCCTAGTCTACAGCCACCTGGTCAAGACCCATGGCGCACAGGCATCACAGTACCTCGGCTCCATGTTCTTCATAGCAGGCCTCGCAGGCCCGACAACCGCGCCCATATTAGCCGGCCTTATAGCTGAAAGGTTTGGATACGCCGTTGCTCTCGGCTATCCAGCCGCACTGGCCTTGGCGGGTACGTTGACTATGCTCTACTTGCGAAAAGGAAAAAAACATGCTTTCAAGAGTTAATCAAGGATGATTTGAAATGGTCGTCATCAAGTTGCCAGATGTTGGAGAAGGAATAGCTGAAGGAGAGGTGCTGAAGTTTCTGGTGAAGGAAGGCGATTTTGTGGAGAAGTATCAGCCGCTGGTCGAGGTTATGACGGTGAAGGTGACTGTTGAAATTCCATCTCCCGTCAAAGGCCGGGTAACCAAGCTTCTCGCCAAAGAGGGGCAGGTGCTCAAGGTCGGCGACCCATTCATCGAAATAGAGACAGAAGAGGCCGTAGAAACACCTGTTGAGGAAAAGGGCGCAGCTACTCAGGCTGCCTCAGCTCCTCCGCCGGTTGAAAAGGCTGTAAAGGTTCAGGCCACCCCCGCTGTCAAGAAGCTGGCAAAAGAGCTTGGCGTAGACCTTTCAACGGTTGTGGGAACAGGGCCCGGCGGTAGAATCACTGAAGAGGATGTTAGAAGAGCGGCGTCAGCAGGGGAGACTCGGATACCCATCAGAGGTCTTCGCCGCATCATCGCCGAGAGGCTTGTGCAGGCCAAGTCAAGGGCTGCCCTGGTCACGGTTTTTGAAAACGTCGACGCCGAGGAGCTGGTAAAGCTTAGGGATGAGCTCCGGGCTGTGCAGGATGAGAAGGGTGTGAAGATGACATATCTGCCGCTGGTTATGAAAGCGGTGGTTGCGGCCGTGAGGGATGTGCCTGCGATGAACGGATGGATTGATGAGGAGAGAAACGAGATAGTGTTATCTAAATCCGTAAACATCGGCATAGCCGTCGACACACCCGACGGGCTTCTAGTGCCAATCGTCAAAAACGTCGAGTCAAAAGATGTGTGGACTCTTGCCCGCGATATAGAGGAGTTGGCTGAGAAGGCACGAAGCGGAAAACTCTCCCTTGACGACGTGAAGGGCGGAACCATAAGCATATCTAGCTACGGGTCCCTCGGCTCGTTGTCCGGAACTCCGATAATCAATTACCCGGAGATAGCTATCGTGGGGGTTGGGCGTGTGGAGAAAAGGCCTGTGGTGAAAGATGACAAGGTGGTGGTTGGACATGTGATGGAAATCGCTGTTACGATGGACCATAGAGCTGTTGACGGTGGGACGATGGCAAGGTTCGTCAACTCCCTGAAACATCATCTCGAAAACATCAGGGCCGCTGCGGGAGTTTGAAAAAAGTCTCAGAGCTGGGGTTTAGGACTGACAGCTGGTATGAGGTGATTGTCTCGACATATTCAGAGCACGGCGAACCACATTTCGCGGCCATGGGATGCGGCCTCATCGACGAGGAGCATCTTATCCTCAAACCCTACATCAACACAGAGACCTACAGAAACCTGTTATACTGGAAAGCTGCGGCCATAAACGTCACCAACGAACCCTATCACTTCTACTCCGCTGTCTTCAATAAACCGCTGCCCCATAGACGGGGCGAAAAGGTGACAGCACCAATTCTCGATGGAGCAGAAGCATGGATAGAAGCGGTGGTCGAAAACATATCCGCCGACACAGCTGACAGAGCCACAGTCACACTTATCCCCTCTACCATAAAATCAGCTCAGCCAATCATTCAACCATATTCAAGAGCAGGCCACGCACTCGTCGAGATGCTTATACACTATACACGGGTCAGGGTCTTCGCCCAAAGCTCAGAGCATCATAGAGCTGTCTCTCTGGCTGAGAAGATTCTAGATTATAGTGCTCTTGTTAGACGTGTCTCCTCTAACCCTGTATATCTCCAAATATGTGATGAGGTTGTAAGTGAGTTGAAGAAGTTGGGTGTCCTGGGTTGATTGTTGAGGTCGAGGCATTTGCAAGGCTTCACATGGGATTGTTCGAGCTTGGGCAACACTTTGGGAGGAGATGGGGAGGTGTCGGAGTATCTATCAAGCAGCCGAGCATGCGCGTCACAGTAAACACCGAGGGTAGCGAAAAGGTTGAAGGTGTAGATGTTGAGGAAGTGGAGAGGGTCGTCACCACATTGTCTAGGAGCTTTGGCAGAGAATTCAAGGGTGGGATAAGTGTTGATTCTGGAATTCCTGTGCATAGGGGGTTTGGGTCACGGACACAGCTTCGGCTTGCGCTGGCGACAGCCATTTGCAAGGCCATGAACGTAGAGTGTGAGGTTCACAGCATCGCAGAGATTCTGGGAATCGGCGAAGTATCTTCCGTTGGGACTCATCTATTTGCATATGGTGGTTTCGTTGTCCAGCTTCCCCGGCAAGCTAACCGCACGGGCCTCGGCTCTTTCATCAGGCTAGAGTTTCCCGAGGACTGGTGGTTTGTTGTAGCCTATCCCGTTGACGGCAGGGGCCTTGATGAGCATGAGGAAAGACGGCTCTTCGCCGCTCTGTCTCCCCAAGAGCCTTTAACATGCATGGAGATAAGCCATCTAATCCTCGGCTATCTCTTACCCACGTTACTTGAGAGAGACCTGACAGGGTTTGGGGAATGTTTATCGATTCTTCAGCGGCTAGTGGGACAGTATTTTGCATCTGCCCAGGGAGGTGTTTTCAGGATGGCTGAGGCTGTTCAACTATTGCGGATGGCTGGAGCGAAAGGTGTTGGGCAGAGCTCGTGGGGCCCCGCGGTCTACGGCTTGTTTGGAGACCGTTTAGAGGCCGAGAATGCGGTTTCAGAGGTTAGAAAGCATCTCGGCGACAACTGGAATGTTTATGCAACAACCATTGTGAACCATGGTGCACGTGTCTCAGTCAGACCTTAGCTCACCAATTATCTTCTCAACCTCAAACCCACTCAGCCGAACATAGTCAAGAACACTGCCACGCGCCCTCCTTATTTCAAGATTCTCGACAAGCTCGGAGTATTTTCCCCCTCCGAGGCCGTTGGCTATCAGAGCCGCTCCCATGGCCACGTCCTTGGCACGCTTCGCGAAAACATTCAAGGGCCTTCTCGCCTTGAACCCCAGCCTCCTCTGAAGCCAAGAGGCCACAGCTTCTCGTATGGATTCAACCCTTGAAAGACGGCCGGTCAAAATAACCTCCCGTGGCGTCTTATCCATGACCGCCGCCAGCATAGCAACCGCTTTACCCACGCCCTCGACAAAACAGCGGAAAGCATCGGCGTAACTTGTGCTCAGGCCTGCGGCGAATTTCTCGACCTCGACCTTTGACCCAGTCGCAATCCATGAAACTCCTCCCTCGAAAAGCGTCCTTTTGCTGAAACCATTTAAGAGATAAGCCAGCTCGCCGTCCATCAGCCCGATGGAGAGATAGCCGGGCCCGGGAAAAATCGTTCCACCTACTCCGTCCACGATTTTCCCATTCTCAACCGCCATGGCCGCGTTGTAGCCCAGGCCCATCTCCACACAAATCAGACATGTTTCATCATACCTCACTCCATGGACCCTTGACTGGTCCCACACCGCGTAAGCTGTCACACATGTTTTGTCCGCTGTGCCCATGTCGATTTTGTTGAATTTTCTGTGTATCGGGACGGTTGGTAGCTGGATAACCCCGGGCAGAGTGCATCCGTTCACATTTTTTTCACGCAACATGCGGAGCATCGACCTCACGCCCGACAACACAGGCGCCCCATAATCGCTCCTTCTCTCCAAAGTAGTCAACGCGAGATCTTTTTCGTCGATTTCGCTCAGTTTCTTGAAGCTGAGACCATAGCCCGAGGGCCCTACAACTATATCAGGTCGAGCGGAGAGAACCAATTCCACCACTTCCTGAGGCTTCTCAGCCACCGTCGACGACGGAATGGTTTCGTCAAGAACCACGTGGTCCACATCGTCCTCGATGCAGAGAATATCGAAGTTGCCCGTTCCAGGGTCTACTCCAAGAGCTCTCATAATAGTTGAGAAAAAATGAAGGGATTTAGTGTTTTTGAGAAGTTGGGAGAACTATTTTCAGGTTTGTCAGTGTTTGTCTAAGGCCTGTATCGCGGCTTATGCCGAGTGTTATGAGGCCGAGGCTGAAGCCCAACGGCAGCAGGTAGGCTAAGGTTGGGTTGACGGTGTAGAGGCTGAAGGATGGGAGTATTGGAGGTATGATGGCCCGCCAAAAGTCATAATGTAGGGCGAGAGTGGGCATGCCGAGGAAAATCGTCGAGAGCAACACCGTCATGCTGTAGATGCTGCCGCTTCCAGCTCTCCACTCGGTGCTGTAGATGCATGAACCTGCGAGGGCAATTCCTACCCCGAAGATAAGGCCGCCCAGAGCTATCTGTATCTGGCTGATGTTGGGAACCACGCCGCCGAAGCTGACAGGTATTCCGAGAAGCTGGATGACGTATATCCCGGTTGAGAAGGTTAGGAGAATTATTCCAATTGCTTTGACGTTGACCCAGCTCGCAATCTCCTGTTTGACGAGGTCTCGGTAGCATGAGCCGAAGCAAATCCCCGAAAATGTCCCCAACACACCCAACGCTATCCCAGCGGCCCAGAACACAGCAACCAAAGGCGGCAGAAAAGGTATCAAAGCAACGCCCAGCAAAGCCAACACCACGCCGACAACCCTCTGCAACCAAGTGGGAGGCAGGTAGGAGAATTTATGAGCCCTCGCCCGAAACATGAAAACCCTTTCAGTAATCTTGAGACCGCCAAAAACTCCTACGAGTAGCGCAGCTGTGAAGGTTATTGCGTTGATGCCTGCAGCCGTCCATGCTGAGAGGAAGTTGCCGATGTTGCATCCTAGCGCAAGCCTCGAGCCGTAGCCCAGCAAGAAACCGCCGGCGACGGCCTGTAGAAGCATCCACCTGTTGGGTAGATGTCGGAGCAGAAACTGTCCGGACAGTAGAGCCGGCAGCGCTCCGCCCAACAATATCGCCAGCACAATTGTCTGAGCCGCGTCTGAGAAAACAGGCACGAGCTTGAACTGCTGATAATAGGTCAGCGACTCAACCGGTAAGCCGAGGAGCTTGTATAGATGGCCGCCGATCTTGGATTCACCTCCTGTTATTCCCCAGAGACTGCCGCGTCCGGTCACCGCATACACCCCAACAGCTATACCGACCGATACAAGCCCAATCAGAAAAGCAGACGCATAGATTCTTCGAGACACTTTCTTATTCACCTCACTTTTTCGCTATTGTGAAATGTATCCTCAATATAAACCTATTATTAGTGCAAAATAATACCAAACTAATAGCAACGGAATCTATTTAAACAACCAATTACCAACAAAAAGCATGACACAAAACATTGAGCAAATGCTGAAAAAGGTTGACGAGAAAAGATATGTGCTTGATGTACGCGGCTACTCATGCCCTTATCCGCAGCTCTTCCTCGCCCAAGCACTTAAAGCCGTCGAGAAAGAATCCCTTCTCGAAATCCTAACGGATAATCCGCCGTCCACAGAAACTCTGCCCCGCTCCATTCGCAACAACAAACAAGAATACATAGGCACCGAGGTCGTTCAGCCGGGTGTCTGGAAAATAACCGCAAAAAAAATTACTGCTTAGACCAACAGCAGCGAGCTTTTGATAACCGAGACGTCGGAGACACCTTCCTCAATGTATTTCGCGATTGTTGAGAGGTTGCGTACCTCGGCCTCCTTTAGATAGATGAAGGCTATGAGGTTTAGCTGTTTGAAGGGTGTTTTGTAGAAGCTTTGTGAAGCCCATTTCACTCGGTAGCTTTTCACCGTCTCCTCAATTGCTGAAACAACCTGTGCAACATCCTGCTCCGCCCGTATTCTGCTGAACACCGGGTTCTCAGGCAGTTGAGACAACACCTTTTTCACGTCATCGGACTCGACCAAAATGTCTAACAACTGTCTCGGCACTTCAACGGTCTCCTCGGGCAGGAACTCTTTCAGGTTACTGGGCACCAGCCCCCACAGCCGACCTCTAATCGCTATCGCCAAAGCTCTCAAATCTATTTCGAGAACCATGGCATGTTGAAGAAGCTTCCTCTCATCCCGTGGAGTCTTCCTATATGCTTTGTACAGTTGCTCGATATAGCCTTTGTCGATAACAGCGTCGACTGCTGAGAAGTCTCGTCGATTATTCCAAATCTCGACAGCTTTCTGCACGATGCTGTGATAGGGGGTGGCGAGAAATTCTTTAAGAAACTCTCCCAAGTCTTTAGCCGTTAAAGCTCTTAAAGCAGTGTCACGGACACCGAGAAGCTCCTCCGGATATAGGTCTATCCGCTTCAAAATCTCATCGTGGGCCAAGCCCAGTGCCCGTGACTTGAGAATGGTCTTGATGTTGAAGTAAACGTATCGGGTAAACAGTGCCTTTAACAGGTTAGGCCTGTTAGCTGTCTGAACCAGTTTATGATGTATGTTCACGAGTCCACGTGTGAGAGCTTTTTCGACCTCGAGGGCGGTGTATGGTTTCTGTAGTGTGGCGAGGAATGGGCCGTATGTTGTTGCACGGAGCCTGTCGACGAAGTCTGACAGGTTTTTTGAATATGCGAGGTCTTCGAGACCAGTAGCCGGCAGCAGCAGTGACTTTAGTGCGTATACTTTTGTCACCGCGTATACGGGGTCTCCGCGAAGAGTGACCACGGCTGCTCAGCCTCGGATACCGAGAATTGTTTTCCGCACCAGCTCCTCGGCCTGAGTCTTAACCTGCTCGGCTCTTCTCCTGACTTTCTCAACCTCGTACACGCCCTTAGCCTGAATCTCTCGAGCAGCCTCCTCAGCTTTGCTGACCTCCTCGTCATACAGCCTGCTCTGCCACGCACGCATCTCCTCCAAAACAGCCTGCTTCCTCTTCTCCGCCTCCGCATAAGCCATGTCGAGGATAGCCCTTCTCATCGAGTTAGCCAACTCGTTAATCTCGTCGATAACCTTCTCAACTTGCTGAAGCTCATCAAGTATCTTCTGCAGCTCGTCGACCACGGAGAAACTCGACACATCCCCGTTATAACCTTATTTCAGCCCAGAAAAATATACAGTCGATGACGGACCTCGCTGAGGAGGTGAAAAAAGCTCTCTCCAAGCTGCGGGACCCTGTATCAAATGCTCCAGAAATCTTTCTCGAATGCGACGTCGTGATAGAGAAAGTAGGCGAAAACAGTCTCCACATAATATTGTATGCGCGAGACCCTTACTCTCCGAAGATGCTCACCTACGCCGAAGCAGCTAAGAGAATAGCTTCCAAAACAGCTCGGGTCGCGAGGGTCTTTGTGGAGGTGCGCAACCACTTCATGGCTGAGCAGATTAACCTGATGCTGAACGGATAATCATACTTTTATCCAACCTCCTAGATGAGAACATGTAATGAACACAAACTTTTTCGGTGAAAGAACCGTTCTGATGATTCCCGGGCCCACGGAGCTTCATCCAGCCGTCCAGCGTGTGCTTAACTCCCCCATCATGGCGCACTATGGACCTGAGTGGGCACCCGTTTACAACGAGGCTCTCAAGCTAGCGGCCGCCATCTTCAAGACTAAGCAAGAGGTTTTCATGATGCCTACACCAGGCACAGTCGCTCTCGAGACAGGAGTGGTTAGCTTAGTAGAGCCTGGGGAAAAGGTGGTTGCGGTTGTTAACGGATTCTTCAGCGAAAGACTCGCCGACATAGCGTCTTTAACAGGCGCAGAGACCATAAAGCTGGCGGCTGAGCTTGGCAAGGTCGTTGACCCCAACGAGCTTGACAAAGTTCTGAGTAAAAACAAAGACGTGAAGGCGGTTCTCGCTGTCCAAAACGAGACATCGACAGGTGTGTTAAACCCTATTCCAGAATATGCAAAAGTGGCTAGGCAGCATGATGCGCTCTTTGTGGTGGACGCTATCTCATCTTACGGCGGTGTTGAGATGGAGTTCGACGGCTGGGGTATCGATTTCTGTGTTGGATATGCCAACAAGTGTCTCGGCAGCATCCCCGGCACCGTTCCCGTGGCCGTTAGCGAGAAGGCCTGGGAGGCGTTTAGAAAGAGAAGGACACAGCCGAGGTCCTTTTTCACAAACCTCGGTGTCTGGAGACACTATATCGACGAATGGGCCCCAATCGGTCACCCCTATCCAACAACCATAAGCCCCCACGCAGTCCTCTGCTTCAAAGCCGCTGCGGAGGCCCTGCTTCAAGAGGGGCTGGAAAACCGTTACAGCCGACACCGTCTTGTGTCAGCTGCCTTCAGAAAAGCCGTCAGGTCCATGGGCCTCGAGACACTGCCTGAGGAGAGAGACGCATCACCCGTCGTAACAGCGGTCGCATTGCCTTCATCACTTTGGAAAGACGGTGGAAAAGTCGGGCAAATAATGCTGCAGAAACACCGCATCATGATAGGCGGCGGCCTCGCCCAACTACACAACAAAATAATCCGCATAGGACACATGTGCGTAACCGCGAGCAGCAGATACATCGTGCCAACCCTGGCGGCGCTAAGAGACACCTTCCAACAACTCGGCTACACCCTAAACGACGGCGTAGAAACCTTCATGAAGAACATAGGTGATTCAGGCTAAGCCTTAAATCAATCAAAGCAGCATGTAGGCCATGCCTCTACTCGGTGAAAAAGACAGAAGAGCCATTAGAAGCAGGCTAGAGGGTAACTTGGTCAATCCTGTCACGATGCGGGTTTTCACTCAGGAGTTTGAGTGCCAGTATTGTGCGGACCTTCGCTCTTTGGCTGAGGAGCTTGTCGAGATTGGTGATGGAAAGCTTAGGTTAGAGGTTTATGATTTTGAGCGTGATGCTGATAAGGCTTCTGCATGGGGTGTGGATAAAATTCCGGCGCTGCTTCTACATGGTGCCAGGGAATATAAGGTGAGGTATTTTGGGCTGCCGGCGGGCTATGAGTTCGCGGCCCTATTGGATGACATCATAGACGTTAGCAAGGGAGCCTCTAGGCTTTCACCAAGCGTCAAAGCCAAGGTGAGGGAAATCAGCAAACCCGTGCACATACAGGTCTTCGTCACACCCACATGCCCATACTGTCCAAGAGCCGTCCGGACAGCGCATCAAATGGCGATAGAGAATGAGTTGATAACAGCCGACATGGTTGAAGCCATCGAGTTTCCGCACCTCGCCAACAAATACGACGTCATGGCCGTGCCCAAAGTTGTAATAAACGATAAAGTATCTTTCGAAGGGGCTTTACCTGATATGCATTTTCTCGAGCATGTTTTGATGGCTGTTTGATGGAAAATCGTTAAAGCTCGGCTTGGCGGGCTTTTGGCGGCTTGAAGGCTGTTTGGATGGATGGTGAACTGGTTCCCTGGGAGCAGGCTAAAGTCCACGTGACCGTCAACGCTCTCCACTATGGCACGGCGGTTTTCGAGGGCATAAGGGGATATAGCCATAACGATGAAATCTATGTTTTCCGTCTCCGGGACCATCTCAAAAGACTCATCGAGTCCGCTAAGATAATCATGTTCAACAACCCATACACTGTTGAGCAGCTGCAGGACGCGGTTATCAAAACCATAAGGGCAAACGGCTACAGGTCAAACGTCTACATCAGGCCAATAATATACGCCGGAGAAAACATCATGTCACTCAACGCAAGAGACCTGCCGATAAGAGCGTCTGTCATAGTTTTTCCGCTGGAGAAGTTTTTCGCCAAAACTGGTCTTCGGGTATGTGTTTCGTCGTGGAGGAGGCTTCCCGATACCTCTATGCCGCCGAGAGCGAAGGCTGCGGCCAATTACCTGAACTCCATACTCGCCTCTACAGAGGCCAAGATGATGGGCTATGACGAGGCTTTGTTGCTCGACCACCAGGGATACGTCAGCGAGGGCGCGGGTGAGAACCTTTTCCTTGTAAAGAACGAGGTTTTAGCGACTCCGCCAACCTCCTCCTCTATTCTCGAGGGAATCACGCGGGACACGGTGATAAAGATGGCTTCGGACGAGGGTTTCCGGGTTGTTGAGCGGCCGATTTCACGAACTGAGCTCTACACCGCTGATGAGCTGTTTTTCACGGGAACGGCTGCGGAGATAACCCCGATAGTGGAGGTTGACGGTAGGAAAATTGGAGACGGAGCCGTGGGCCCCGTCACCAGCAGGCTCAGGAAACTCTACGACAACACAGTCCGAGGCCTAGAGCCGCGTTACAAAGGGTGGCTTACACCGGTGTATGGTTCGCGGTAGAGGTAGATATCCTTGAAATGTGATGTCTGCGGCGAGTCTGTTCCATATTTGTTGCTAAGGCTGGATAAACCCCGTTGCCCCAAGGGTCATGAGCTAGGAGTATGGGTCGCATGCGGTAACCCCGAAGAGAGCCATGTCTATCTATGGAGAGAAGGGATGAAGTGTCCATACTGCGGCGACGAAAAATATCAGCCCATGTCACGAGGCGTCAAGGTCAAATGCCTAAACATGGGCCCAAGCGGTCCCTGCAACTATCCGTACTACACTTGGCTCGAGGACGGGCCACCTTGTCACATGAACCATTTGAGCAAGATAGCGGTCGTAAAAAATGCGTAGACATGGTTTACTAGAGGCGATAAACTCAGCGGCCGAGGCGGTCAAACGCGGTGGAGTAATTGTTTACCCTACAGATACTGTTTATGGCATCGGCTGCGACCCCTTCAAAATCGACGCCGTCGAAAGGGTTATTCATGCTAAGATGCGTGAAAAAAAGCCCGCCCCTGTCCTGGTAAGCGATTTGGACCAGCTCCTAGAGGTTGCTGAGCCGACCGAAGAAGAGCTGGAGGCAGCCATACGTCTTTGGCCGGGGGCAGTGACAATCGTTATGGCGAAGAGACCCGAGCTGCCCGACCTTGTCACCGCCGGGGAGAAGACAGTTGGGGTCCGAATGCCCGCACATATTGTTCCTCTCCTGATAATGCAGAAGGCACGCAGGCCCTTGGTTGGCACGAGCGCGAATATTTCGGGTGAACCATCAGCAGCAACCATCGACCAGATACCTTCAAGCGTTCTCGAGAAGGTGGACGTTGTCGTGGACGCGGGAAGAACACATCATCAATTACCATCGACCGTTGTGAAAATTCAGAACAGGCGGGTGATTGTTCTTCGTGAGGGCGCAGTATCTCGTGAAGAGGTTGAGAAAAGAATTGGGCTTAAATAAGAGTCGTGGCTATTTTCTGCATAATCGCGAGCTTGAGCGCTTCTATGCTCGTTTTCGCTTGGACAGATTTGTAAACTTTTTCTGTAACTCCGTAGAGTTCCGCGAATCGCGTCTGGTCGGGATTTTTCGGCAAATCCGTCTCTTCACCGCCTGCAAGGGATAGAACCTTCGCTGCCTTCTCCTCAACCTGCTCCCGAGAGTTCCCCAGCACCAGAAAAACCGCTCGCTTGCTGCCGGGCTTTAGCCCAAACTTGGCGATTGCTTCGCTGATTTGCGTGGTGGCGGCAAGCCGCATCAAAACCTCGTTTGAAAGAGTGCGCGCCCTCTGACGAGAGGCCCTCACAGCTAAGACAGCGTTCATAAGCGCGGCGTCGAAAACATCCCAATCAAGAATCGAGTCCGCGTCAAATACCTGAGCATCATCCACAACGTTACGGACTTTTTCCACAAAATCATCAGCAGGTTCGTCCCGCAGCCACACCACGCCCGCGGCGAAAAACAGGTCAAAGACTTTTCCCATCCTCATATTAGCCACCGTGTATGGATGGAATTAACGTCACAACATCGTCCTCGTCAACCACCGTATCCAACCACGTTAGATACCTCACGTCAACTCCGTTAACCAGTATTAGCAGACCCGGCTGAGGACGTCCAGCATCATCCATAATCATCCTCCGCACCTCTTCATCAAACAGCACGAAAACCTCCCTCAACTTAACCGGTTCCCTCAACGCTATATCAATAAACCTTTTCCCCACCATAGCTCTCAGAGGACCCAGTAGCTCGACCCTCAACATAGAGCACTCAAGCAGGGTTGTAAAAAATCTTATCAGGTGAAAATTTTTTAGATGTTCTTTGGAACCCTTAGCTGTGAAGATTCCAGAGGAGCGTTTGAAGATATTTTTCGAGATGGAGGAGAAGTATAGGGAGAAGGATGCAGAATATTTCAGGACTTTGTTGAAGAGCGGTGACTTTGTTATCCGCGCTAGGGCTACGTGTATTTTGGCTGAGATAGGTGGCAGAGACTATATCCATGACCTTGCCGAGGTGCTGCTGCATGACGATAACCCTATTGTGCGTCATGAGGCCGCTTATAGTCTCGGGCAGCTGGGATACCGAGAGGCGATTCCCTACCTCGTTGAGTCTGTAAAGAAGGACCCGCACCCCATAGTCCGCCACGAATCAGCCATAGCACTCGGTGTAATAGGCAGAACAGACCCTGTCCCAGACCTAATCGAGGCGCTGAAGGACGAGTCCCCTGAAGTGGTAGATTCCGCCATTATAGCGCTAAGCAACATAGAGTTCTGCAAAAGGCTTTTCACACAAACAGTGGACGAGATGGCTGCAGAGTTCGCGCGCAAAACGGGAGGCTGAACAACGGGAGAATATATTAAGGTCGTGTAGGCATTATCTATGATGCAGTATTCCCGTGTTGAGAAAGAATTTTTCTTCAGGCTGAATGGAGAGGAGGTGAGAGTTAGGGCGCCGCCGGGATACACTCTTCTCGAGGTCCTCCGCCACATTCTTCATCTAACCGGTACAAAGGATGGATGCAGCAGCGGCGACTGCGGCGCATGCACGGTGCTGCTTGATGGCAGAGCTGTTCACAGCTGTTTGACGCTTATTTCACAGGTGGAGGGAAGAGAGGTGACAACCGTTGAGGCTGTCGATGAAAAAGTGGCAGATGCCTATGCACGGCATGGGGCGGTGCAGTGTGGATACTGCACACCCGGGTTTGTAGTGGCTACCGCGTATTTGCTGAGCAAGATGCATAACCCCTCTGATGCAGAGATAAGGGAGTGGCTGAGGGGCAACCTCTGCAGATGCACGGGCTACGTCAAGATTTTGAAGGCTGTGGAATCGCTTGCCGGTGACGACGGTTGAAATCCCTCAGCTACATCGATGTCTTCACACCCAGGAGCCTCGAAGAGGCGCTTGAGCTACTCGATAAGCATAGGGGAGAGTTGGCTGTTTTAGCAGGCGGCACAGACCTCATAATCCAGCTAAGAAAAGCCCAGCAGAAAGCACCCAACCTTCTCAACATCTACATGCTCGACGAACTCCGCTACATCAAACATGACAACGAGATAATCAAAATCGGTGCTTTAACAGATTTCGCGACCATAACAGAGTCGCCGATAATTCAGAGGCATGCACCGGTTTTGGCAGAGGCAGCGGCCACCATAGGGTCTGTGCAGATACTGAACAAGGCCTCGATAGGCGGAAATATAGTAAACGCCTCGCCAGCCGCCGACTCTCTGCCAGCCCTCTACGTCCTCAACGCTACACTAACCCTTAGGAGCAAAACAGGGACACGCAAGGTGGCTATCGAGCAGTTCTACAAAGGATACAAGAAACTCGACCTTCAGAGCGGCGAACTCCTCACCGAGGTCTCCTTCCCCGCAATGAAGCAGAACCAGATAGGGATGTTTTTCAAACACGGGCTTAGGCAGGGAGACGCGATCTCGGTTGTCAACGGCGCCATTCTTCTCGAGGTTTTGAACGGATATGTAAAAGATGCGCGAATAGCTCTTGGAGCTGTTGCGCCAACAGTCGTCCGAGCCACAGAGTCTGAGAAAACCCTCATCGGCCAGCGTCTCAGCGAAGATGTCATCCTGAAAGCGGCACAAGCATGTCTAACCTCCATTTCGCCAATAGATGACGTGAGAGGCTCAGCGGCTTATAGAAAGGAAATGTGCGTGAATTATCTCTACATGACGCTTTGGCAAATGATGAGGATGGTGAATCTATGAAACAGTCTACCACGTGGGTTGGTAAAGAGGTTGTTCGGAGAGATGCTTTAGAGAAGGCGAGGGGGCTGACGAAGTATGCCTCAGACATGTTTTTGGACAACATGCTATGGGTGGCGGCGTGCAGAAGCAAATATCCACATGCAGTGATCAAGCGGATAGATGTCTCAAGAGCTTTGAAGAGCCCCGGAGTTGTGGCTGTTTTTACACATCGTGACGTGCCCAACAACAGGTACGGCGTCTTCGTCAAAGACAGGCCCGTGTTATGCGACGACAGAGTCAGATACATCGGTGACATTGTCGCCATCGTGGCAGCGGAGTCCAAGGAGGAGGCTGAGCAGGCGGTTGAGGAAATTGTTGTGGAATATGAGCCGCTGCCTGTTGTTTCGGACCCGTTGGAGGCCATGAAGCCTGATGCTTTCCCAATACATGAAGGTGGAAACATTTCGCGAAGCACCCGCATAACCTTCGGCAACGTAGAGGAGGGGTTCAAAGCCTCGAAGGCTGTCGTAGAAAACGAGTATCGTACAGCTCCTCAAATACACATGTTTCTCGAGACAGAGGCAGGCTTCTCCTACATCGATGAAAAAGGTGTGATAACTGTTGTTGCGGGCGGCCAGTCACCATACAGAGACCATCACGAGATTGTTTCTACGCTTCAGCTTCCACCCGAGAAGGTGCGGGTTGTAATCCCACATGTTGGCGGAGCCTTCGGTGGAAAGGATGATGTCTCGGTCCAGATTTATCTCGCGCTTGTAACATGGAAAACAGGAAGACCTGCTCGCTTCGTCTGGGACAGAGACGAGTCAACAATAGCAGGGACAAAGCGTCACGCCTCGATAGTCAGAATGAAGACAGGGGCCTCAGCTGATGGAAAACTTTTGGCGAACGATGTAGAAATCATCTATGACACAGGAGCCTACACTGCTCTCGGACACGCTGTCCTCGACGTCGCTATAGAGAACTGCAACGGCCCCTACAAAATACCCAACATCGACATCAAGGCCTGGCTCGTCTACACCAACAACATGGTTGCGTCTGCGTTCCGCGGATTCGGAGCCCCGCAAGTGATGTTCGCTATGGAGCAGCAGGTTGACCAGCTTGCATACGAGCTCGGCATGGACCCTATAGAGTTCAGGCTCCGCAACGCGCTGAAGAGAGGAGATGTAATGGTTTTCGGCAACAAGCTTGAGACCAGCGTGGGGATATCGCAGTGCCTCGAGGCTGCGCAAAACCATCCCCTATGGCGTCAAAAAGAGACACTAAAGTCCGAAAAGAGTCTTCCCTGGATTAGGAGAGGGGTTGGTGTGGCGGCTGCGATAAAGGGCTTCACGCTCGGCGCGTTGCCCGACAGGGGAAGCGTGGCTGTTGAGCTTAGGCGGGACGGAGGTTTAACGGTGAAGGGAAGCTTCACAGAGATTGGTCAAGGCGTAGTACAGGCTGTGGCGCAGTTGGCCGCTGATCTCTTTAAAATAGACATCGAGAAAGTGGAAGTTGTCTTCGCAGACACAGGCAAAACACCTGACACAAGCGTAACATCAGCATCCCGCCAGCTGTTCCTCGCAGGAAACGCGTTGAAAAAAGCGGCGGAAAACCTGCTCAACCTCATCCGAGAGGTTCTGACAACCCGTTATGGGCAAAAGGTGATAGAGGCGCGGTTCGAGAACGGATACGTAGTTGGACCGGGTTTCAGCCACTCGTTTGAAGAGGTTGCGCAGATGCTTGAGGAACATGGTCTCTCGAGAGAGGTTGTAGGGGTTTATGATGTTCCACGTGTCGAGCCCATTCCCGGCTCTCTCGAGATACCGCATCTCTTCTACATGTTCGGCGCAACATTGGCGCTCGTCGAGGTCAACATCTTGACAGGAACTGTGACAGTGCCCAAGCTCGTCAGCATAGCAGACGTGGGGAAAGTAGTCAATCCGCAGACCTTAACAGGCCAGCTGGAGGGGGCGGCGGCGCAGGGGCTTGGATTCGCACTCCTCGAAGAACCTATAATTGACAAAGGCATACTGAAGACAACCAACCTCTCCACATACCTTATCCCAAGCATAAAAGACGTCAACGAAATAGAGGTCATCCCGGTCGAGAGCTTCGAGGATGAGGGGCCCTTCGGCGCCAAAGGCATAGGTGAGATAGGCATAATCTCAGTTGCACCCGCAATAGCCAACGCGATATATCACGCTGTCCGGGTCCGGCCCAAGTCGGCGCCCATGACGCCTGAGAAAATCTATTGGCTGGTTAAGCAGGCTGGTTTAACCGTTAAATAATCGGAGACCGGTGCAAAGTCGCCGAAGTTGAATGGAGAAGCTGCTGAAGATGTCTGCTTGGGTTTATTGTTGAGCTTCGGCGGGGGTGCTTAGTTGGGTAAATATGTTGTAAAGCTTGGTGGCTCGGTTCTAGCAGACGAGATGAGCATCGAGAGAGCTGCATCTTGGATTAAGGGCCTCGTGGAGAAGGGTAACAAAGTGGTTGTCGTGGTCTCCGCTCTCAAGGGTGTTACGGATGAACTTCTCCGCAGCAGCCAGAGGCTACATCCCGACGCACCTCCAGAGATGCTTGACGAAATCTTAGCCATGGGTGAGAGAACGAGCGCGAGGCTCTTTACACTAGCTCTCAGACGACAAGGAGTCGACAGCGTCCTAGTCGACCCGGACTCACCTCATTGGCCCATAATCACCAACAACCAGCACCTCGACGCCTCGCCTCTCCTCGAAACATGTAGACAGAAGGTCTCAGAGGGCCTCGCTAAGCTCGTTGAAGAGGGGAGGGTTCCAGTTGTATGCGGATTCGTAGGCTTGACAGTCGACGGAAAAATTACAACAATGGGCCGCGGAGGCAGCGACACCACAGCCGTCGTGCTCGCAAACTGCCTCGACGCTGACGAAGTCATACTGGTGAAAGATGTTTCAGGCGTATATTCCACAGACCCGCGTAAAGATGCTGAGGCAGAGGTGCTTGAGGTGCTGACAGCTGATGAGGTTTTCCGATTAAGCAAAGGCGGCTCAAAAGTGATACACTCGAAAGCACTTCTCTATCTTCATCCACGGGGAAAAATTAGAATAGGGTCTCTGGACACTCTAGAAAACAGTGGCACACTTATCCTCGGCTCAGAGATACCGCGGCTCAACGTCGTCGTCGACGACACAAACATCACCATGGTCACGATAATCGGCGAGTCCATGGGTGAGCCGTCCAAGATAGCCGCGGCGGTGAAGTCTGTTGAAGGCGCCGGAGGAAAACTCGCAGCAGCCTCTGTGGAAGAAGAATCGCTGATACTTTATTTGCGTGGAGACGGGGAGATAGTTGAAAAGTTGCATGACTATTTTGTCCAGAACAAGCTGGGAAAAGCCGTAAGCCACTTCCCTAACCTTAGTGTGATAAAAATCTACGGCGCAATGCTTGAGCTGGTTCCGGGCGTGGTCTTCAAAGCGGTTCAACCGCTTGCCACACAGGGAGTCAACCTCTTCGGAGTATTAACGATAAGCTCATCCGTTCGCATCTTCGTCTCTACAAAGGATGTCGAAAAAGCGGTCAACTTGATAAAGAAAAACTTAGCCGAGTACATGACGCAGGAAACATGAGCCTACCCTGTTTCCTCTAAAAGCGCCAGAACAAGAATAGGCAGCGCAACTGTCGCATCTGTTTTCACGAAGACATGCCGCCCCTTTGAAGAGATTTTATGCCATGTGACGGCTTCCCTGGGCCTAGCTCCGCTTAGGCTGCCGTCATATTCATCGGCTGTTGAGATGTAGACCGCTGTATCGAGTCCCTCTCCCCCGAACTGAGACCACCAAAGCAGATGATGTTTCGATATTCCGCCGCCGATTATGAGCCCGGCTTTACGGCGGCTACTCCACATTATCTCGTTGAGAAGGTTTTGGTCTTTTTCATAGCTCAGCCTTATCTTTTTACGTAGCCACAGCTGGTATCCGAAGGCGCCGTCAAAAATTCCCGGAACCATGACGGGAACCCTATGTCTATAACACCAGTAAAGCCACGAGTTTTCGGACCCAAGCCTCTCACCAATTTTCCACAAAACCTCATACACGGGCAGTTCAGCTCCATGTCCAAGCTCTCCGACAAGGTCCGCTACCTCACGCTCAACCACCAGCCCATAGCTTGACTGGTCGATGTAGACGTTGCCGAGTCTGTGGACGTTTTTCTCGGCGAGCTCCCAATCATCGGCGTCAAAACTGCCAACCCTGTAGCGGGACCTTGTACGGGCGATGTCGTGGTCAACGGCCCCGCAGGTTGTAAACACCAAGTCAAACCATTTTCTCCGCAGCATCTCTACAAACACCCCCCTTAGGCCTGTTGCCACAAGGTTGCCCGTGAAAGAAATCATTCTCAAACATTCTCGGTCAGACAACACATCCCTGAGCAGCTGATAGGCCTCGGCGAGATGAGCCCCCATAAACCCGCCCATCCTCCCCATCATCCTGAGAAGCTCCGCCGCCGAACATCCCTTCACCAGCCTCACATCCTCAACATACATAGAATTATCCGCTTAATCGCCAGCTATAAACCCGCGAAACAATTAAGAAACCCTCTAACAGAAAAGTTGCATGACTGTTGTAGGAATATTTTTATCCGTGGTAGGCGGCATGCTGACCGCCGGCGGGTTCTGGCTATGCTGGGATGTTTACAAGACACAGCAGTATGAGGGCGGCGGTGCCGAGACACCTTTTCCTCTTCCCTTCTTCTCAAAATATCTCAGACGCGACGCCGCCTTCGACCTCGGTGTCTCGATGGGTGTATTGGGATACCTAATAGGTCTGATGGGCGCTTTTCTCACCTGTCAAACATAAAAGGTGGATAAATCAACAAAACTCAGGAAACAGAGGAAAAGAGATGGAGATAACTTTTCTAGGGGGATGCCTAGAGGTCGGTAGGTCGGGAATACTGGTCAGCTACAAGAACACCAGAATCCTTCTCGACTACGGCGTCATGCTCAACGACCACCCAGAGTTCCCGATGCCTGTTGAAACAAAGAAGCTCAACGCAGTTATCCTAACCCATGCACATCTCGACCACTCAGGCGGAATCCCCATGCTATACATTAACAGAAACCCAAAACTCTACACAACGTCGATGACAAGAGACACCGCGGCACTCCTCATAAAAGATTTCATAAAACTTTCAGGACAATACCTCCTCTTTGAAAACCAGGAACTGGAAAAAATGCTGCGAAACACGCGGACCTTCTACTACCGCGAGCCATTCACAGTCGGAGACCTTGAGATAGAGTTGGTTGACGCGGGACACATACCGGGAAGCGCCCAGGTCCTGGTCAACGGCGACAAAACACTCGTCTACACAGGCGACTTTACAACTATCAAGACCCGGATGCTTGACGGAGCAGATACAACCATAGGTGATGTGGACGCGGTTATAATAGAGTCAACCTATGCCCATGAAGACCATGAGCCGCGGCCGGAACTGGAGAAAAAGTTTGTCAAAGCCTGTCGCGAAGTGGTGGAGAATGGTGGAAGAGTGTTGGTGCCAGCCTTCTCTGTGGGCCGTTCCCAGGAGATTCTCTGCATACTCGCTGCTCACAACTTTCCCTACACCATCTGGCTCGACGGCATGGCGAAGAAAACACTCGAAAATTATTTGTCGGATAAAAGGTTTGTGGATAACGTGGACATCCTCGAGAAAGCCAACAGGAAAACACGCTTCGTTAAAGGACGTAGAGAAAGGGAGACGGCGCTCTCGGAGCCAGGTGTCATCGTGACCCCCGCAGGTATGTTGAAGGGTGGGCCCGCTCTCTACTATGCGCCCGAGATAGTTGAGGACGAGAAGTCGGCGATTTTCCTCGCAAGCTTCCAAATACCTGGGACGCCGGGCGAGATTCTCCTCAACCAAGGAAGACTGGTGGTCGACAACCTAGACAAGCCAGCCAACTGCATCGTTAAACAGTTCAGGTTCTCGGGACACGCCGGCAGGACGCAGCTACACGACTACCTGCGAAAAATAGAGACAAACGCCAAAGTCTTCACCGTCCACGGAGAGCCAGAGATGTGCAAAACTCTCTCAACATGGGCCCAGCAGGAACTCGGGCTCGAAGCCACAGCCCCCAGAATCAACGACACCATAACACTTTAAATAAATCGCCGACAAACAATACAAACAAGCGGCGGTCGTCTAGCCTGGTAGGACACCAGCCTGCCACGCTGGGAGTCGCGGGTTCAAATCCCGCCCGCCGCAGCTTCGAAAAAATAATTTGTTGGAGGGTGTTCAATCTACTTTGGGGATGTTATTCCATTCTCGGTGCTTAGTAGATTGTAAATGAGATAATTTTTTAGCCACATAACACCATCCAGAAGCTTTATATTCTGGTCGAGCGCAGGAACGAATTACCGTTTCACTTGCCAGTATCAGGGCCCTTAGGAACCTCCTAGAACAAGCGCCCGTCTTCCACGTCTCAAAACATGGGGAGGAGAAATATGAGCTCTGTGTCCTCCCAGGATGAGAAGGCTGGTCAGGCGGTGAAGAGGAGGTATCTTCCACGAGAATTGCGGATAAAGGCCCACGACATGGTCATAAGGCTTCGATTGCAGGGAATGTCGTATAACAAGATAATCTACGAGGTTTACATTGCGCTCGGAGTAAGGTTATCAAAGTCACACATTAGCTACTATGTAAGAGGACTTCATAATCCAAGGAATGGAATATACATTAGTTCTCTTGAGTGTCTGATGCCTAGCGAAGACCTCGCCTTTGTAATTGGTGCTGTAATTGGCGATGGGACTACAAAGAGGACAAAATCAGGAGACTTCGTCATGATGTTTAGGGTTAAGGACAAGGAGTTCGCAGAAGAGTTCTCTAAGAGGATAGCGAATGTCCTTGGGAGACAAGCGCTAAAACCGCGGGTTCTTAAAGATGGCAGATGGGCAATAGAAATTAAATCGAAGATTCTCTATGAGCTACTTAAGAAGCCTATCGACATCGAGAGGATAAGACCATTTGTCGAACACTGTGAAAAATGCGTTGGGGCGTTTATTAGAGGGTTCTTCGATGCCGAAGGGATTGTAAGAAAAGATGGAACCATGACCGTGGTCAACACTGACTTTAATCTACTGCTTTATGTAAGGGATTTGTTAAGGAAAATCAATGTCGAGACGACAAGCGAGCCGAAACTGCATACACCAGCAGGAACATCCGTCAGAGGCCGTAATGGTAAGGTCTACAAAACCAGAAAAGACCTCTATTACTTACAAATTAGAAAGTCTTCGAACGAGAACTTCTACGACATGGTGGGATTCACTATTGATAGGAAGAGGAAAAGGCTGGAGGAATACCTGAGACGGAGAAAAAGCCGGCCAGCCTCAACCACCCCTATTTTTTCCCTATTTACACCTCACCTGTTTTTTGAAAACAATTCCATTCTTAAAATTTACCTAAAGTCCTCTAAAGCTTTATGATATGCCATTGTTGCATAGGAGATGCATGGGTAAAGACTTTTGAGAAGGTGTTTTGTGGTTTCGCTGGTTTGAGGGCTTCGGTTGTTCTGCTTTTGGCAGGGTTGCTGTTTTTGTTGGTTGCGGGTGTTGGGGGGTTGTCGCCGCCTCGGCTGGTTGAGCTAGGATTCAGTGGTACTGTTTTGCGTGTTGACTCGGATGGAGGCTCTGTGGTGGCGTTGGCTTTCCGCGACAGAGACGTGCTTGGTCTCTATTATGCGGACATCGGTTCGTATGTAGAGGTTGAAGTGGGGGCGCCGGTTGTGATGACCGTTTTTTCACAGAACTTTGCTGCAGCTCTTCTCCAGGGCGGTGGGAGAATCGCTCTGGTTGACCTCGTCTCGAAGAAAGTTGATACCGTGGAGCTGGATGCTTCTGCCTTCGCTCTCGCAGGCGACGAAACAGGTGTCTATGTTGTTTACCCACGGCTCGGCCGTGTTGAGAAGCTTGACCCTGCGTCTCGGCAGATTGAGGCCAGCTGGGATGTCCGCATCGCAGAAAATCTCAAAGCCGTCTCAGCAGCCAATGGGGTCTTCTACGGTCTCTCGGAATCTCTCGACGAATTGGTCACGCTGGGAGATAGTGTTTCACGTGTACGGCTCGACGGCTTAGGCTCATTGGTCAAGGCCTCGGGCCGGGTTGTCTGGGTTGTCAGAAGCGATGACACCGTTCTAAGAATTGTCGGCGCATCTATCACCTCCACAACACCTTTACCAAGAGCCACATTCGTCGCAGACGCCGTTGCGATGGATGATAAGCTGGTTTATGTGAGCGTTTCACGCAGGGTTGTAGGTGTCGTCGACCAGCAGGGCTTCAGAGAGAGCAGGTTAACTGAACAGGCTCCGGTTTCGGTTGCGGCATCACGCCCCAGCCGCATATGGTTCATAGACGGGCAGAGCAACAAGCTATACCTGTTGTTCGACTCCTTGCCTCCTATAATTTCGGAGAAAAGGCTGGAAACCTCAGCAGACCGCTCGACCACTGTGCGTGTAAGAGCTGGAGACCCTGACAACGACCTTGACAAAGTTGTGGTGCAGCTCTACGAGTATCAGGGAGCTTTCCCGCTTGACCCACGTACAATCCCCATGGATGAGGTAGGAGGTTTCTGGGTGGCTGTCTATCGTCCGGGCGAAGGAGTGACGAGGGCGGAGTTTTTCGTCAACGCAACGGATAAGGCGGGCAACAGCGTGTTGGAGAAAGTGGGTGAAGCCGATTACAGAAGCTCGCCGACAAGCCCACAAGTAACCGTTGTTGAGACCACCGCTCCACAGAACCCTGCCACATTCCCCATCCTCTTCTCAGAACTGCTGCTACTCATTCCCCTAATCCTCGTGGCCACGTTGTTTGTCTTTGCGCGAAGAGGCAGGAGAAAGAAGAGCAAGAAGAGATAGGTCACGAGGCTCATCTACGTCGAGCGCCGTGCCCAATCCATAGTAAATCTTTGGACAGGGGTGTAGACGCAGATGCTTTATGAAACTGTTTACGCCGAAGCATGGACGGTATCCATCCCACGTGTTTACGTAAACGATGTTTGTTCCGCGGAGTTTTTTGTCTGGACATACAACATATTCCCAACCCAACTCACAAATTGTCTTCAGGTCCGTGGCTGTTAACATCGGCAAGTCAGGTAAAATGATGAAGTAGCTTGTGGGCTTCAGTGTTTCTATAGCATGTTTGATAGCTTTGTTCAGCCCGTGACCCGGGTCAGGTATTGAGTGTCTGCCCAGCTCAGCAGCGAGAGTTTTATCCGAGGTTACCGCATAAGGCCGTAAACCAGCTTCTAAGCATGTTTTCCACACATGGTTAAACAGCTTCTTAGCAAGGCTTCGACGATTATTTGATGAGAGAACTGTTGATAGCCTTGACTTGGCTTGATCCAGGTTCTTGACCGGCAGGAGGGCCACGTTCTTCAAAGCCTGTATCCAATAGCCTTCAAACAGAAGGCTGCAAGCCTCACTCTATCCTCGAAGCTCTCCATGATTGTCCGGGTTGTCAACGGCTTCACTCCAAGCGCCTTGACATCTTTTGCCATCTCCTCGTCGGCTGTGTCAAAAACAAGTATGTCGAGAAAGTCATGATACATATCCGCTACTCCGACGGGGGAAGGCTCGTATCCCATGCTTTTCATAAGCTCCGCCGCCGGGCCGCGGAGTGCGTGGCCTCTTATGATTGGTGAGACGGCGAGTATCGTCGCGTTGCTGTTCCTCAACAAATCTCTCACGCCTGGTAGAGTAAGTATTGGCCCGATGCTGACAACCGGGTTGCTGGGAGGTATTATGAGATATTCGGCGCTGCTCAGAGCCGTGATGACCTCTTTTCCAGGCTTAGCCTTCTCGATGCCCTGGAAACGGATGTCGTGAACCTTGAGGCTGTACCGATATTTGACGAAATATGTTTGGAAAGGCAGCGGGCCAATCTCTGTCTCGACTATGGTTTTGACGGGGTCGTCGGACATGGGGAGAATTCGCCAGCTGACTCCAAGCTTTTCCGCAAGCTCTGCCGTGACCTGTGTTAGAGAGGCGCCCTCGTTTAGCCTCATGGTTCGGTAAAGATGTGTGGCGAAGTCTCTGTCACCTATCTTAAACCATGTCTCGAGCCCTAAGCGGCTTAGCATCTCGAGGGCGTTGAATGTGTCATCCTTGATGCCCCATCCCTTGGCTTCATCGCCTATTCCAGCCATCTGGTAGATTATTGTATCTATATCGGGTGAGACGTGGAGCCCGTAAAATTTTTCGTCGTCGGCTGTGTTGACCACCACCGCTCCCGTTTCGGGATGCATGACGTGTCTGAGGCCTGTGAGCAGTTTTGAGCCACCTACTCCTCCTGCCAGAGCTGTCAACAAATCGGTTCACCCCATCGATTGAGTGAAGCAACGTCGCTCAGCGGTTTTCTTCGCCCCATCGTCTCTCCACCTCTCAGTCCAATTTCCACGAAGGCCATAGGCTCAAAATCGCTCGGCAAACCCAGAACATGTTTAACAGCCTCGGGTGCGAAAAGCGGAGAACAACGCCAGCACGCGCCATAACCCAAGGCATGAACAGCTAGCAGAATGTTTTGCACCGCGGCTGCAACACTCTGCACACCCATAACATACTCGCATCTCCTGCGTTTGGAATCCCAGTATACATCCATGTCACTCATGCATAAACAAGCGACTATGATGTATGAGGCTCTCATGCTTCTACCGTTAGAAGACTCGACTATCTGCCTAGCCTTCGCCTCGTCGACGCCATCGGCCAAGAGGTCGGATAGCCACTCCCGGCCCATCTCCTCGATGAGCCTTCTCTTTACATCGGGGTCAGAAACCACCACAAACCGCCACGGCTGAGCGTTATGCGCATTAGCAGCCCACACACCAGCCTCCAAAGCCTTCAAAACAACCTCGAAAGGAACCTCACCAACCCCAAGGCTCTTCGAGCTCCGCCTACTTTTAATCAGCGTGAGGAAATCCATCAAACATGCAACGTGTAAAACCATATTTATGTTAGCCGCCATAAAGAAACTGGATGGTTGAGCTCTGGCTACGCTACGGACGAACCATGATCTTCACAGACCTCGAGGACAACTTCGAGGTCCTGGCTCCGGCGAAACTATGGAACAATTCTGAGAAGCTGGTGGAGAATCTCATGAAGCACATATCTTCAGAGACACGGGCCATCATAATTGACTATGTCCACGGCTTGACGGGATTCGATAAAGTGGTTGAAACGGTGTTTGATGCTGTCAGAAAAAGTGGAGTTGACTTGGAGAGGCTGGAGGTGTTTGTCTCGGGATGGAGATACTGTGACGAAAGCATGGAAAAAGTATTGGTTAACATGGTTAAGACAATTATTTCTGAACATGGTGTGGGAAAAATCTCGGCTCTCCCATCAAATTCTTTGGATGAGTATTCCGATGTTGTTGTTTCTCCAGCGGTTTATTGGAATGGTGATGTGCTGACTCATGAGGATTTTCTCGAGACAGTTGGGCTCAGGACCTTCAGCTGTGTCGTCGCACCTGTTGTTGGCAGAGGAGGGGTGGTGTCCGAAGTCTATTCGGGCGATGAAGTCTCTGACACCGATTTGAGAAACGAGGCGATGAAAGCATCCGCATACATACCTTCTAAAGAGCCGCAGGTCGTTGTTGTGGGAGGGCCCGGGTATCCAGTTGACTCAAGGCTTCAAACATGTTTAAACATGGCTAGCACGGTGCGGGAGCTCCCTGAAAACAAGGTCATCGTCCTAGCGCTTGAATGCTCCGAGGGCCTCGGAGGAAAAACATTCATCGACACACTTCTAAACAAGATGCAGCCAGATAATCATTATATGGCTAAAGACATCGAGTCGTGGCGGTTGGTTGCATCTCGTCAAAAAATGTGTCTCGTCACAGCTCTCCCCTCATCAATAGTTAGCCATCTACTCGCAGCGAGACAGTTCGACACACTCGACCAAGCCATGACCTATGCACGGCGGCTTAAGTCAAGGGAGGCCCATGTGCTTTTTGTGGAGAACGGTGTTGGGACGAGGGTTTTAGAATATGCGGCTGAGGGGGACGAAGCTGAGGATAAACATGGCGGCAACGCCGATTAGCGAAATTTTTCGCCAGAAAGATAGGGGAGAAACCTCGTCGAGAGGAACGATGTCCACGCTCCGCCCCATCATCAAAATCAGCAGAAGAGCCATGAAATAATAGCCGGCCAAAACCAAAAGAGCCAAAGCCGCGTAAGACGCTACAAGATGCTGTCTCCGCGAGAGAAAGCTTCTAAATATTCTGCCACCGTCCAGCTGCCAAATCGGCATAAGATTCAATGCAGTAACAACCATTCCCAGCCATGCCGCAAATCCGACGGTCATGAAAAACGGAACATAGCCCGGCCTTTCATAAAACATCCCAATCAGGTAAAAGATTAGAGGCGGCTGCACGAAGGTGCCTTGACCAGATATAGCTTCTAAAACCTGTTGGTAACGGTCCATAGGCACCCAGACAGCGGTCTCAAAAGTGAGGAAGGTAACCAAGACCGCGACAACAAAACCAGCCACAGGGCCGCTCACACCCAAGTCAAACATGTCATCCCTGTTGGCCAACGGCTCCTTCTGGAAAATAACAGCCCCCAATGTAGGTAAAACACCCGGCAACCCGGGAATAAAATAGGGGAGGCTTGCCGCGACACCGTCTATTTTGGCGGAGATCTTGTGACCCATTTCATGGATAAAGATTATACCGAGAAGAGCCAATGAAAAGAGGACCCCGTTCACGATGATGGAGTTTAGTCCGAAACCTGGCGAAATTATGCTGAAGATTGGGCTGCTCGACCTGAGTATGCCGTCTACGGTTACGGTTCCCACGGTTGCTGCGGCGAGGACCAGCGGTATCTTTACATCGTTTCTAGCGGGCCGATTGTACGGAAAAACCCGCAACTTAATAACCGATTGCTCACGTCGCGCAGAAGCGAGGAAACCCATTTTCTTAAGCTCCGCCAAACAACTTTTGAACGCCACCTTGATATCTCCGTCGAGAACCTCAAACGTCAACACACCAGCCTCAAAATACGTGTTCGCCACATTGAAGTGCCTCTCCACCGTCAGCTTCAACGAGTCAATGACGCCGTCGTAGACAAAACTCATGAACAAATCACCTTACGCTAATCGAATCTAAAAAGTTTAACGAGACAACAATCCACACTATTAAACGGTGAAACAACCCCTACGTTATAGGTCCTTGGGGCCGGTGGGATTTGAACCCACGACCTCGCGGGCCCGAGCCGCGCATCTTAGACCAAGCTGGACCACGGCCCCTGTTCTACTTTTTTGAGGCTTGTATAATATGTTTATTCCAGGCGGGGAGCTATTAGGAATTCTATTTTCCCGCCTGTGAGGGGGAAGCTGAGTTTAATCGGCTTGTTTGTTGAGAGTTCTATTCCTGTTTCGTCGGAGAGTGTTTTGCTGGCCGACATGATTTTCTCGAGGTAGGCTAGGCTGAAGCTGGCTGAAACCTCTTTGTCTGTCGAGATTTCGTGGACGAGGCTGCCGTCTTTCTCGAGGCGAGTGACATGTGTCTGGACATCGCTCTTGCTTGATATGACCAGCTCGTTTGGCCTGATGATTATTCTCGCGTAGTCGCTGACTATGGTTGCGTCGTCAACCGCCTCGTAGAAGGCCGCGGTGTCTACTCTGCACCTGGCCTCGAAGGTGAGCTTGGGAACAGGTGTCGGCCCCGCTCCCGGCTCGAGCGTGCTCATCACAAACCTCCTTTCCTTGCGTGCGGCTGTGTTGGCGAAAACAAGTGTGAGACGCTTGTTAACCTCATCATACTCAATAGTTAGAGATTCGTTTCCAGCCCGTTTCAAAAACTTGTAAAGCGAAGAGATGTTAACCTTAATCTCCACAGGTTTCTCGCAGACATATTCCTCCGCTGCTTCACGGTTGAAGACAAAGTTGACGAGGCTAACATGTGCGGGGTCCATTCCCGTGAGCTTAAGAGACTCGCTATCGGCTGTGAAAGAGCCTTCATCCACTACAGCTGAAATGGCTTTCACGATGGATGCGAAGTAGTCCGCCGATGGAAGGGTTAGCTTGAAGGTAGGCTGGGATTCACTCATGCCCCCAAGTGGTGAACAGGTGAATATATTCTTGTACTGTATGACCGCGGTATTGTGGAGGTGTTTACAGGAGATTATGAACTGGGGCTTTGGCCATCTTACGGATAAAAGCCGGCATGAGGTAGCGGGGTCTGGCTGAGTTGGCGCCGCGTAGAAAAAAGGTCAAGTTCGAGATGGAGACAGGCGACGGGGATAAGATAGCCATAACATTTGAGGGGGCTCTCACACGGGAGAAGCTCTACCAGCTCGCTGATTTTCTCGAGCTAGTAAGTGGAGCACCTGAGCCAAGTGAAAACATCCGCGGCAACAAGCTAGCTAAGCTGATGAGCATTGTAGAGAAGCATTTCCCCTACTCCTTCTTCACTTCCCGCGAAATAGCGGAGGCCTACCAGTATGAATTCGGCGAACCCATCCCACTCAGCACCGCTTCAACCTATTTGGCAAGACTCGCCGAGAGAGGATGGCTGGAGAGAACGGGTAGCGGAAACTTGGCGCGTTACAGAATAGTGCATGGCGAGGCTCGTCAAAAAGAGTTTGAAACGGTCTAAACGGTCGCCGCGACTTTTACGCCTTCACCGACGGCGGCCTGTGCAGCGGCTAGCCGGGCTATGGGAACTCTGTATGGTGAGGCGCTGACATAGTCGAGGCCTGCTTTGTGGAAGAATTTGACGCTGTCGGGGTCGCCGCCATGTTCTCCACAGACACCCACCTCTAGGGTGGGTTTGGTCCTTTTTCCCTCGGCTGTAGCCATTTCAACAAGTCTGCCTACTCCACGGGTGTCGATGGATTCAAATGGGTTATGTGTGACAATGTGTTTCTCGAGATAGTCCGCCATGAACTTGGCCTCTGCGTCGTCTCTGCTGAAGCCGTAGGTTGTCTGGGTGAGGTCGTTTGTGCCAAATGAGAAGAAGTCTGCGACCTCAGCTATCTCAGCGGCTGTCAAAGCCGCTCTAGGCGTCTCAATCATCGTGCCCACCTTGTAGTCAATTCTCTCGCCAAGCTCCTTGAACAGGTTCTCAGCCGTTTCCTCGATTATTTTTCTCAGGTATGCGAGCTCGTTCTTCTCGCTTACCAGCGGCAGCATGATTTGGATTTTCGCCGTCTCGCCATGTCTTCTCCTAACCTCTATAGCGGCAGTCAGTATCGCGCGGACCTGCATCTCATATATCTCGGGGTACCGGATGGCCAACCGGCATCCACGATGCCCCAGCATCGGGTTATGCTCCTTTAGCGCCAAAACTTTTCTGAGAAGCTCTTGTCTAGCGGCGATTTCCTTCTCGTTTCCCGGCTTTTGGACAAGCTCAAACATCTCCTTCAGTATTTCCTCGGCAGGTGGCAGGAACTCGTGTAGAGGTAGGTCGAGCAGACGCACCGTTACGGGAAGTCCCTTCATCGCGGTGAATATGCCTATGAAGTCGCTGACTTGGAAGGGCAGCAGCTTCTCAAGAGCCCGCCGCCGTTCTTCAGATGTTTCAGCCATTATCATCTCGCGGACAATAGGTAGCCTGTCGGGGGCGTTGAACATCCGCTCGGTTCTGCAGAGCCCTATGCCCTCTGCGCCAAAAGCCCTCGCCTTGGCGGCTGCCTCGGGTGTGTCAGCATTCGCTCTTACACCAAGCCTCCTGAAACGGTCTGCAAGGCTGAGAAGCTTGTTGAGCTCCCCGGTCATCTCAGGCTCTGTGGTGGGGGCCTCCCCGAGGTAGACGTTTCCAGTCGAGCCGTCTATCGTTATCACATCATCGTGTCGCACAGCCACTCCATCAGCTGTTACAAACATTTGCTCATCCATGTTTATTTTGATGCTTTCGCATCCCACGACAGCTGGCTTGCCCATTCCACGGGCCACAACAGCTGCGTGACTCGTCATTCCTCCACGTGATGTCAAAACTCCCTGCGCCGCAATAATCCCTTTAATGTCCTCGGGGGTTGTCTCAGGCCTCACAAGGATAATTTTCTCTCCTTTGTTACCTCTTTCCGCGGCCTCATCGGTGTCGAAGACTACTTTGCCTGTTGCGGCGCCTGGCGAGGCGTTGAGGCCTTTTGCTATGGGTTTGCCCTTGAACGATGCGTCGATGCGTCGGTGAAGGAGCTGGTTAAGCTCCTTCGGCTCCACCCTTAACAGAGCCTCCTCAGCAGTTATCAACCCCTCTTCAAACATGTCCACAGCTATCTTGACAGCGGCCTGCGCTGTTCTCTTTCCGTTTCTTGTCTGTAGGAGATAGAGTTTTCCGTTCTCCACCGTGAATTCGAAATCCTGCATGTCTCTGAAGTGTTTCTCAAGTTTCTCAGCCATCGCCAATAGCTGTCGATAAAGCTGCGGCTCGACCTGGGAGAGTGGGAAAGGTGTTCTTATTCCCGCGACCACATCCTCGCCCTGTGCCTTTGGCAAATATTCTCCGAAGAGCTTTTTCTCACCTGTTGAGGGGTCGCGTGTGAAGCCGACGCCTGTGCCAGAGTTTTCGCCCAAGTTGCCGAAAACCATCATCTGAATGTTGACGGCTGTCCCAAGGTCGTCAGGAATTTTGTAGAACCTTCTATACTCGATTGCTCGTGGATTGTTCCAGGACTTGAACACCGCTTCGACAGCCATCTTAAGCTGTTCCGAGGGGTCTTGAGGCAGCTCCCTCCCAGTCTCCTCTCTGACGACGCGTTTAAACTCCTCAACAATTTTCCGCAACTCCTCCGCGGGAATCTCTATGTCGAACCTTACCCCTAGCCTCTGCTTCGTCTCTTCAAGAATTTTTTCGAATCTATCGGTTTTGACACCCATGGCGATGCGGGCGAACATCTGGATGAAACGTCTGTATGCGTCGTAGGCAAACCGCCGGTCACCGGTTAATTTAGCCAGGCCCTCGACAACGGCATCGTTGATGCCGAGGTTGAGAATTGTGTCCATCATTCCCGGCATCGAGTAAGGAGCGCCAGACCTCACGGATAGGAGAAGAGGGTTACTGGGGTCTCCCAGCCTTTTCCCCACTTTTTTCTCCAAAATTCTCAGCTTCTCCATAAGCTCCTCAAACAACCCCTCCGGAATCTTTCCACCCTCACGATAATACATCTTGCACGCCGTGGTTAGAATAATAATCCCCGGCGGAACAGGTAATCCAATAGCGCTCATCTGCACAAGGCCATAGCCCTTGCCACCTAGCTCAAACTTATCCAAGTTTGTGAATTCCTCAAAAAGCCCGACCAAGCCTTTCAAAGACATACACTAGAAAGACTGTGCTCTATCATTTAAATGGTTTACTTTTGGCAGCCGCGAGGATGGATAGGATGTCTTGATACTCTTTTCCGGGGCGGGGCTGCGGATAGATTAGAGGTGTGATTCCTGCTTTGCGGTATCTTTTCAGCTGCTCGCAGACATCCCTGTCACAGAAAACCGATACACTTTCGACTACATCGTTGTCTAGGGTCTCGACAGCTGCGTCTCGTCCACGAGTATCCAACACTGCGGTGAATCTCTCAACAGCTTCGCCGTGCCCTGCTTCACGCATTATTCTTCTGTAAGCAGGTGAACTAAGGTAGAAGGCAACAGACCGCTTCAAGGCGTTGAAACACTCTGGTTCGCTCGACGCGGCAGCAAGCACAAACGACAATTTTTTGAAGGCTCTGCTTGGGTCATGTGATTTTTCGAGTCCCTTGTCTATTGCTTTGTTGACATAGTTGGCTGCGCGGGGGTCGAAGAGGTTGAGTATCAGGCCGTCTGCTTTCTCTCCTGCGAGAGTGAGCATCTGAGGGTTGAGGGCCGCTAGATATATTTCGGTTGGCCTCGGCTGCTTCATCCATAGGCGAACGCCGTCGACGCGGTAGTGTCTACCGCTGTATTGAAACCGTTCCCCAGTTAGAAATCTTCTGACTATCTCTATGTATTCAGACATTTTTTGCACAGGGTTTGATATATCTGCTCCATGTCCCTTTCGGGAAATGTCTGGCCCTCCTACGCCGAGGCCTAGGATGAAACGGTTCTGTGAAAGCTCTTGAAGGGTTGCTGCCTCCATCGCCGTGGCCATGGGGGTTCTTGCGAAGATGTTGATTATGGCTGTTCCGAGTTTTATTCGCTCGGTATGTAGAGCGGCTGCGGCGAGTGTTACAGGTGAGGCGCGCGCCATTTCCTCCGTCATCCACAGCGAGCTGTACTCCAGCTCCTCCGCACGCTTAGCTACTTCTATAAACTGTTGTGAAGTAAGGTCTACGCTTCTGATGCAGAGGCCCAGTTCATCACCCTCTCCCATGTGCAAACATGCTGTGCAGCGGTTCAAAAATCTGCATCTCTTCTAAACGCCTCTGTCTAATCGCGCGTCTAGCCCTCATCTCTCTTAACCGCTTTTCTTCGCCTTCGTTGGATGGCTCAAAAGGCGGCATGGGCACGGGTTTTCCAGCCGAGTCTACGGCGACCATGGTGAAAAATGTTGTGGCCGCGTGTCTTCTCACACCGCTGGAGGGGTTTTCCGTGATGACTTTTGCGGCAACCTCTGCGGAGGACCTGCCCACACCCGTTAATACCAGCTCAACATCGACGATGCTCCCCTGCCGAATAGGGTAGTGGAAGCTTGTGGAGTCAACTGCCCCTGTGACGGCCACGGTCTTGGCATAAGAAATAGCCACTGCACCTGCCATCTCGTCGAGAAGATGTAGCAGCTTTCCTCCCGACATTATTCCTCCCATCGTGGCATCGGAGGGGGCTACGAGGTGTGAGGACTTCATCCTGTAACGGGCGTCGGGCCCATACTCTGATGTGTCGAGGCTCATGGTTTTTCTGTCGTTGAGTATTTTTCTTCTTTTTTCGGCTCTTTGTTCGGCCAAGGAATAGAGCTGCTCCTCTTCTTTTGTGGGTTTGATTTGTGTGGGTAAGGGTCTTGGTGAACCTGTTCTATCGACCGCTACGAAAAACATGTGTGATGTGGTGGTGAGCATGGGTTCTCCGACGATTCTTGGATATGCGTAGGCTGAGACACCGACCTCCATCGATGAATGTCCTGCATACTCCACCCATGCCTTAACCACAACCATGTCGCCGACGGAGACAGGATTCATGAAGAAGAGGTCATCCAACGCCGCCAACACCACTTCGCCCTTGCTGAACCTGACCCCACAAAGAGCCGCCGCCGAAACCATCCATTCCATCAACACACCTCCATGCAGCCTGCCAATCGCGTTACTATCATGCGGCATAACGAAAAACCTTGACTCGGTAACTGTGCTAGATATGCTGGAGAACATGTATCACCAAACCCTAAATTTCCCAAAATAAAAACATGGAAAGAGATTGAGGAGAAGAGACTTCATCACATCAATTATGCTCGTAGGTTCCGCCGCTTTCTTCATCACGGACAATTCACATCTTCTCGACAAAACCGTTATCGACATCGGGCTTGGAGCCAAAGCCGTGTTCTTACCAGACCTGCATCTACACAGCGAAAACACCCAAACCAGCCAACTACTTTCTGTACTCGACCGAGAGGAGCCTGATGCTGTTGTTCTGGGCGGCGACGTGGTTGACGAGCTCACAACCGACCTCAGCTATGTCAGAAGATTTCTTTCCGAGATACCGGGTTCTGAGAAGTTATTCGTCATGGGTAACCATGATTACTGGAGCGGATACGATGAATGGCTCCGTGAAAACCTGCGGGCCATGGGGTATAGTGAGGTGAGGAACGGTGTTGAGAGCCGTTACCTCGGCAAAATACATGGAATCGATTGGCGTGACAATAGAAGATATGAACCGTTTCAGGCTAATGGGTTGGTTTTTGCACACGACCCCCACGTCGCCGACAGCGTTTCGGGAGACTGCTTAATATTCGCAGGCCACACCCATGGCGGCATAATTTTCAACGGCGTCACCCTACTCAGCAACTCGCGGTATACAAGGGGATGGTATAGTTGGGGAAGCAAGAGGCTTTACGTTTCACGGGGACTTGGACAGATGCTCGCCTACAGACCTACTTCTCCTCGGGAGCTTGTTGTCTTGGTGTAGCTAAACTCTTAAATGAGAGCGGTAATACGCGAAAATGAATGCAACAAGCCTCTAAGCTGGGCGACATAGACGTAGTGTTTCGCAACGTGACTCAACCGGATTTAATCGATGTGATGAACATCAACAGGCTTTGTCTCCCCGAGAACTATACCTACAGCTTCTTTGACGAGCTTGCCAAAGATTATCCAAAGGCTTTCTGGGTGGCCGAGGTGGGCGATAAGCTGGTCGGCTACATAATGTGCAGGGTTGAACGCGTCTTCTCAAAAATCGATTTCCTCAAGATTCGCCGGGCGGGCCATATCGTTTCGGTGGCTGTTCTACCCAATTATCGCAACAGAGGTATAGGGGAGCAGCTTATCCGCCGAGCGCTTCACTCTCTGGCGAACGATTATGGATGTGAGGAGGCTTTTCTCGAAGTCCGTGTCAGCAATCACGTCGCAATCAGTCTCTACAGGAAAATCGGGTTTGTCGTCAAAGAGGTGCACCGCCGCTACTACGCCGACGGTGAAGACGCCTACGTCATGGTTGTGAAGCTTCCTTTAACTGGCTAAACTTTTTCCACCACACGCTTGGCTTCCTCAAGGTCTTTGTGGCTGTCGATGCTTATCCAATCATCTTCTTCATACAAAACAGCCATCAAGGCTTTTTTCTCAACGAGACGTGGGAAAGTTTGTTTCTCGAGGTCTCCCTGCTCAGGTAGATAGCTTAGGACATCTGTTGTGAAGGCGTAAACACCTGCGTTGATGTAGTTTGGTAGCCGCGGTTTCTCCTCAAACCTTTTCACCAGACGGGTTTCTCTGTCAAACTCGACTATCCCGTAGGGTGATGGGAGACGGGTCAGCGCCATGCATGCAAGCGATGAACCGAGGCCTTCAATTAGCTTGAGCGGGTTCAGGGTTGTGAGAACATCGCCGTTGAGGACGAGGAAAACTTTGTCAGATTTCAGCAGATGCTCAGCGTTCTTAAGGGCCCCTCCAGTGCCAAGAGGCTCGTCCTCAACAGAGTAGCCGATTTTCACACCGAGTCTATGCCCGCTGCCAAGCGTCTCGATTATCTTTTCACGCAAATAGCCGACGCAGATGATAAACTCGTCTATGCCATGTTTTTTCAGCCACTCAATCTGCCAGACAATGATGGGCTTGCCCGCGACCTCGAGCAAAGGCTTTGGAAGAGACTCTGTCAAGGGTTTGAGACGTTTACCATAGCCTCCCGAAAGCAAAACAGCTTTCACTTCTCATCTACCTCACTATCCTAATTCTCTCACCCTCCTTGGTGTCCTCGAGCATGATGCCGCGTTCAGCCAACATGCTTCTAATCCTGTCAGCCAAGTCATACATGCCTCTTTTGCGTAATTCTCTACGGACCTCAACCAGCATCTTTACGAACTCCATGACCTCTGCTGCGGAGCTTCTCCGCTCAATTTTCTGAAGTAGTCCGAGGGCTCTACATGTCTCGAGAAAGAGCTGCCGTAGATGGGTCGCCTGCTCGTGTCCGATGACATCCAACCTTGTGTTGACCTTTTTTATGAAGTCGTAGACGGTTGCAAGCGCGTTGGGTGTGTTGAAGTCCTCCGACATAGCTTCTACAAAACTTTGCTTGAAGACGTTGCTTAGCTCGTCGAGCGATGGGTCGCGGGGTTTAGGTCTACCCTCTTCCGCTATGAGTGAGAGATTCTCGAAAAAGTTGATGAGCTTTTCGAAGTTTTCCGCCGCCTGCTCCATCGCTTTCTCGGAATAGTCCAGAGGAGTTCGGTAATGTGCGGAAAGTATGAAGAGACGCAGCACGTCAGATGGATATGTTTTGAGCGCATCCTGTATGGTGATGAAGTTTCCATAGCTCTTGTGCATTCCTCGGCCACCCACCGTCAGCTCACCGGTGTGCATCCAGTATTTGACGAAGGGTTTCTTCCCTGTCAAGGCCTCTGACTGGGCTATCTCGTTTTCGTGATGTGGGAAAATCAGCTCCTGACCCCCGCCGTGTATGTCTATCTGCTCACCCAGGTACTTCATGCTCATTATCGAGCACTCTATATGCCATCCCGGAAAACCTCTGCCCCAAGGCGTTTTCCATGAAAACGGGTAAGAGGGCGGCGACTCTTTCCAGAGTGCAAAGTCTGCGGGATTTTTCTTGCGTGGGTCAGGGTCGATACGGTGCATGAGCAGTTCCTCGGGCTTTATGTTGGAGAGCTTTCCATAATCGGTGAATTTGCTGATGTCGAAGTAGACGCTTCCGTCGATGACGTAGCCGTAGCCTTTGTCGACGAGCTTCTCAACAGCTTCTATGATTTCGGGGATGTGCATGCTTGCTCTCGGCTGGATGTCGGGCCTCCTTATCCCAAGCGCATCCATGTCTCTGAAAAACTCCATCATGTACTTGTCGGCAACCTCCATCGGATGCTTCCTCAGCCGCTCCGCCCCCACAATCATCCTGTCCTCACCAGTTTCACGCAGATGACCCACGTCCGTCACGTTACGAGCATATTTGACACGGTACCCCATGAACTCGAGAAAACGTATGACCGCGTCAAACGCCACGTAGGTCCGCGCATGGCCTAGATGCGCCACATCGTATACTGTGGGGCCGCATACATACATTGTGACGTGTCCGGGGAGATGCGGCTCGAAAACCTCGAGGCTGCGCGAATATGTGTTGAAAATCTTTATCAACTTCGTATAGTTTGCTGGTTGTGGCTATTTATCTCATTTGGGTGCATAATATTTATATATTGCTTTGAGGATGTAATAAGCGAAAGACTTATAGCGAGAGGATGAAAAACGCCTCTCCTATATGTCTGAAAAAGGTGATAAAAGTTGGTTAGGAAAACTTGGAGAGAAGTCGCATTATGTCCCGAATGTGGAAATGAGATGCTCGTGACAGACCAGAGGACCGGTGAGATTACCTGCTCGGTCTGCGGGTTCGTCATACAGGAAAAAGATGTGGACATGGGCCCCGAGTGGAGAAACCTTGAAGACGAGGAGGGGAGCAGAAGCAGAGTAGGGGCTCCTCTTTCACCAATGTATAGAGACCATGGTCTCTCAACGGTAATAGAGGGTGTGGATGAAGACGCTTCAGGCCGCAAACTCTCAAAAGAAACGCGGGAGAAGATGATTAGGCTCAAGAAGCTCGACGCCACGTCTCAGATAAACTCGAGCGAAACAAGAAACCTGCAGCAAGCTGTGAACATTCTACAGATATATGTCGATAAGCTAAGGCTATCACAAACGGTTGCAGAAAGAGCTATGCTCATCTACAGAAGAGCCCTCAGAGCAGGGCTCGTCAGAGGAAGATCAATTAAATCCATCATGGCGGCAGCCACCTACGCCGCGTGCAGGATGCTGGGCACACCCCGAGACCTTCGAGAATTTGAACGCAGCTACCCAGCAGTCAAGCGAAAAACCATCGCACAGGGCTACAGGCTGTTGCTTAAGCATCTCGGGCTGAAAGTCCCCGTTGCGGACCCGTCGATATATGTTAACAAGATTGCGGCCAAGGTTGGGCTGGACCAGAGAACTGTCCAAGAAGCCATCCGTCTGCTAAATGAGGCGGTCAAACGTAAAGCAACGGTAGGAAAAGACCCCGTCGGAATAGCGGCAGCCGCCCTCTACATGGCCTGTCAAGAGACCACACAAAATCTAACACAGAAAGACATCGCGAAAGCGGCCGGCGTCACCGAAGTGACTGTGCGAAACCGTTTCAAGGGCCTCAAAGACGTTCTAGAGACGGTGGCAGCCTAAATTACCTCTATATTTTCTTCAGAGAGACCAAGTTCAACCAAAGCTTTTCTGACTCTGTCGCGATGGTCGCCCTGCAGCAAAATTACGCCATCCTTGACTACGCCGCCGCATGCCAGTGTGGACTTTAGCTTCGAAGCTATCTCCTGCAAATCTTTCTTGCTGCCGTTCAACCCCTCGATTACCGTTGTGGGTTTGTTCCACTTTCTCAGCTCAAGCTTAATTTTCACACGCTGCTGCTCCCGGCTTATGGTTTCGCAAACGCATATCGACTTCGGTAGACCGCATGTGTCACATATTTCAGCCATTATTTACTCCTCAGCCTCACCTGATTTTCTATGCGTGAGGTTGTTTTTAAGGTTTTGAGAGCGTGTAGTCATTTCTTCAGGTATGCCTGCCGCTTCCTATTGTATTCATCTACGTCATAGGCATATTTCGCAGGGTTTCCGAAAACAACGGCTCTAGGCGGAACGTTCCGTGTGACAACAGAGCCCGCTCCCACCACAGCGCCCTCACCCACCTCAACACCCGGCAGAATCACCGCACCCGCTCCAATTATCGCCCCCGTCGCTATGGTGGGGCCCTTCAGGGGCGAGCCCACAGGGTAAGGGTCGTTGGTCATCACAACATTGGGACCAATGAAGACATTGTCCATTATTTTCGTGAGATGCGGAATATAGACGTTGGATTGTATGTTGACACCGCGGCCAACCAACACAGAGCCATCGAGCATCGAGCCGCTGCCTATCCGGGAACCGCTCCGAATCATCGTGCCCGAGCGGATCAACACGTTGTGTCCAAGCTCCACATCTCCTTCGATAATAACCTCGTCATAGATTATGCATCCCCTTCTTATCAAACATCCTGGGCCGATGAAGCTTCCCAGGCTCGCATCCTCCATTACCGAGATGTGGTCTGTGAGCCTTTTTTCTATGGCTTGTAGAAGACGATGGCGCGCGGGATAACCAATTGTAACCATATCGTCCACAAACGTGGCTTCCCCTATCTCCGTAGCACCAAACACAAACGCGTTTGGAGAAGCCGTGCCCTTGATTCTTGAACGCGGGGAGATAAACCCCGACATTATCGGTTACCTGTTTGATTGCCATATATTTTTTTCGCACCACCTCGATGGGTTTAGGAAAACTGTTTTTACAAGGGCCGGTATTTGCTCTTTAGATTGGTCAGCTGGTCCGAGCATCTGACTACGGGTTCTTGGATAGACGTGGATGATGTGAACATTTTCTATGTTATGCGTGGTGTTGGTCAGCCTGTTGTGTTTCTTCATGGATGGGCCGCCTCCTCCTTCAGCTGGCGCAAGACATTGCCCGTGATATCCCAACATTTCAGAGCGTTGGCGCTGGACCTTCCCGGCTTTGGGCTGTCAAAGAGACCTCCAACAGGCATCAGCCTTCCATCTGTTACAAATCTTTTGATGAAGGCGCTTGATAGACTCGGTGTAGAGAAGTTTTGCTTAGTGGGTCACTCCATGGGGGGAGCAATATCGGCGCACATAGCGGTACAATATCCTGAGAGGGTTGATAGGCTTGTCCTCGTTAACCCGAGCTTGGTGGGAGGAGATGATGGCCGGAGGCCTTTGGCTATGGAGCTGGCTAGAAAAAGATTCATCAGCACCTTGATAACCCGCTTGTTCGTTAGAAAATATTTCATAAAACGCGTTCTGAGCAAAATCTATGTTGACAAGAGTGCTTTGGATGATGAGGCTGTAGAGGGATATTATGAGTCGGTTAAGAGGGCTGGGCCTGTTTTGGTTGAAGCGGGTAATATATGGCGTGATTTTCGTACAGACTGCGTTTACGATATTAGATGTCCGAAATTGTTTGTCCTCGGCGGAATGGATAATGTGGTGCCGTTTCGGAAAAACTTGGAGCTTGCTCAGAAAATCGGGGCCGAGATACATGTCGAACCCGATGCTGGACACAGTGTTCACGAAGAAAAGGCGGAGTCTTTCAACAACGTTATATTGCGATTTCTACGGGGCTGAGCATAGCTGGGATGAGGAGAAGAAGGGTTGCTGAGCAGCTTCTCGAGGTGCTAATGTCTAGCGTCAACGGCAACCTTGTCCCTCCCGAGCTCGGCTGGGAGCTTTTTGGATATTTTGTAGAGGATGAGTTGTGGCGTGGTAAAGGTTTCAGAGTTCTTCTCAAGGCCTGTCGGATATGTGAGCCTGAGAAGACGCGGATGGCTCTGCGAGGTGAGTTTCGCTGAGCATAAGGTTCTCGGTCGAGGTTGTGCCGAAGGACCCGTTGTGGAAGCTTTCGATGGCCGCTGTGATGGTTGAGAAGCATGGGTTTGACGGCTTGTGGGTGAGTGAACATTTTTTCAACCGAAACAGCTTCATCACCCTCTCCACAATAGCCCGCCACACTCGCCGTATTCTACTGGGCCCCGCCGTTGTCAACCCCTACGTGTATCATCCGGCTCAGATGGCTCAGGCTGCAGCCACGTTGTGGGAGCTTGCTCCTCATAGGGTGAGGATGGCTATCGGAGCTGGTGACGCATCAGCTCTTAAACAACTGGGCTATGCTCGGGAGAAGCCTGTCGAGAAAGTGTTATGGGCTGTCGAGGAGATGAGGAATTACTTTGAGAAGCTCGAGACCTATAGAGTCTGGGATGTCAAGGTTTTTGTTGGAGCTCAGGGCCCTCGCATGCTTAAAGCATCAACAAAAGCTGACGGCGTGCTCATCAACTGGTCTAACCTCGAGATGTTGAAAGAATCTGTTCGTCTGTTGGGGGATGACGTGGCTAAGGGATTTACCCGCGCAGCCTATCTGATGACATCTATTCATGATGATGCGGAGAAGGCGTGGAAAACCGCTGTCCCCTACGCCGCCTACCTTATGATAGGGTCGTCGCCAAGCTACTTAAACCGAATAGGTGTCGACGAGGCTCATCGGAAGGAGGTTGAAGAGCTTGTGATAACCCGTAATTGGGACAGGCTTTACCAGGCTGCCCGGAGTGAGTGGGTAGACTTTTTCAGCGTCTGGGGCAAGCCTGAGAAGCTCCGCGAATTCGTCGACGAGGTCGTTGACATGGGTTTTGACGAGGTTGTTTTCGCGGGACCTCTCGGGCCGCGGTATATGAAAGCCCTTAAAAGCATCGCCAAAATCTGTCGGGCAGTGAAGAGGCGCGCTAAACCTTGACAGCTAACGCAGCGCAGCTCACAAGGCGGGAAGTGGAGCGGCTGAAAAAACAACTGGCTATAAGTCTCAAGCTTGAAAAGTATCCATCAGACGATGAGTTGGCCCAGCTGCTCAAATCAAACATTACACGCAAACCCGTCAAAACTCTTAGCGGCGTATCGGTCATAACTGTTGTCGCACCGCTCTACACATGTCCCCATGGAAAATGCATCTACTGCCCCGGAGGAGCACCGGTGGGGACACCACAAAGCTACACCGGTGAAGAAGCAGCAGTCAAGACCGCGGCTCATCTGGGATATGACCCGAAGAAACAGGTTGAAGCAGCGGTCAACAGACTCCGACAAATGGGCCATAATGTGGATAAGGTGGAGCTGATAATAATCGGGGGAACATTCACCGCAAGTCCGCCAGAGTTCCAGATGTGGATGATAAAAGAGTGTGTCGACGCCTTGAACGGTGTAGCGAGCAACAGTCTCGAGGAGGCGCTGCGCATCAACACATCCTCCACAAAACATGTTTCGGGAATAACTGTGGAGACGAAGCCTGACTGGGCTAAGAGAGAGAAGGCGGTGCAATTGGTTGAGTATGGTGTGACCCGTGTTGAGATAGGTGTCCAAGCTCTCGACGACAAAATACTCACTACACTGAACAGGGGACATAGTTTAGAGGACGTGGTTGAAGCATCCGCTGACCTCAAGGACACGGCTTTCAAGGTATGCTATCACATTATGCCTAATCTCCCCGGCTCAACGCCTTACAAAGACCTAAACATGTTCACCACACTCTTCGACGACGAGCGATTCAGGCCAGACCAGTTGAAAATCTATCCAACATTGGTTCTCCCCCACACAGGGCTGGAGACGATGTGGCGGCACGGCCTCTACAAACCCTACTCCGACGAGGAGCTTGTCTATGTCTTGAGAGAATTCATGAAGAGAGTGCCGCCCTATGTGAGGATATCTCGGATACAGCGGGAAATCCCGCTCAACATAGTTCTCGACGGTCTCCATATCCCGAACCTCCGGCAAGTGGTTGAGAAAGAATTGGACGGCATGTGTCGATGCATACGATGCAGAGAACATGGACACAGGAACAGGCCCGTCGACGTAGGAAGAGCTGTTTTGAAGAGACTGGTTTACCGTGCTTCAGGTGGGTTGGAGTATTTTGTCTCGGTCGAGGATGAAGAGGCTGATGCTCTTCTCGGGTTTGTGAGGGTGCGTATACCTCCGAGGACCCTGAGACCTGAGCTGGAGGACGCTGGACTGGTTAGAGAGCTTCACGTATACGGTTCGATGAAAGCCGTCGGAGCACCTGCCGATCACACAACCTCCCAACACCGAGGCATAGGCAAACAACTTATGCAAGAAGCGGAAAACATAGTCTACGAGGAGCATGGCCTCAGCAGAGTGGCTGTAATCAGCGGAGCCGGGGTGAGAGGATACTATGCTAGGCTTGGATACCGTCTCGAGGGTCCGTATATGGTTAAGGACCGGTGAAAGTTATGCTGGAGCCTCAAAACCTTCTCCCCACATTTGTGAAGAGGCTTAGGTTCGACCAAAAACTCGCAATAGCCGTCTTCATCATATTGCTGGGATTAAGACTCATGATTATCAACTCACCGTCTCCAGAAGTCAAGGTTGTTGATGGCGAGACACGGGTTGAAGGCGGCCTGGTATTCGATGAGGCACACTATGTTCCAGCTGTTAGAAAACTGTTGAGAGGCGAGTCGGTGAACCATGAGCATCCGCCTCTTTCTAAGCTGCTTATAGCAGCTTCTATGCTGGTTTTCGGCGACAACCCTCTTGGCTGGCGGCTGATGCCCTCTCTCCTTTCCTCAGCCGCGGTCGCACTCATACCTCTTATAGCATATCGTCTAACCCGCAGTAGATTCGCCACCTTCTTCACAACATTACTATTGGCTACGGATGTGATGTTCTTCAACATAGGCACCATAGCCATGCTCGACGGCCCCGCCTTCTTCTTCCTCTTACTAGGTACCTACATGTTTCTGCAAACCCGCTACACCAGCGCAGCCATCTTTTTCGGGCTGGCGTTTCTCTCAAAGACCTCCATAGTCTTTAACGTCGCCGGCCTACTGCTCTTCAGCTTCCTGGCAGTTTACATTAGACATGGAAAAATTTTGGAGAGCGTCCAAAACTGGTCACCCCTGTTCGAGAAAACAGTTTTGATTGGGTTGGCCGTGTTTATGGCAGGGCTCACAGTCTACGACATCGGATACGGGGCTTATAGCAACCCGTTCGCACACCTCGACTACATGCTCAACTACCACGCCCAGCTCAAATACAACTGCACAGAATACGAGCTCCCCCTCCGCTGCACAGTAGTCAACCAAGACGGCAGCACATCCATAGTCGACCTACCCCTAAGCTGGATTTCACCCATTTCGCCTTTCGCCGCCGCGCCCTACATGGTTGTTACCATGACAGCTGGAGACAGGGTTTGGCACCCAATAGCTTACTACGGTATATACAGCCCCTACTGGTGGACAACGGCCCTTGTGCTTGTTTACTCCCTTTACATGGTGGTGAAAAGCAGGGGTGAGGACACTGTGAACTTGTTTGTCTTTTCGTGGACGGCTATGAGCTACCTACCCTACTTCGCTCTTGCACATCTTCTCCAGCGATGGGTCTACACCTTCTACTTCCTGCCAACGCTCCCCGCAGTGGCCCTCGGTCTCTCCATGATGCTGCGCGAGGACAGGTTCTCGAGATACGTGTTATATGGAATAGCCGCTCTCCAGCTCATCTGGTTCTTCATCTACTTCCCCGTCAAATCAGACACCCACATACATATACTCGAGCTGCTAAACCTTCCAAGGTAGCCCGATGAAGTGGACCGAGAAGATAAGGCAGGCAATCGCCGCGGGACATGTCGCGGTTATAGCGGGTAGATGCAGCATATCATACGTCGGCCGTGCCTCGTCAGAACTCGGTGAAGGCGAGAGACTCGTCATCATCAAACGTGATGGAAGCGTCTTGGTTCACAGGCCCTCTGGATATGAGCCGGTTAACTGGCAGCCTAGCGGCTCAAAAATCGAGATCTACATGGAGGATGATGAGGTGGTGTTACGGGCCGCCCGTGCAGATGAGGTGCTTAAAATCAGGTTTCACGGCGAGCCGCAGGTCAACGTTTACCAGCTGGTGGATGAGGCTGAGATGGTTATGTATGCGTCGGAGGCTGAGATGAAGAGGGCGGTGTTGCTGCGGCCGGAGCTTGTTGAGGAGGGGTTTAGGGCTGTGGAGGAGGAACGTGCTGCTGGAAGAGCGGGTAAAGTAGATGTCTTCGGGGTTGACAAAAACGGCGTGTTCACCGTGGTTGAGTTGAAGAGACGGGCTGCCACACCGGAGGATGTCAAACAGCTGGACCGCTACCTTGAAAGCCTCGCGGAAGAGTGGGGAAAAAGGCCCCGCGGGATAATAGCGGCTCCCTCAGCCACCAAACGTGCCCTCAGCCTGATGAAAACCATGAACTTGGAATTCAGGTGTCTAACGCCGCGAACATGTATGGAGGTTTTGAGAAAACAGAGAGGACTTGACGCCCATCTCTAGAAGACCGAAACCTGCCTCGATATAATTAACTCGGTGACGCGTCTGATGCTTGCGACCTCGTCGTAGACGATTCCCTCGATATCCCTCACCAAGCCAACGTCCATCCTGTCATCGGGAATAACCTGTACAGACACTGAGAGCGGCTCGTTAATCGGCTTCCCTATCTGGCTCAGCATCCTCACATAAACCTCCTTAACACGTTTGGTCTCCTCGTATATTCTGCGGGCTACAAGGCCCGCGGCGACGTTGTATATTTTTCCAACGTGGCTGATGGGGTTTTTTCCAGCGGTTGCCTCAAGCGACATCTGTCTGTTGGGTGTTATGAGGCCGTTGGCCCGGTTACCGCGGCCTGTGTTGCCGTCGTCCCCGTGCTCCGCGGACGTGCCTGTGAAAGTTAGGTAGAAAACCTCGTCACCTATGTTTGTTCCATATTTGTCGGCGGTGTTTACATAGACTTCAACGTCATGGTCTCCTGCGAGTTTTGCCGCCAAGTCTTCAACCTCTTTCTTTATCTGCTCTTTCACCGCTATGTAGTGGTCCCGGTCCTTAGTCAAGGTGCTTACGATGCCGTCGGCGACTGTCAACGTGATTTTGGAGCCTTTCCTCAGCCCCATCACCTTAACATCTTCACCGCTCTCCTTCACCCTCGACTTGAACTGCGGAGAGTTGAGATGCCTCTCAGTCGTGAGGACAAGGTTTTCCAGTGTAGTGAATGGATAAAACGCGACACCATAGGAGGTGTCGTTTGCTAGCGGCATCTCCTTACCCATTTCAACCACCGCCTTTAGGTCTGGGCTGCTTTCCCTCACACGTATCTCGAGCTCGATGTGCTGGTCAAAGTCGAGAAACCTGAAATTCCTCTTTACCATAGACCTCACAGCCTCTGTTATTATTTCGCGGTAGGGGATTTTCTCCTCACCCGTCGGAGTCTTCACAGATGTCGAAGCCCTTCCAGCTATGATGATGGTTATCGGCTCCTCAAGCCTACCATAGCCGAACCTGTTGTATGCTCTACCACCAACCAGTAGCCCCTTGTCCAAGTTGTGGTGGAGAATCTGCCCATAATTCGACAAATAGTACTTGGAAAGGTGTAGGGAAGCCTCTTCACAGGCGCTGTCTATTATGTAGTCGGGGTGGCCCAAACCTTTTCGCTCAACCATCTCAATCTCCTGTTTCTCGACAGGTGTTTTATCAAGCGGCTCAACGGTTACAAAGGATTTCCTCATCGCTGCCTCGCTTCTCCTAAAAAAGCCTCAATATTAAGGTCTAAACCCTTTCTACACTGTTATTTTTCGGCGAAGATGACATACATGATGTTGTTTCCCCGTATCAGGACTTTTGGATAACCTGCGGTTTTGCTGTCACCCATGTATTCGACGACGTGCTCGAGAAGCATGTTCATGTAGCCGTCGCACTCGACCATGGTGCCTTCGTAACGTGCATCGTTCTTGAGAAAAACTTTGACAGGCTTGTTTATCTGCCGCATCAGGGTTGTCAAAGGTTTAGTGGCTTCCAACATTCACGCACCGGTTCCGGTAAACCACCCAATTAGACGTATTTTAACCTGCGTTTGGTTTGATTTCACTAAAACAAATTTTGCAGACGATGTTTTCTCCTATTTTATATGTCTCGTCGAGTGGTGCGCCGCAGACGGGACAAGGCGTGGCTTTTGCGTCTGGTTGAAATAGCTGGGCGCCGCATGATGAGCATACCTTCGAGCCCAGCGGGTTAACCGCTCCACAGGATTGACAAACCATATCCACTCCACGGGTCACGACAACCATTCCACCTTTCTTTTCCGTTGTCTGCACAGCCACTGCTTCTTGCTTTGCTGGTGCGCGCTTGGGCGGAGGTTGCTGAACAGTTCTTATCTCCATCGTGGGCTGGTTGTCGAGCAGGTTTGAAATTTCCTGCTCTATTTGTTCAAGCTCTCTGTTTTCATGCCGTGGCCGAGACAAGGGCCTCCGGATAGGGGCTGGCGCCGTCGGATACGCGGGCCCCTCTCTCATACCTTTTATGAAGATTAGTAAGCCAACCGCTGTTACGGCAGCTCCCGCGGCCGTCACCAATATCCCCATAGGCAGACCCGGCGCCAGAGACGAGTCATAGAACCTCTGGATGGGTGAATTATATCCGCCTGTTATGAACAGTGCAAGTATGGGGAGGAGAACAACAATTACGCCTATCGCTCCTAGGATGATGCCGAGCCTTGGATTGACCATCGCGTCATTTCTCTGACGGCATATTATAAACGTTATCGGCCAATCTTCTAAAACCTATTCTCATCTCTACACCGTCGACATCCCATGACCTTACAAAATATCCATCGGGTAATGGGGTAGCCGGGTCTGTGAAAACTATTCTGGAACGGGTCTCTGTTTCGATGTAGCTTTTCTTCTCGGTCAGTAGGCTTTTAAAAGCCTGGTCATCCAGTTGAACGATGCATTCTATCTTTTCCAGTATGTCGAGGTTTGCCTCTTTCCTCATGACTTGGATGCGGCGAATGAGTTCACGTGCAGCAGAAACCGCCTCCAGCTCCCGCGAAACACTCAGGTCAACATAGACCGTCGCCGCTGCTGTGTCGGCGGTGGAGTAGTTTGAGGGCGCTTCGGCGTGGATTTTGAAGAACTCTGCGGGCAGAAACCTCTCCATGTCCGAGAATTTGATGCGTAGACCTTTTTCCGTCTCAAGTTCTTTTCTTAGACTTGAACCATCAGCTTGTTTAAGATATGCGAGTAGTTCGGGAAGTTTTCTGCCCAGCATCGGCCCTAGACGGGCTAGGTCGGCCTCCACAACCCACTTAAGCTCCGCAAACTCTCTATCCGGAGGCAAGACCTCGAGCACTTCTGTGTTTACGCTTTCCTTAACAAATGAGTGAAAAGCCTCTAGAGCTTTAAGGCATTCCTGTGTCTTCGCCGCCACTACTACACGTGCGACGGGTGAGCGTAGTTTTCGTCCGCCTTTTTGACGGGCCGCCAAGATAGCGGTCAGAACCTCTTTGACAATATTCATTTGTTCTATGATTTTCGGCGAGTACAGCTCGGTGTCTATCTGAGGCCAGTTCTCCAAATGTATGCTCTCCTTATCGGTTTCTGTTTTCTGAAGCTGGTAGAGGATTTCGGCGGTGTATGGGGCGAAGGGGGCGAGAAGAAGCAGAGTCCTCCTCAACACGTAGTGTAGACAGGCGTAGGCAGCCATCTTCTCAGGCGTCTCAGCCTCGGTCCACGCAAGCCTCCTCACAGACCTGAGATAAGTTCTGCTGAGGTCTTCTACGATGAAGCTCATGATTTCCCTCACGGCCCTATGTATCTCCATCTCCTCGAGACTGTTTGTGACTTTGGCGACGAGGTCGTTAACCCGTGACAGTATCCATTTGTCCTCCGGCCTTAGGAGATGCATATAGTTGGTTAACTTGTGTGTCCGTGGGTCGAATTTATCCAGCTTCTGATAGGTAGAGGCGAAAGCGAAAATGTTCCATAGTATGTTCAGGTCCTCAGCTGTTTCCCTCACTTCTGAGGGGACGAAGTTTATCGTGCTCCATGGCTCTGCTTTGCTCACGAGATAGATTCTCAGAGGGTCTACTCCGTAGGTGCTGAAAGCGTCTTCAGCCCATATGACGTTGCCACGTGATTTGGACATCTTTTTGCCGAATTCGTCGAGCACATGTCCCTGGTTGAGCACGGATTTGAAGGGTGCTTTTCCTGTGAGTAGGGTGGATGTGAACAGGAGTGTGTAGAACCATCCCCGGGTCTGATCTATGGCCTCGGTGATAAAGTCATAGGGGAAGAGTTTCTTGAACAACTCGGTGTTACGGAGAGCGTCGATGCTTGCGTAGAAGGCTACGCCAGAGTCAATCCATGTGTCGAGAACAAATGGAACACGCTTCATCAATCCACCGCATTTTTCGCACTTGAAGACATATTGGTCCACCCAAGGCCTGTGAAGACGTTTGACAGCTGGTTTCTCGACAGCTTCCTCAAGCTCGGCCCGTGAGCCAACCACATGTTTCTCGCCGCATGACTCGCACCTCCATACATTCAGCGGGGTGCCCCATATCTTGCTGCGGCTTATACACCAGTCCTGAGCGTTCAAGAGCCAGTCGCCGAAACGGTTTGAACCAGCCCATTCAGGCCACCATTTAACAGACCTGTTCTCCTCAACCATGCGCTGCTTGATACGGTCGACGCGGAGAAACCACTGCACGCTCGCCAAGTAGATTAGCTTGCTGCCGCATCTCCAACAATGTGGATAGCTGTGGACAATCTCCGCCCGCTTCACCAGCAGGTTTCTCTCTTTCAAATCTTGGATGATTTTTTCAGAGGCTTCCCAGACTGAGAGCCCCGAATATGCACCGGCCTCGGCCGTGAACACCCCGGATGAGGTGACCGGGCAAAAGATGTTTAACCCGTTTTTTACACCTATTTCATAATCCTCGGGCCCGTGACCGGGAGCAATGTGGACAAAGCCCGTGCCTTCCTCGAGAGAAACATGCTCGGAGGCCACCAAGACATGTCTATGGCCCATGTGCTGCGGGACCTTGTCCAGAAGAGGATGGCGATAGGCTTTTCCCACAAGAGAAACGCCGTCAACCTTTCCGACTACCTTGTAGTTTTTTGTCTGTGTTATTTCCGTGAATGCCGTCAACAGGTTTTCTGCGACATACCATCTTTCTTCACCTACTTGGAGCTCGAGATATGTGGCGTCGGGTTTGACGGCCACTGCTTCGTTGCCCGGCAGCGTCCACGGGGTGGTGGTCCATATTATGACGTAGCCTCCTTCTTCGAGAGGCATTTTGACGTAGATGGATGGGTCGGAAACCTCCTCATATCCCTGCGCCATCTCATGCTGGGACAACGCTGTCTCGCAGTGTGGACACGTGGGCACAACTCTTAGACTCTCCACCAAGTCCCCCGTTTCATGGGCTTTCTTCAACAGGTGCCACACATGCTCCATGTATTCATCCCGCCGGGTTTCATACGCATTGTCATAGTCGAGCCAGAGGCCCAGTCTTTCGCTGGCCCTTCTCCAGTGGCTGAGGTAATGGTCCACCACCTTGTTTGCCTCCTCAACAAACCTCTCGAGACCGATTTTCTCGATGTCTCTTTTGCTGGTGATGCCGAGCCTTTTCTCCACCTCTATCTCGGTGGGTAGCCCTTGGCAGTCCCATCCACCTCGGCGCCAGACGTTGTAGCCTCTCATGGTTTTGTAGCGGAGGACGATATCTTTGTAGACACGGCCTCTTGTATGGCCTATGTGCATGTATCCGTTGACGGTTGGCGGGCCCTCTAGGAAAGAGAAAAGTGGTCCATCACTGTTAGCCTCGAAAACTTTTTCCACAATATTCAGACTTTTCCAAAGCTCTGAGACACTTTTCTCAACGGCTAGAGGGTCGTATCTCCGTGAGAGCGGCGGCGTGCTCATGCCTGGGAGACTTTCAATCGCCTTCGCTCTTTAAAGGTTGCGGATAAAAAGTTATATCAGCTTCGGAGATTGTTTATACGTGACTCTTAAGGACCTGCCGACCTTTCCCAGCCAGAAGAAAGGGAGAGATTTTCTTCTCATTCGAGGCAAAGTCTCGAAAACGGTTGTGTTTTCGCTCAACGAGTTGATGCGTCTCCCCACAGTGTCCTTGACTTTTGACTTTAGATGTCTGGAGGGGTGGGTTGTGCCAGATACCGAGTGGCAGGGGGTAAAGGTATCCACTCTTCTCGAGGCGGCAGAGCCTCTGCCCGATGCAAGGTATGCAGTGTTCAAGTCAGGCGATTATTCAGAGTGTTTTCCGGTCTCAGAGGCCAAGGAAATGGTCGTCGCATACCGGTATCGTGGAAAAGAAATCCCAGCCGAGCACGGTGGACCTCTGAGGCTTGTTTTCCCGGGTCAGGAGTGTTACCAGAGTATCAGGTGGCTTGAGGAGATAGAGTTGACAGGCGAGTATGTGGAGGGGACGGCTCGGTCGACGGCGTTGTCCAGGATTGGGTTAGTAGCAAGCAGGTGAATTCATAGCTTAAGTGGATTGCCCATCTTTCCGCTGAATGCAAGAGCCTCGATGGGCTGTCTGTTTTTTCGGCCAATTATTTTATGCTTCGGGTAGCCGAAACCTATGACGCATGCTATGTGGTATTCTTGCGGGACTCCATATTTTCCTCGCATAGCCTTTTCGTCATAGCCCGTGTATACACGTGAGCCGACGGACCTGTTCCAGGCCGCGAGCTGCATGTGAGTGGCTACTCTTCCAGCGTCAAACAAATGCCATGGATACTTTGGAGAAGTGAGAACAATCACCGCCAACGCAGCGTTCTCAACCCATTTGCCTGACGTGCTCATCTCAGCCAACTGCTTCAGCTCATCAGCTCCCTCAACCAAGATAAAACGCCAGTGCTGCGAGTTAAGCCCGCTCGGCGAAAGCCTCGCCGCCTCGAGAATCTCCTTAACAACCTCGCGTGGAACCGGTTTATCAGCGAATTCCCTTATCTCTAGCCGGGTTTTTATCGCTTCAAAAACATCCATGCCATTCATGTGTTTCTGGATGGTTTTAAAGGTTGGGCCTAGGAGATGATTCTCCACAGCTCGTCCTGTATGGGGCCCTTGATTTTCTCCTCGCGTCCATTCTCTGTTACCCTCATCCCCTGTCTGCGGGGAAGTATTTTCCCTATTATTCTCCCTCCTATCTTTGCCAGAACTCTGCTGCTGAAACGTGGCGCGGTGGCTATCAGTGCTCCCGAGCTTATTAGCCTGAGAGGGTCAATATCCATTTTTTCGCAGACACGCTGCACAAGAGGATGAATCGGCACCCTCGACCTGTCGATTTCGAATCCAACGCCAGCGGCTTCAGCGACTTCATACAATCCGCCGAGAAGACCGCCCTCTGTCGGGTCATGCATACAGTTTACACCCGTCGAAGCCAGAGACAAGGCCTCATCGACGACTGATGTTTTTTTGATAAGCAGAGACCCCATCCTCAGCTCCTTTTCTGTGAAGCCTTTACGCCTAAGCACGTCGGCAAAGTCCGCGGATAATATTGCCACGCCTTCAAGCCCCGGAGACTTCACCAAAAGAATCTCGTCCCCCGGTTTTGCTCCACTGGTGGTCACGGGGGTCGGCGCGACCAGTTTACCAGTCATGTGTCCTACGACTACTGGTGATGAGACGAAGGGAGCGACCTCTGAATGACCCGTCACAACAGCCACATCCATCCGTCTACAGGCGAGATGTATCTGGTCGACGATTCTCTTGAGGTCGGCTGGTGTGCTGCCCTTCGGCAACAGTATGGTTGAGGAGAACCACTGTGGTCTTCCACCACATACTGCGACATCGTTAGCCGAGGCGTGGACAGCGAGCCAGCCGACGAAGCTTTTCGAGCCGGTGATCGGGTCCATTGAAACTATGTAGATGTCCTTTGACGTCTTGACCGCTCCCGCGTCTTCGCCGAAATTTGGCCAGAGAACAACGTCTCTCCGCCTAGCACCCACTCTACGCAGCACAACATCCTTCAAAACCTTCTCCGGAAGCTTGCCCAGAGGAAGCAAACCTACTCCCCCGTAACCGACTGAAGAATCTGAGCAGCTTTCCTGACATCCGACTGCGTTTGAACCTTGACGAGGAAACGGAGCTTGTCATCAAAAACTTTGAAGCTCTGAAGAGATATGTATAAAACATTTCCCACATGTTTCACGAGGTCTCCCATCTTTAGCTCTGGATTCTGGTCCATGGCTTGGAGAAATGGTTTGACACGGTAGGAGGCGGGGGTGAACTCTGGCTTGTCAAAAACAGGCCGCGGTATCCCCGCGGAGAATCGTGTCACAACATCTCGTAGAAACATGACCACCTCTCTGTTGATAAGAGGTGTGTCACAGGAGAGGGCGACCACTGCGTCGCATGATTTCTCGCGGAAAAGCTGTTCAAGATGGAAACGGATATCGAGCTCCTTTGGTCCAGCGTCCAACAGCTGCGCTCCATAGTTCTCGGCTATGTCTCTATACTCGTTCAGAGAAGCTTGCTGGGCCATGATGACGATTTCATCGGTGTCTTCAGGGACAGCGTCGAGCACATATTCTATCATGGGCCTCTTGTTTATTTTTATGAGGCCTCTGCGTCCGCCAGGGTCTTGGTTAGCGAGAACGGTTGTTAGGTAATGCATGTTTTAACTGCCCAGTTTCTTTTTGAGAATTTCGATGGTGAGGGGTAGGATTTTGTAGAGGTCTGCGACAAAGTAGTAGTCTGACTCCGTGGCCATTGGAGCGTTGGGGTCTATGTTGACTGCTATCACGGTTTTGCTGTCACGCATTCCGACGAGATGCTGCACCTGCCCAGATATGCCCAACGCTATGTAGAGGTTGGGTCTCACACGTTTACCGGATAATCCTATGTGCCGCTCCTCCTCAAGCCATTTAAGGTCACCTGATATCGGCCTGCTGCATCCAATCTCTGCGCCAATCAGTTTCGCAAGCTCCTCCGCAAGCGATAAATCCTCCTTTTTCTTGAATCCGCGGCCAACAGACACAATCAAACTAGCTTTCTCAAGGTCCACCCGTGTCTTCTCAGGCTTGATGGTTTCTAACACCTCGACAGCGGGGGCGTCGATACCTGGGTCAAACTCCTCCACAGCCGGCTTCATGCCCTGAGAGGTCTCCGATGCCGATACCTTCACGGAAGCCAAGGCAGGCTTGCTGTTAAGCGAAACAGTGGCCACGTAACCGCCACCCAACACAAGGCGTTTAGCCACAAAACCTTTCTCACCTTTCTCGACGGCGAAGGCCTCAGATGCATAGGCCGCGTCAAGCCGCTGCGCCAATCGGCCACATATCTCTACACCTTTCTTTGACGCATAGATTAAAACAAGAGCGGGGTCGAGTTTCTTCACCAGCTCCGCCAAAGCCGCTGCAGAGGCCGCTGCTCCAGAAGCCAGATATTTTTCGGGTATGTGGATGAGTTTTTCGACTCCTGCTCCGCCAAGCATAGCAAGCTCGTTTTCCGTGAAGGGTTTGAAGGCCGCTGCGACGACTTGAGCTGGGTTGAGTGATTTTGCGTAGTTGGCTGTCGTGATGACTTGCTCCGGTTTTTCACCTGCAACGAGCACTTTCATCTTCTACCACCCATGTGTGCGATGATTCTTTCCGCTAGTTTTTCAGCCAGCTCCTCCACCTTTCCCTCGAAAACCTGTCTCCTTCTCTCGGTCTTCAGGGCCTTTACCTCGAGTGTCTCAGCCCTCGGCATGAGGTCGTCCTTGGTGAGCCCAACATCGTTGAGTGAGAGCTCCTTGAGAGGCTTTTTCTGCGCGGCCCTAATCATCAACAGGCTTGGGAGACGTGGTGTGTTGATTTCCAATCCTACCGTGACCACGGCTGGCAAGCTGCATGAAACAACCTCCACTCCGTCTTCGACGGCCCGCCATGCCTTCAAAACACGGTCCCCTACCTCCAGCTTGTTAACGTATGAAACATGTGGAACGTTGAAAATTTCTGCGAGACGTGGACCGGTTTGGTAAGCGTTCTGGTCTAGAGAGGCTTCTCCGCACAGTATAATGTCCCATTTCGGTGAAGCTGTCTTTATGACCGCTGCGAGGGCTTTTGCGGTCGCTGCGCCGTCAGCCTGTGCGAGAGATGGGTCTGAGAGAATGTAGGCCTCGTCCGCTCCCATGGCTAGACACTCCCTCACCAGAAGCTGCTTAACCTCAGGCCCCACGCTGACGACGACCACCTTGCCTCCGCTCTTTTCCTTGATGCGGACAGCCTCTTCAACAGCGTTGAGGTCGAAGTCGCTGTTCTTCCACTGCGCCTGAGAAAGCTGTGGCGCAAGAGTCTCGGGATGCGGCTTCAACTGATAAACGTCAACAGTCTGCTTGACGCAAACCACGATATCGGGCATAGTTCTCGACATCATCCGATATGTGCCCATCTAAAAAACCATGTCCTAGATGCTTTCCGCGACTATCTCCGCTATGTCCTTTATCTTGAGGCTCTGGTCGACGCCTGTGACACGTGCTGCGTCGGCGAACATCTGCATACAGTAGGGGCATTCGACGGCGAGGATAGAGGCCCCCGTCTCCACAGCCTCCCTAAGACGTATAACGCTTTCTCTATCCGTTCTCCTCACCTCATACCAGTAGGTGCTTCCTCCGGCACCGCAGCAGAAGCTTTTACGACCGCTTCTACTCATCTCCACATAGGCTCCATCCTTGTTAGCCGACTGGATGACAAACCTCGGCTCCTCGAAAACATCGTTAATCCTCCCTATGTAGCATGAGTCATGAAGCGTTATTTTTTCGGATAGAGGTTTCGTGAGCTTGAGTCTACCCGTTCTCAGCAGCTCGCCGATAACCTGTGAATGATGCTTCACCTCCAGCTCGAGCCCAAAGTCTCTGTATTCTTTCTTCAAAGTGTTGAAGCAGTGTGGACAGTTCACTATTATTTTCTTCACAGATTTCTGTTTGAGTGTCTCGATGTTTTGGAGAGCAAGTTCTTGGAAACGTCCTTCCTCTCCTATGCGGCGGGCGGGGTCGCCTGTGCATGTTTCCTCAACGCCGAGAACCGCGAATGAGACTCCTGCTTTGAGCAAGATTTTTGCAACACTTTTAGCTATCTCTCGTCCACGTGCATCATATATCGAGGCGCATCCAATCCAGTAAACATATTCTGCGTCGGGTTTTTCTTCAAGTGTCTGCACACCCATCTCGGCAAGTTCCTCGAAAAACTTCTGTTTCTCGCTTTGGTCGAAGCCGTATGGGTTACCGTATCTGCTCAGGTTAGTTAACATCGCTGTTTTGCGTTTATCCAGCTTACCCTCGAGAGTAAGGGCCCTCCTCATCTCAAGAATGTAATCCATGGGCCTGATCAAGACTGGGCAGGCCTCTATGCATGCTGAGCAAGTGGTGCATGCCCAGACCTCCTCCTCATCTATCAACCCCGAGGCAAATACATCTTCGTCGAGGCCGTCGCTTCTCCAAAGCTGTCTCCGAAGCTTCTGCATTATGTCACGGGGGGAAAGAGGGGTGCCTGCGGCATGGGCGGGACACGCGGCTTCACATCTTCCGCAGTCGGTGCAGGCGTCTAGACCCAGCTTCTCCATCCACCCAAGCTCCGACAAACTCCTGAAACCTAGCTTGATGTCAGCCGAGGGGTCGAGCTCATCTATCCTAAAAGGTGTTTTCATCTTACCGAGAGGAAGTTGCCGAGGCGCGTTGACGGCGATGTTCAACAGTGTGGAAAAAATGTGTCCAAGAGGTGAGTAGGGCAGCACAGCAACCATCGCGAAAGCCACGATTGCGTGGCTCCACCAAATGCCTCGATAAAGCAGGGTCAGCGGCTCCGTTGGCAGGTTTACGAAGAAGGCCGTTGATACGGCTTTGCCGACGAAGCTATACCCGCTCCACGGCCTCGGCTCAACCGTGAGCCTAATGGCCTCCAATACATATCCCGACAACCCTATAAAGAGAAGACCCGCCAGAGCCATGGAATACTCCAACCTGTTCCGAAGCCTCGGCTCATGCCTGATAAAACGCCTGTAAATGAGGAGAGCTAATCCGAGCAGAAACGCCACACCCATCACATCGAGGACAAACTCGAACCCGAGATAGAAATCTCCGCGGAGAAGCCGGAGACCCAGAACACGTAGAATGTCATGGTCTATGAAGACGAGGGTGGTGCCTATGAAGAGAGCGATGATGCCGGTGTATATCAACAAATGCATAACCCCCGCCAAATGCTCGGAAACAACCTTGCGCTGCAATAAGCCATACCTAGCCATGTAGCCAACGCCTCTGAAAACACTGTTAAGCAACTCACCAACGCTCCTCACACCCAAACGCCTAAGCCGATAAACAACCCCGAAAACAAACACCAACGCAAAAGGCACAAGGACAAGATACATCAAAAAATCCGTTCCCGGAGGCAGCAGAATGTATGTCTCCCGGATAGGCTCCATCGCATAGTTAACACGGCACCCGGTTTTTAAAGATAAGCAAACTAAACATATTTATCAACACACTTGACAATATTTTTCATGAGTGATGAACACGGCAAACTTGCCGTAAAATCTGCTCCCTACTATGGGGGCAAGCTTGAGATAGTGCCCAAAATCCCCGTGAAGTCTCTTGAAGACTTTTCTGTGTGGTACACCCCCGGAGTAGCCGCTGTCTCAAAAGCAATTAGTGAGAACAGGGAGCTGAGTTTTGAGTATACTTGGCGGTGGAACACTATCGCCGTCGTCACTAACGGCTCGAGGGTGTTGGGTCTCGGGGACATAGGGCCCGAGGCCGCTCTACCCGTTATGGAGGGAAAGTCTCTCATCTTCAAATTCCTCGGCGGAGTTGATGCTTTCCCCATTTGTTTGAACGTGAAAGACCCGCAGAAGTTTGTTGAAGTGGTTAAGTCGCTTGAGCCAGGCCTCGGAGGAATAAACCTCGAAGACATCTCCTCACCCGATTGCTTCTACATCCTAGATAGGCTGCGGCAGCAGATGTCGATACCTGTCTGGCATGATGACCAGCTTGGAACAGCGGCGGCCACCACAGCAGCACTCATCAACGCGCTCAAGCTAACAAACAGGAAGCTGAACAAAGTATCCATCGTGTTGTATGGAGCGGGCGCCGCAAACATAGCCACCGCAAGACTTCTCGAGAAAGCAGGAGCCGACATCACGAAGATGATACTGGTCGATACAAAAGGTATTCTTCACTCGGAGCGGGAGGACATGGACGAGTTGATGCTCAAACATCCATGGAAATACGAGCTTGCGCTGAAAACCAACCGTGCCAAGCTATCGGGCCAACTTCCCGACGCACTTGAAGGCGCAGACGTCTTGATAGCCGCGTCTACGCCGGGCCCTGATAGAATCAAGAAGGATTGGATACAGAGGATGGCGCAGAACCCTGTTGTTTTCCTTTTGGCCAACCCTGTTCCAGAGATGTGGCCATGGGAGGCTAAAGAAGCCGGAGCAGCCGTGGTTGCCACGGGCCGCAGCGATTTTCCAAACCAGGTAAACAACAGCCTCGTCTTCCCCGCAGTGTTCAGGGGAGCGCTTGACGTCAAAGCCCGCGCAATAACTGACACCATGGCCCTAAGAGCCGCCCAAGCCCTCGCAGAATATGTGTCAGACGAGAAACTACATCCCGACCACATCATCCCAACGATGGATGAATGGGAAGTCTACATTCACGTAGCCGCATCAGTCGCCGAACAAGCACGCGATGAAAACGTTGCACGAAACCCGCTGAACTATGACGAGGAGTTTGTAAGAGCTAAGAAGATAATTCAACGGTCCCGAAAGCTATTAATGTCGCTCATGGACCAGCATTTCATAAAGCCGCTTCCAAAGGTCGATTGAAATGACTGAACTTGTTTTCAGAAAAGCGGAGGAAAAAGACATACCAAGGCTAGTGGAGCTAAACATCCGCCTCAAACGACTAAACGAAGAATTCGACCCCCTCTTCAAGACAAGGGACGACATTGCAGAAACGTCGAAAAAATACTTCGCGGAGGCCATAAAGTCGCCGAACTCTGTTGTCATCGTGGCGGAAAACAGCGGCAGAGTGGTGGGCTTCTTGAAAGCGGACATCGTCGAAAGACTGTTCTACCATCCGAAGATAGAGGGGAAAATCGTCGAATTCTACCTCCTTCCCGAGTATAGAAGAAAGAAACACGGGGCAGAGCTGCTCGACTATGCCGTGAAAATGCTCAAAGACAGGGTTGAAATCATCACAGCCGAGTTCCCATCCCTAAACGAGATAGCGGTCGAATTCTACACACGCCTCGGATTCAGAGGAATAGTAAGCATATACGCCCGCGAAAGCTAAACGAAAAACCTACATATCACCGCATCCAACAAACAAATGAAGCCTAAAAAGCTCCGGTAGTATAGTCCGGTCAAGTATGCGGGCCTCTCGAGCCCGAGACCCGGGTTCAAATCCCGGCCGGAGCACTCCATCGTTGCAGATAGGTCTTTATCAGCTTCTTCCTCTTTAGGCTCTCAGCCGTCATTCTCCTCACTTTTCCATAGATGCTTGATTCGGTGAAGGGTCTGTCGAATGCTCCGAAGCACCAGCCTATTCCGAGGTAGCTGTTAGGGTCTTCGGCGTCAAGTCCATATTTGTTGTTAAGGTAGACTGCGTATCTGTACGCGGTTTCTGGGCTATCGGTCCATTCAAGCAGTTTTTTGCACCAGTACATGCGCATATAGTTGTGTATCTTACCAGTCATGAGCAGCTCTCGCTGAGCCGCGTTCCAGTAAACGTCATGGGTTTCAGCTCTCTCCAGCTCACCTAGACTGTACACGTAGTCCCTGTGATCCCGGGCATGTATGCCGAGTGTCTCTCTAGCCCATTCAGGCAATCCTTCATACCTCTCAAAAAACGGGTTGTAGACCTCGGCGTTCCGGGCGAGTTCTCGCCAAACCACCAGCTCATTAATCAAGCTTTCAACATTAACGTCTCCCCGTCTCCTATACTCAAACACATGTTTCAAAACCTGGACCGGAGATATCATCCCGTAGCGGAGATAGGGACTCAGCTCCGAGCATGAGTCAGACCCAGGGTCGCTGCGCTCCGCGGCGTATCTGTCGAGCCTCTCTTTGACAAATGTCTCCAACCTTTTTTGAGCCTCGTCTTCGCCACCTACCACATGTTTAACGGGCTCCACAAACTCAATTGACCCAAAATCTTTCGACAAATCATAGAATGTTTCATACCGTAGTCCCTCTATGTCGAGGTCTGCGGAGGCTTGTTTCACAGGTATCGCCGGTACGGTCTCCAAAAAGTCGGTCAGCCTGTTCAGAAGTTTAGGCCTAATTGTTCTGGCATAGGGTTCGGCCCTATTTGAAGCTGTTTTGACGGGAACAATCACGTCACCTTCAACCATCGTCACCGAGTGACAATGCTTTGCCAACGTTTTTCTAAAGGTTTGTTGGTGGCGTGTGTATCCCGCATCGACGATGACTGATACGGCTTCGTTTACGAGTTTCAGCAAGCTTTCGGTTTTGCGGACCAAAAAAAGAATTCCTCTTTTCCGCAGCTGTTCACCAACATTCTTCAACGCTCTCTGTATAAAGTGGAGTTTCCTCGTGTTCATGAAAGGCTGTTTTTCATCAAGATTGTAGACGACGACCAGGCTTCGCCCCAGTCTGTTTGCCTCAAAAACCGCGTATTCCAAGGCATGGTTCCAAGATGAGCGGAGACTAGCATCCATGACATATACAAGATAATCACCCCCATTATCCAGCGCCGTTTGAGCCAAACTAGTTAATCTCTCCGGCCTAAGGAAATCCGGAAAATACTTCATCACGGGTTCGACACAATCTCATCAAATAAACTTACAACAATTTTTTCCGGGTGAATGGACCGGCGGGGATTTGAACCCCGGACCTTCCGCGTGCAAGGCGGACGATCTTCCAGACTGATCTACCGGCCCCTTATCTGTGTGTTGGTTTTTTGATTTAAGGTTTAGCCCTTGTTGCCGCTTTCATTATGAAGGAGCTCCACCTCAACCTCCTGCCCCTCTTCAAACCCCTCAACCCCCTCAGGCACAACCAGTAACCCATCAGCCTTTGTCAACGTGGAGAGGAGACCTGAGCCCGTGAGCATTAAAGGTTCAACCAAAACCCCATCCGGTGTTCTTTTAACACATACACGGACATACGTCCTTGTTAAGGCGGGGTTGGCGACGCGTCTAGTCAACTTGCCTCTCACGGTGCATGTCATGGAAGATTTTCTGCCGTAGGCCCTCTCCAGCAAAGGCTTGACGAACAGCATAAAACCCAACGCAGCAGACACAGGATATCCCGAGAGCATGAAGACCGGTTTACCTTTGACCACCGCGGCGCCTGTGGGCTTGGCGGGCCTTATCCTGACTCCGTGGAAAATGATATCTGAGCCGTCGACCTTTTTCACCGCCTCTGGAACTAAATCTTTCCCGCCGACGCTTGTGCCACCCGTTACGATGAGCATGTCCAAGACATCAACGGCCTCGGAGATCTTAGCGGCTATGAGGCCCAAGTCATCCTCAACCGTGCCCCAATCCACGGGCTCTGCACCATGTTCCTCCAGCAATGCTTTCAGCATCGGCTTAGAACTGTTTATGACCTGGCCTTCGCTGGGCTGGGTGCCGGGTTCGACCAGCTCGCTTCCCGTGCTCATGACACCTACCCGTACTTTCTTGTAGACAGGTATGGTGGTTATGTTGAGAGAGGCCAGTGCGCCTATGTGCCATGACCTTATCCGTGTCCCTCTCGCAACAACCAGCTCATTCATTCTAAAATCTTCACCAACTCTCGAAACATTTTGTAGAGGATGGACTTGGCGAGTAACTTCCAAAACATATTCCCCGATTCTCTTAGCATGTTCAGCCATCACCACAGCGTTAGCCCCCTCTGGAAGAGGCGCGCCCGTGTAGATCTCCACAGCCTCGCCTTGCGAGATCTTTGGAACATCCATTCTTCTGACACCTGCATGAGAGAATCCTTTGACGACAAGATACACGGGGTTGTTCGGCGACGCTCCGAAGGTGTCTTCAGCCAACACCGCGTAGCCGTCAACCGCGCTCTTCTCAAAAGGCGGCACATCAACAGGTGAAAAAATGTCATCCGCACAGTATCTGCCTAAGCTATGTTCGAGAGAAACTTTCTCGACATCGGGATGGGTTGTTGATGTTTTCTCGAGAAGGAGTGATAATGCTTCAGAGAGAGTTGGTAAGGTGGCGAAGCCTGTCATTCTACGTGTGGACATGAGTGTTTATTCACCAGTATTTTGTTGATTAACTTTTTCAGCCGCAGAGGCTCCTCTGCTCAAAAGCGTTGTGAGTACGGAAAGTATCTCGGTCAGGCTTTCAAGGAGTTTTCTCTGGCTGTCCAGGTAGTTGCGCAGGTTTTCCAGAGATGGGTTTTTCTCGAGAAGGGCCACAGCTTCCTCCAGCTGAGTTGTTTGTATGCCGAATGTTTTGAGAGCTGCGCGGGTTTGCTCTGACAAGCTTCCTCACCTGGTGGCTATTTTGAGGACGGCTCCGGTTATTCTCTCGGGGTAAGAGTACACTGTCAAGCCTTTACCCCTGACGACACTTGCCATGGTTACCCCTGACTTCAACGCGGCGTAAACCCCTGAGAAAATTGGACCACGAAGCGAGACGGTTATAGGTATTCCGACCCGGGCGGCTTTTAACACCATGTCAGACGCCTGACGCCCCGTTGTCAAAAGCAAGCTCCTGGTGAAATCGATGCGTTGGAGAGCTGCTTTCCCAATAACCTTGTCAACGGTCACATGGCGGCTAACGTCCATCGCCAAGCTGACAAGCTGCCCCTCGGTGTCTGAATATATGCCTGCCGTGTGAACCGAGACAGCGCGTTTAGAGTGTCTGCCGAACTCGGCCATCACATTCCTGAGCTTATCCACTCCGATTCTAAAGTCGCTGTTTACCCTGGGTTTTGTGTTATTGTCAAAGGCTCTGAGATAGTCTTCGACCGAGCCGCAGGAAGTTATTATGAGTTTAAACGTTTTGTATCTCTCCAGACGTTTCTCCAACTCCCCGTTACCTATGTTCAAGTTGACGAGGATGTCGAGACCATCGACCACGACATCACCAACCTGCTCCACATCATCCACAACACCATGGCCCAGGAGATGGCCCACAACCATCTCCTTCAGCTCATGCGGCGTCGCAAAAACCGTGACGAAGTGCTTCTCGTTAACGTATATGTTTATTGGAAACTCTAGAGCAACCTCGTCAACCACCGCTTCTCCGGTGTCAAGACGCACCCCTCTGACGCTGGTTGACAGGCCTTGTCCATGCATCTGGTGAGAGAATACGCAGAGGCTTTTAAGCGTTAATGAATTAAAATATCCGGGTAAGGGAGTTGGAGCGGGTTGTTGTCGACAGTTGAGAGAGAGGCTGTTTGCAACGTCTGCCACGACGGCAAGGCTGTTTACTATAGGGTGTATTCTGGTGAGAGGCTTTGCAGGACATGTTTTGTCAAGACCTTTGAGAAGCGGGTTATCCGAACAATCGGCAGATACAAGCTGTTTAAGCCTGATGATAAAATAGCTGTGGCTGTCTCGGGCGGCAAAGACAGTCTATCTCTTCTCTATGTCTTGAAAAAGATTGAGAAGAGGTTTCCACGTGCCGGTTTGTTGGCTGTCACGGTTGACGAGGGTATAGAGGGCTACCGCGACGAGGCTTTGGAGTATGTTGAGGAGGTGACACGGATGCTGGAGGTGCCTCTTTACAAGACAAGTTTTGAGGAGGTGTTTGGAAAAACCTTGTCCGAGATAGTTGCTTCTAGACAGTTCAGGTTGAGTGGGTTGGCTGCGTGCAGTGTCTGCGGGCCGTTGAGGAGACGGGCTATAAACATAGCCGCTAAGAGGGCGGGAGCAACTGTGATAGCCACCGCACACACTTTGGACGATGTTGTTCAAACCTATTTTCTCAAGACGTTTAGAGGCGAGCTTGGCACGTCGGAGATAGGGCTTAGGCTCGAAGGGCCTTTCATACCGCGTGTTGCACCCTTCAGACTCACACCTGAGAGGGAGGTGGTTTTCTACGCCTACCTCCACAACATACCTTTCCAGAGCCAAGTCTGCCCCAACGCAGCGGATAGCATGCGAAACATGATACGCAGGTTTCTCGCAGAGTTTGATGAAAGATATCCAGGCTCACTCTTCGCCGCGCTCAGAAGCTTCGAGAAAACAGCAACACTTGGAAAGAAGATTCAAATGGTCTGCAGCAGCTGCGGTGAGCCGAGCAGCAGGGAGCTTTGCCGCGTCTGCGAGTTGACACAAACCCTCATACACTGAGCGATGCTATATTTGGAAGAAACCGAAGGTCGCGTAGGTGAAAGATATGTTTGCGACAACGAGCCCTATGCACAGAAGCGCAGCCGTGTTGACAATTACTTTTGCATGTCGGGCGTCTTTCACAAACTTTTCCAAAACCGCTCTGAGGACAAGGCTGCCGTCAAGCATATAGATAGGCAGCATGTTGAAGACCGCGACCCCTATCGAGACGAGCTGCAGCCAGTAAAGTGTTCTATAGAAGTTGTAGGCTGAGAGCGGGTCCAGCCATGTGATGCGTGATGGGAAAAATGTGTCGACCTGTGTGACACCGAGTCCTCTCAACACACTGCCGAGGGTGAACTCTCTGCCTCTCACATCGGGGTTGGTGTCGAAAACATACTCATCTGTCAATGTTTTTATTCGGATGGTTTCTTTGATTGTTATCGATGTGCCAAGTGTGCCGCGGTTGACTGGGACATCGTCGACGGAGACAATTATGTCGTTGACTTTGATGCGGGAGTTGCTGTCTACCTGGAGAGCGATTAACCCTGATTCCTGAGGCATGAACGCCCCGAACATCAGCATCAGCGCCAGCATCCCGACGATGATGTTTGCAAACGAGCCTACCGCGGCCACCCTCATACGTGCTCCTGGGCTGGCGGATTTGAAAGCCTCTTCATCTGGTTCAACAAATCCCCCCGGCACGATGAAAATCATGAAAATGCCGGCTGATTTTACAGGCAGGCCTTCTCTTCTGGCCGCTATGCCGTGCAGCCCTTCATGCGTTATCAACACTATGGCGAATGCGAGGAATAGGTAGGGCAGATTCTCGAGACGGATTGTTACGCCGATTATCAGGGGTATTACGATGTTTTGTCCACCGACTTGCTCAGGTCTGAAAAGATATGTTGACAGGTTTGTTGAGAGTATGTAGATTGCGAGAGCCATCAAGCCGAAGCCCATCGCCACAGCCGCCCTTGAAACAGCGTCCCATAACCTAGGCATCTTATCAGCCAAAAAATCAAGAGGCCGTGTTATGCGTCGGCTTTTAACAATCAAGAAAAGCGGGTAAAGCGTGACTGATGAGCCCGAAGCTGCTTCTTCGCCTCGCCCTCGCCGCTGCTTAACAACCCTGTATAGTAAGTAGGCTGCAACCCATCCGACAGCCAGCACGGCGAGAGCTTCGTAGATTGAAACCATCGCTTCCTATGACAAGACCGATAAAATATAGGTTTACGGCTGACGCATATTTTTTTATAATACAACATAGTTTGAGAAACATGGCCTCGTCTCCTGAGCAGAAACAGGTGGCGAGAAAAACCGTTCAATCCTCCCTTCGGCTGGTGATGTATGTAATTCTCTACGTAGCTGCGGCGGCTGTTTTTCAGCTGCTGCTTTTTGATGTGTTGCCTGGATATGGGATTGCACTCGGTGACTATGCTGTGTATGGACAGGTTCTTCTGGCTCTGGGTTTTGGTTACCTGATTGTGTCCAGCATAAGCGCATTTGTTTACTGGACCCTGAGAGTTCGCTATGAGCATCCTGTCGCAGCTGCGGTGAGGAATCTTTCTAGGATACTTGGTTTAGGTGCTTTGGTGGCTTCTATAGCTGGAGGAGTTGGCGGCGCGGCCTCGGGCGTGGCTTTAGGAGGCTTTATCGGCATAGTGATTGGCTTCGCGTCTCAGCAGATACTTGGACAAGCTCTCGCAGGGCTATTCGTGCTCATAACACGCCCCTTCAAGATAGGCGACAGCGTTAACGTCGCCGGAGAGGAAGGATTGGTAGAGGATATCACAACCCTCTTTACAATAGTCGCGAAACCCGACGGCACAAAAACACTCATCCCCAACAACGCAATCCTCGGCGGAAAAATCCACATCAAGCCCAGTCAATAGTTATAGAAAAGGAAACAATCATTTATTCAAATGCCTCACTACATCAGATGCATAGAGGAGGAGACTTGGCTGACGGAGTCGAGGCCGATTGCGACTTGGCGGGCGCTGGAGAGGCTGGCTAAACAGCTTATGCCCGACACCGTTATACAGCTTCCTCTGAGGCCTAAAACATACACACGGGAAGAGTCCGTGGCTTGGACAAATTTTTTCTTTAAAGTGAGAGACTACAAACCCAAGCCGCCTTTCGATGTCTCGGTTTTCTACGTCGCGCCGCATGTAATTGATTACGAGAGACTTGCCTCGGCTTTAGGCACCACATCCGAAGAGGCGGCGATAATTGTTAAAACACTTGACAAAACCTTGATGCTTGCTGCGGCGGAGGAGGCTCTACAGGCGGTTCTCCACAGTAGCCAGTATGGCCATGCTGTGGAGCTTGTTAGGGGCAGGGTCTAGTCGCTCTCTTTTCTGAAGAGTTCGCTGAGGTCGAGCAATAGGATTATGCCTTTCTCGGATGGGAAGGGTTTTCCCTGACCAAGGTCCTCCAAAACGTCTTCAGCCCTGTTGGTAAGCTCCTCGAAATCCTGCTTCTCCACGGGGATTAGGAATACTGAGAAACGCGGGGACGCTTCTATTTCCTTGAGGTCTGAGTCGGTCACGGGGAAAACAACCCATGTCAGCCTCCGAAGCCTATGCATGGGGACAGCGATAACCCAGAGGTCGAAACCTTCTCCACGTAGAGGGGCCATTAGAGTGAATGATGCAGATTCTTTGAAGCCGCTCCAGAGCTCCGCATAAAACTCGGCGGGAACACCGACTAGCAGCAGGTTTTTCCCCGGCAGACTCGAAAACTCCTCAACATCTATTTCTCCCAACGCCGTGAGAGTTCCGGGTAGAACTCTTTTTTCATAGCCCTCATAAGTTTTGAAAATCTCTTTGTAGGACTCTACCTGCGACAGAGAGGCCAGCAATCTTTCTTCTTCGTCGTTCTTCAACGGTTAATGTCTGTTTAGCGTGTTATGAAAGGATTTCTTTTCTGGAGCTTGGATGAGCCACCCTAATAGATTAGCTGATTATGTGTTTGTGTCCATGAATGGTGTGTGGCTTGGTTGCTTGTTGCATCGGTTATGCACTTGGTTTTCCTAGCTTGTATTCGTCGTGGATTGCTTTGACGGCTTCGGGGCCGTCGTTTTCCTTGACCACGAAGCTGATGTTTAGCTCCGAGCTTCCCTGCGCTATCATCCTGATGTTGATTCCACATGAAGCCACGGCTCCGAAGACTTTGCTCGCCACCCCGGGTGTGCCCTTCATGCCTTCGCCGACCACCGCAACCACCACCACATCCTCCTCAGGCTCAACAGAGGCAACTATGCGAGTTCCTAGCAGCGATTTCTCGATGGCTGTGACGGCTTTGTCGAGATGCCTCCGCTTAATTATGAGTGATATGCTGGATTCGGATATGCTCTGCGAAATCATCATCACGTTAATTCCCGCGTGGTAGAGTGTTTCGAGGATTTTGGCGGCTGTTCCAGGCTCGCCGACCATGCTGGGCCCTTTGACCGTGAGCATCGCTGTGTCGTTAACCAGCAGAACCGCTTTGACAGGTGAAGCTGTTTTCTCCGATGTGTCACATATTAGAGTCCCCTCGGCTGATGGGTTGAAGGTGTTCTTTATCCTCACAGGTATCTGGGCGGCCATTACGGGCTCGAGGGCCCTTGGATGCAGGCCCTTGGCTCCGAACAAGGCCATCTCGATGGCCTCATTGTATGAGATTTTTTTGATGACGACGGCGTTTGGGATGAGCTTGGGGTTGGCTGTCATCAATCCGTCGACATCGCTCCAGAGCCACACCTCGTCAGCGGGCAAGCTGCTCGCCAAAATTGTTGCAGTATAGTCTGAGCCGCCCCGTCCCAGAGTTGTTATAACACCTTCCTCGTTGGTTGCGATGAACCCTGTTACAACGGGTGTTATTCCCTCGTCAAGCATCCGCCCTATCCTTCTCCTGATGTTAAGCCTCGTCACCTCAATCAGTGGAGCGGCTTCTCCGAAGTTGGAGTCTGTCACTATGCCTGCCTCCCCTCCGTCGAGATACTGAGCCTTGACCCCGAGCGAGTTAAGCGCCCCAGCCATGACAAGGGTGGAGAATTTTTCACCAAATGAGAGAACGTAGTCTGTGCTGCGTGGTGTGGCTTCGCGTAGATACAGTATTCCGAGCACGGCTCTGCGGAGCTCTCTGAGCCACTGTTTCAGGGTTTCCGCTGTTTCTTCTCGAACCCGTTCATCCGCCACGGCGTCCAGCAACCCGAGATGATGTTCCTCAATCGCGGAAAGCCTATGCTCAACTTCTTCACTTCGTCCACGTCGAGCTGTTTCGACGAGCTGCAGCAGGTCGTCTGTGGTGTCGCCCGAAGCTGAGCAGACAACCACCACCTCGTTTCTGTCCGTGTGTTGTTTGACAAGGGTTGCGCAGTGTTTTATGAGGTCGGCTGTCGCAAGAGATGAGCCGCCGAATTTCATCACAACCCTCAAACCTTTTCACCAGCCTCCGAGCGATACATCTTAATCGATATGATGTCACGGATTACGGCGGTCGCGGTCTCCACACCCCCCGCGCCTTTCCCCGATATCACGTGGCTTCCCGAGTAGGTTGTTTTGAACCTGACAGCGTTCATGGCCATTTTCACGGCCAATGGGTCTTTGGCGTCGATTTCCCGGGGACTGACCTCCAGCACATCCTTCCCAGCGTAGCCTATCAGCCGCATCGCTTTCCCCGTCATACGGGCTCTATTTACCTCTTGAGAGGACAAGGTATCTATCCCGGTCACCTTGACATCGTTGATTGTCGCCTTCATGCCGAGCACTTCGTTGGCGAGGATTGTGATTTTACAGGCGGTGTCGAGGCCCTTGATGTCGAGGGTTGGGTCGGCCTCCGCGTATCCAAGCAGCTGAGCCTCGGCGAGCGCCTGCTTAAACTCGAGACCCTCTTCCTCCATTCTTGTCAAAATATAGTTAGTGGTCCCATTTAGAATGCCCTCTATCTGCTCGACTCTATCCGCCTTGCTGCATTCCCTCGCGAAGGCGAGAACAGGCATTCCTCCTCCAACCGTTCCACTGAATTTGAGAAGTATCCGACGCCTATTCGCCATCTCCTTTAGAGCAGGCATGTAGAGAGCGAGGGCGCCTTTGCTCACCGTTACAACGTCCATGCCGTTGAGAATGGCTTTGCGGATTATGCTGTAGCTAGGCTCGCCATCGACTATGTTTGTTGGAGTGGCGTCGACGAGCACATCGGCTTCAGCATCCTCTAAAGCGTCGAAAATGTTGTTGAAGGCTTTGGCGTCGGCGACCTTTGTTACTCCTCCTCTTTTCTTTGCTTCGAGAAGCTCGTCGGGGCTGAAGCCCGTAGCTCGGTGGACGGCTCCGCTGCGGTCGGCCGCGTAGACCACTCTGACACCCAGACCATATCGGGCTACTAGTTCGGACCTGTTTTCGGCGATGAGTTTGAGCAGGCTTTGGCCAACCACTCCCATTCCAACCAGCGCTATCCTCAAACCACGGTGAAGCCTTGACGGAAGCTAAAATACCTCTGCAGAGAATGTTGGATATGGGGTTGCGGGCTTTTTTCCGTGAGGTTTGGTGGGACACTAGGGCCCGGGTCGCTGGAGCTGTGGCGGGGCTGGTTTATGCCACAGCTTACCTTTTTCTCGTCGGCATCATTTTCCCGTTATCCTTCACACTTCCACCGAGCATCCCTACGCCTTCTTACGAAGTTGTCGAAGGCCAGTTTCCACAGTTCCCCGTCCTAACCATATACATAAGCCGTGGCTGGGCCCTGTCCATCAACCCGGAGGCATTCATCACCCTAACGATGCTGACACTTTTGGTAAGCCTTAACACAGCAGCACTCATCTACCTAAACAGGCACGGTGTCTGCAACCTTGGGAAACGGTTGCCAGCATCCTATGCGGCTCTGTTGCCATCCCTCTTCACATTCTTCTCCTGCTGCGGAGGCGGAGTAGTCTCCACACTTTTACTCTCTACGGGCGCCGGGCTATCAGCTCTTGTTTTCCTCCAAGACTATGGACGGATATTCACACTAATCTCAGGGGCCATACTCACAAGCAATCTTCTGCTGCTGAGGAGAAGCTACAGGTCTATATCTTCTTGAGGTTGTCGACCAGTAAAACCAGGCCTATCACCGCTATGACGAGGCCCGCAACTGTGGCGAATGTGATTCTGAGAAATGGGTATCCGAGGATAAATAATGGCGGGTTTCCCATCAACCACATACCCACTAGAAGCAGAACCAGTCCAACGATAACCGGCCCAACCCTCGACATATCAACCGTGGGAGAAACATATGAAACACCGCCACGGCGTGGAATCAACAACGCCGCAAACGTGTAGAGAACAATCATCAAGGCAGGCGAGACAATCAGGAGAATGACGCCGACAAGGCGGAGAAGGTTGGGGTCAACGTTAAGATACTCGCCTAAACCGCCGAAAACACCGGCCAAAACCTTTTTTGAGTCACTTCTCTCAAAAACCCTTGAGGACACACCATCTATAACCTGTGACACCCAATTAAAGTGTTTATTGCTTAAATATTCGGCCACACCCCTAAGCATCCAGGAATATGGTGCAGGTGGTTCTGACCTTTGACCCCTCGCTGGGTCATAGGTTTCACGACTTTCCGCTGCTAAGCTTCCTACCTTGCGCCCCCGTCAAGTTCATCCCCTCACCTATCTATTACTATCTAAGCCTCCCCGACGTGCCTTTTGACGAGGCTGGACGAGCTCTGCTCGCGCCCTACGCCATCAGAAAAATAGAGGCCTGTTTGGTGAAGAAGTCGAAGCTACAGGTTGTCGTGGCTCATCCGAAGCTTGTCTCAAGGTTCATAGGCCCCGACACAAAAATCATCGGCGTCAACACCATGGACCCCCTCGGTTTAGGTCCTCTGACCCTGATGTTCAACAACGCTGGACGTGAGAAGTCGTGGGTCACGAAAGAGTTTGAGGACCTTATGCAGCGTATACAGGTTGCGAAAAAGAACACGGGATGCAGGGCCAAGGTTGTGGTCGGCGGCTCCGGTGAGTGGGAGTTTGAGCACAGGCCTGAGATGATTGAGCAGCTTGGAATAGACCATGTCGTACAGGGCGAAATGGATGACATTATTCATCTATTATTTGAGCAATTGATAGAGGACAGCCTCGACCACAGCATCTTCATGTATGGACATAAGACAACCACCTTCGACGCCCACGGCAGACCGTTTATACGCTACGTCAAAGACGATGCCGGCAGGTTTATCTGCAGGAACCCCGCTTCACGATACCGTCTCCCAAAAATAGAGGACATCCCCACCATCGTAAACCCGGCGATAAGCGGCCAAGCGGAGATAATGCGTGGCTGCGGAATTGACTGCGATTTCTGCGAGGTCACGACGAGGCCTCTCCGCTACTATCCGCCTGAGAAGGTTGTTGAGGAGGTTTTGGTCAATCTACGTGGCGGGATAAACAACGCATGGTTTGTGACGGATAACCAGTGGGCTTACATGGTGCGTGACCCCATGTTCTGGCCCAACAAGGAGGCGATTTTCCGGCTTTACAGAGCCGTTATGCAGCATGTCTCGAAGGCTAACCCGATGCATGCAACGCTCGCACCCGTTGCAGCGGACCCCGAAGCAGCGATGGGAGTGGCTAAAATTGTTGGAGCGGGCCCCGACAAGCATATTGGTGTCCAGATAGGGCTGGAAACGGGCAGCGACAAACTCGTTCTCAAACACATGGTTAACAAGGCCAAGCCCCTGAAAGTAGGCGTCGATGGAACTTGGGCCGAAATCGTCGTCGAAGCTCAGAAGGTCTACAACGCAGCCTACTGGATACCTGCCTACACCATCATACTGGGGCAGGAGGGTGAAACGGATGAGGACAGCTGGGACACCATAGGACTCATCAACTACATGGCGTCGCTGAACCTCTACTTCACGGTAACACCAATGGCGTTAGTAAACCTCGGAAGTCTACGTGGAACAAACGTGTTGACAGATGTTTACGCAAACCTCACACCGGCGCAAGCGGCACTAATCTATGTCTGCTGGCGGAACACAAAACGCATGGCTCAGTCCGTCGCCTTCAAAATCGCCAAGGACAACTTCCTCTTCCGCATCCTAACAACAACCATACTGAACGTTGGCGCCAACTTCTGGCTTGACAGGCTGGAGAAATACTTTGCACGTTTGGGTAAGGAGTATGAGAAGGCTATTGACAAGGCGAAAAACTATGTCCACATAAAGACCATGGGAACCGACTTCAACAAGCTTAGGCAGATGTATAAAGCTATGAAAGTCTCCGTCTAACGGCGAACGACACAATAGCAAACACGGTGAAAGCAGCGGCTATGGAGCCTAAGCCGATGTAGACCAGGAGCTGCCCATCAACGGTCTCAGCCCGCTGCGCTTTTATCTCAGGCGTCGCCGCCAAAGCACGAGGCTCGGTTTTTACAGAGGTTTCCGCGATAAAAATTCCTGTAAACAGTGTCGCGGCGACGATAGCCCCCAAAACCTGAGGCAGAAGCTTCTTCAACACCAATTCTTCATCACCCCTGTTCATAAGTCCAGAGATTAGAACGGTTTTTTGCGCCACGTTCTCAGGGCTTCGTAGAGGGTTACGGCGGAAGCGGCTGCTCCCAGGGTGATGGCGTAGAGGTCCGGGGACTCGGGGTGTGTTATGAGATAGAGGAGCGTGAATGTTATGAAGAGTGTTGCGTAGAAGGCCATTCGGGGCAGCAGCTTTCCCCCGATGAGTATGAATGACTGAAGCACGGAGACATCGACTTTCTCAACGGCTCGGTATGAGCCTTTTTCATCCTTCTCCAACACCCCGAGGCCGTGAAGCTTCTCAAGATGATGGAACGCAACGCTGGGGCTTGACAACCCGAGCCCACGCTGAACATCCCTCACACCAACCGGGCGACCAGCTTTCAAAACATAGATGTAAACATCGAACGTCCTCCCCCTCAGCTCAGCTTCAACCCTTCTACGGTCCACAGACATCCTTTACCACACAACGCAACCACTAATAAAAAGATGTTAATCAACTGGAACAGGTTGAATGCTGGTAAGAAGCTCGGCTACCTGCTCATGTTTCTGTCAGTGGTAGGAGCTATTCTATATGGTTTCTGGCTGCTCGGCGCCATCCCTTTTCTCGACCCCGATGCAGCAGTCAAGACAACAGCCTTCTTGATAATGTTGTTTCTATTTGTCGTCATAGGCTTCATAGGCTACGTAGCAGCTACAACCACGCCACCCAAGCCCATCAAACGTTAAAATCAAAAGTAGGCATGTAGCATGAGTTGATGGGCCGGGGTGGCCGAGCAGCGAGGCGGCGGCCTGCAGAGCCGCTTTACAGGGGTGCAAATCCCCTCCCCGGCTCACCTCCGCAGTGTTTCTATGATATGTTTGGCTGCGATGTATGCAAAAGTGCATGCGGGCCCGAGTGTGGAGCCTGGGCCTGGATATGTTCCGCCGAAGACCGCTGCTGTGGTGTTTCCCGCCGCGTAGAGGCCTGGTATGGGGTGGCCGTCGACATGCATTACCCGTGCTTTCTCATCGGTGAGGAGGCCGCCGCATGTTCCGAGTTCGCCGGGGTAGATGGCTGTGGCGTAGTATGGTGGCTTGGTGAGAGGGCCGAGGTTGGGGTTGGGTTTGACACGTGGGTCTGAGTAAAACCTGTCGTAAGCACTTTCTCCGCGGTGAAAATCCTCGTCCACACCTTTTACAGCCAGTTCGTTAAACCGCTTAACAGTCCTCAGCAAACCTGTTTCATCCACGCCTATCTTCCGGGCCAACTCCTCGAGACTATGCGCTCTCACCAGATACTGTGGCCCAGTGGCTTTTTCAGGTGTTCGACCGGGCATGAGAGTTCCGAAAAGATAATTGGACCTATGCCTCTGGTCGATTATCAGCCACGAGGGTATACAAGGTGTCGCTCTATGGTGTTCGTAGATGTTGCGCCAGCAGTCAACGTAGGAGGCTGACTCGTTCATGAATCTTTCACCATTCGCATCAACGATTATGCCGAAGGGTAGAGAGCGCTCGGCGAGTATGAAAACGGGTTTTCCGTCAGGTGTTATGGCTATGGGCCCGCCCCAGGCCTTGTTCATCAGAGCTGTCGCAGCACCTATTTTGACAGCCGCCTGTATTGCGTCGCCCGTGTTGCCGGGAGAGCCGACGGCCCACTCGGTTTTGGTCGGGTTGGGTAGATACTTTTCCCGCATGGATTGATTGTGTTCAAAGCCGCCTGATGTGAGAAGAACGCCTCCACGCGCAGCAACGACCACATCCCTACCTTCGTGATTAACCACGGCCCCCGTAACACGTCCATTCTCAACAACCAGTTCCCTGAGCGGAGACTCGAGCCAAATTCTGACACCCTGTTTAAGACAGAGATAGAGCAGCTGCCCCACTAAAGAGCCGCCCATAGTCAAAGGCCTACGTCCGAGGAGACTGTGACCGAGTAATCGTGCGCCAAGCCTCAGAAAAGCGGCGATACCTATTCTGCTTCGTGCTAGATACATTTTCCACGCCTCGTTTGTATGGATGGGTATCGGAGGCGCACCGGGGTAGCGTCTCAGCTTCCTTGCCCATGGCCCCAGTTTACGTGCATCAAAGACCGCGCCCTCTATGCAACGGCCCTTGACCGAGCCGCCTGGCGCCTCGGGATAGTAATCGGGATATCCGAGCGCGGGCCTCCATCTAAACCCCATGTCTGCTAGAAACTTCACCATCTCGGGTCCGTGGGTTAGGTAGGCTCTCAATCGCTCGGGAGAAGTTGCTTCACCTGCCTCGGGAACGACATGGGTCAGATAGGTCCATGCAGCCTCGAACGAATCCTCTACACCCGCTTCTCTCGAGACATGATTGTTTGGAATCCATAACCCGCCGCCTGACATGGCGCTGGAACCTCCGACCAAATCGGTTTTCTCCACAACCAGAACATCGTATCCAGCGCTTCTGACTGTGAGGGCGCCTACTAGGCCCGCGGCCCCACTTCCAACAACCAAAGCATCTACCGCATAATCACTCATCAAATGATAGATGTGTTTGAGGCATTTAGCTTTTCTAAACAATGGTTATCCGAATGCTCTGTCTCCAGCATCCCCTAAACCGGGCACAATAAAGCCTCTCTCATTCAGCTTCTCATCTATCGCCACCGTGAAGATTTCTATCTCGGGATAAACCGTGTGGACACGGCTGATTCCCTGCTTCGTGGATATCACAGTGGCGAACATAAGCCTTTTCGGTTTCCCAACTTTGTAGACCTCCTCAACAACCTTAAGCATGGTCGAACCTGTTGCCAGCATGGGGTCGGCGATAATCACTATCTCCGAGCCGTTTAATCTGGGTATCCGTAGATATGTTAGCTCGATTTCAAAGTCCATGCCTCCTGTATAGGTTTCCTCAACCCTTCTCGCGCTGACCACACCCTGCCTAGCCGTTGGAAAGATTTTCAACAAACCCTCGGCAAGAGGCATAGCCGCTCTCAATACAGTGATGAGGACGATGTTGTCTATGTCCGGTATCTCGACACCCTCTGCCTCAACCTCAAGCGGCGTGGTGACAAATTTTCTCGACACGGGCAGATGTCTCGCTATCTCGAAGCCTATTAGCCTCCCCAGCTTCACAAGCCCTTTACGGAACTCAATCTGGCCAGTGGACTTGTCGCGAAGCCTTGTCAAAACCATCTGAGCATAGGGATGGTCGAGAACATAGACGTTGGGTAAGCTCTCCCCCACCAAAGAACCACAGGCCAAAGATGCATATGACTTGATTAATTTTTCGGATAAATATCCGCCTAAGGGCTGTAAAATGATGCCGGAGGGTGGTAGATGCTTAATAGGCGTCGACGTGGGGACGACGGCTGTCAAGTCCGTTGCCGTCGACGAATGCTGTGAGCTTCTCGCTGAAGCAAGGCTGCCGCTTACCCTTTTTTCACCATCCCGCGGCATCTTTACTCATGATGCTGGCGAAATCAGGGACAAGGTGTTTGAATCGCTTAGGCTTGTGATGAGAAATTTGGAGAAAAGGAGAGTTGAGGCCGTGGGTGTCACGGGTCAGAGTGTCTCCCTTGTTCTTCTCGATAAATCAGGTAACCCTGTGTATCCTGTGCTGAGTCATCTAGACAACAGAGCTGACTTGGCCGCAATGGGGTTGGAAAACTCGTTGGGGAAGATGGGATACATCGGGCGAAAGCTGGTAGGCAACCTTGCTTGGTTGAAGAAACATGAGCCGAATGTGTTTGAGAAAGTCTCGAAGGTCTTGGACATGAAAGAGTATGTTGGATACTTGTTGACGGGGCGGAGCTCTGTGGATAAGCTTTGGTTCATGGTTGAGGACTTGGAGCGGCTTTGCCTGGACGCGGGAATCAATCCAAGCTTGCTGGGTGAAGTTATGAGCTACAGCGATGTTCTAGGGTATGTGGATGACAAAGCCGCGGAACGTGCTGGGCTTGAGAGAGGCGTTCCCGTTGTGGTGGCTTTGGGGGATAGCCTCGCAGCCATGATTGGCTCAGGTGCTGTAGAGGAGGGGGATATGGTGGATGTGGCGGGAGCCACAGAAGTCATGGCCATGCTGGTAAAAGAGAAAACACCACACTCCTATCCTTCATACATCAGCGGCCTCAACATGATAAGCATCTCTCCCCCGCTCGGGCTTATCCATAAATGGCTAGTCGAAAAAATTTCCCCCAACAGTGACTACATGGCTTTTGAGAGGCTCGCCGAAGATGCTTCACCAGGCTCCGACGGCTTGATGTTTGTTGCCCAAGGGTCGAAGACGATGAAGGATGTGGAGGCCTCACTGGTCAGTCTATCCTTTTGCCATGGCTGGAACCATGTTGCACGCAGCTTTTTCGAAGCAGTCGCCTACGAGCTGCGCCGTGTCGTCGAGATTTTCGAGCAGGTAACCAAGGTGCGGAGAATTGTATCAAGCGGAGGCGGTGCGACGCGGTTTGTCACAAAGCTCAAGGCCACGGTCGTGGGAAAACCGTTCCAAATACCCAAGATACGTGAAACAGCAGCCCTCGGCGCAGCGCTCACAGCAGCCACAGCCACGGGCCTCTTCAAAAACCTCGCAGAAGCAGCCTCCAGCGTCAAAATAGCCGAAACCATACACGGCGAAAACCAACCCATCTACGACGAACTCTACCGACAATATCTCGCGTCCAAAAACAGGCTGGGAGCAGATTTTTGAAAAGTTTTCGCAACCCTTAATATCCTCTGATACGTTTTGGCCCCTGGGTTGCAGGCTGAGGATGCGGAGGTTAAGCGGCTCGCCGAGCTCAAGACCTATCTCGAGCAGCGTCTGAGTGATTTGGAGAAGGAGGCCGAGGCTGTCAGGTCTTTGCTCGAGCTGGTTGACCGGGAGCTTGTGGCTAAGAGCTTCAAAAAGGCTCAGCCTCCACCTGAGCCGGCTGAGAAAGAGCTGGCTTCTCTAAAGATGATAAGAAGCAGGTCTGGCAGCCTTCTCGCGACCATGACCCTGAAGGAAAAAGAGGCACGGATAGTCTTTAACCCTGAAATCCGTGTGACACAGGACATGCGGCCCTTCTCCTCTTTTCTCCTAAGGAAAGTGCTTGACTCTATGAGGGAGGCCGACCTCCAGAAGGTTGCGGAGGGTAAGCTTGAGCAATCCAGTGTATTGTCCTATGAAGTGGTCTATGACGGAGACGTTGCGCGGGAGATTGTTGTAAAAAACTACCGAGACGAGGCGAGGCTGCGGGAAATAGTCAACTCAGTAAAATGGACCCTTGACACAATAGCCTCCTCATACAAGTGACCCACACTCCGGTAAGACCCGCGAATACTTGAAAATCCTCGAAAAACATCAAAATATATGTCGGTGAATAGATGGATGTGGCATGGGGATAATCAACCGCCTACAGCCGATTCTATTGACAGCGGCGTTGCTGGCATCCTGCTTTCTACTTCTCGGGTCATTACCCGAGGCCCATGCCACTACAGGCGTAACCATCAGAGTTCTCACCATCGACACCAACCAGCCTCTGAAAGGTGCCGAGGTAAGGATTAACGGAACCGCGATAGGGGCCACGAACGCCACAGGCCATGTCAACGCAAACACCCTCAATAGGATGTCAAATTCCACAGTGGAAGTGTTTTTCCGAGACGTGAGAGTTTACCATCATCCATATTTCAACGCTACTAGGCTGAACCCGTCTAACCCTGCCCAGGTAACCATCAGAGTAAATGTCACAACCATGGTGCTTTTAGCGAGAACGGCGCTGGGCAACCCTGTCCCAAACGTACGCATCACACTAGTCTACGGCTCGTACACGAACACGACGACCACGGGCTCCGATGGCCGTTCATCACTTGCCTTCATGCCTAACACGACATACACGATTTCCACGAGCTACCGGGGATATGATGTGGGAACGTTCACAAAGGCTTACGGGGGCTCGGGGCTGACGCTTGACCTAAACCTTTTCAGCATAAGGGCTATTGTTGAGGACCTGAACGGCAACCCCGTGCCCTCGGCGACCGTCAAAGTATGGTATGGTGTGAGACAGTCGGGCAACACCACGGGATTCGAGTCGGCGACCACCGACTCTGACGGCGTCGCCATACTTGACAAGCTTCCCGCGGGAAACTATCCCCTCGACGTGGAGTATCGTGGGGAGAACGTTTACCAAACCACGTCAAACATAGCTCTCTCAAGTGGGCAGGTCGTTCACCGGGCCCGAACAGACCTTGTAAACTACCGTGTCCGCATCCTTGACTTCGACGGCACCGAGCAGATTACGGGAGTAAGCCTACAAGCCCAGCTTTATCGCGACGCCACCCCCTACGGTGACCCAGTGACAACAGCGACCGGTGAGTTCGCCTTCGGGTTGGTGAAGTCGAGAACCTACAGCCTCGTCGTCAAAATGGGTGACACAGAGGTTTTCAGAGGCGATGTAAGAGTGCCGGATGACACATCTGTTGCTGGAAAGTTTTTTGATGTTTTCTTTAGGGTGGATGCATCGGGAACGCGTAGCGAGAGGCTTGTTTCCACGGTGGGGCTGAGGATACAGCTGGGCAGCTTTAGCAGCGAGAGGACAACGGTTAACGGGGCGACAGGTTTCCAAAACATTCCAGCGGGAAGATACAGCTACGAGATTACGAGAGGCACCTACGTAATCGGCTCGGGAACGGTTGAGATAAACCAAGATGAACAGAGAATAACACTGAGACCGACCCTTTGGACGGTCAAGCTGCTGATAAACAACGACCAGGGAGAGGGAATAGCAGGCACCGTGGAGCTCAAATCCTACGACGATGTTTCATTGGGAGTTTTCCAGGCTGGTGAAAACGGAGAGCTATCGGTGTCTGGCCTTCTGCCGATACTTTACCGTGGAATGGTGAATTATAAAGGGGTCAAGGTTAACGACGGCTTCGAGTTTACCTTGGACGTTGACCAGAAGGAGGTGGTTGTCGCAACAAAGGTTTACAACGTTGTGTTCCTTGTCTTCGACGCCGACGGCGAGACAGCTCTTTCCTCAGCACAGGTAACAGTATCGCTTGGAGAAATCTCCGCCGAAAGCGTCACCGACTCAAATGGCCGCTCATCTGTGAAAAACCTGCCAATCGGCAGCTACAACGTCGCCATCAACTACCTCAGCATCGGAGTGCATGAGGAAACGGTCAGAATAGAGTCTAGCAGAGAAATCGTGCTGAAGGCTAAGAATGTGGTGGATGTGATTGTGG
>CALHAG010000009.1 GCA_937934305.1 Candidatus Caldarchaeum subterraneum
TTTTCTGAATGGTGTTTTGAATCTTGGCAGTTTGCGTCCCAGCTGCTCCAGCTCTTGTCTTGCTGTTTCGGCGACGGTGTTTACCACGTGTGTGAGGAGGCTTTCCGCTGTAGACATGGCCGCCTTGTAGTCCACATCAGCTTCCTCTATGTCTATTTGGACAAATTCTACAAGATGTCTGCCTGTTGTAGCTGACTCGAGGGGCTCCAGTCTAATGTTGGGTGAGAAGAAGTAGATTTTGTCGAAGGCGGTTGCGAGCATCTGTTTGTATAGGATTGCGCTGCTCATCACCTTATACTCTCGGCCATAGTAGTCGATGGTGACTTGTTTGGCTCCACGTATGCCGGGGTCGGTGACAGGGCCTATGATGGGTGGAAGAAGCTCGAGGAAACCGTGAGAGTCCAGCCAGCTTCTAACAGCTCTGCTCGCCTCTGCTTGCACACGAAGTATCAGCCGCATTCGTGGTGTCCGCACCGTTTTGTAGTATTTTTCCAACTGTTCTACCGGTGGCTTGAGCATGATTTTTAGAAATGAAGGATAGTATTTAGCGTTTATCCAACAATTTTATCGATTTTTTGACATAACGATGTATTTTGGAAATTTTTTAGGCATTTTGACGACTTGTATTAATCAAGGTGTTGAGCTCATTCTTTAGCTCCCGAGCCAGCCGAATAATGTCCTCAAGGTTCTCTGGCGAAGGGTTTTCTCTTTCTTCGAGCTGTTGCACAGACTCTTGTTCTTGCGTGTTTTCGGCGCTGGGTGCTATGGTTTTAGCTGGTTCGGGGTTTTTTGCCGGCTGGTTTTTTATCTTTTCCTCGAGCATTTTTAGTGTTTCGTCGAGTTTTTCCAGCCTCTTGAGATAGTCTTCCTGCGTTGGCTGGGTTTCAGGGGAAGTTGGCCTGGGCCTGGGCAGCGGCTGGTGCATAGGTGTTGGTAAAACGGGTGCTGTGGATATTTGTGGTGAGATTCTTCTCGACCCAAGTATGATGGTGAGTATGTGTAGCGCCACGACTGCTATGAGGATTGTTATGAAGAGAATGTTTGCGGTGCCGTCGGATGGTGGGATGAGGGCCGTTTTAGCCACCATGTTTTCACCCCGCCGTGAGTGCTTTGAGGCTTTCCCCCAAGCCTATGAAGGTTGAGAGAAGCTGCATGCTCAGGTTTGTCATCACAAGGTAGCTGACGCCGCTTACCAGCAGCAGCAGTCCTAGGTAGTAGGTGAGGGTGAAAAACGAGTCGCCGTCGGCTAGGTAGATGTTCAGCCCGGTGATAATCGATGTGGCTGCGATGATTATGTAGAAGTAGCTGACCACGGTTGATGATGGTATGGGTTTTATTAGCATGAGATAGTTTTCGAGGAGGGCGCTTATTTTTGAGAGGATGGCGAGTAGTGTTGTGAGAAGTGCGTAGATGGCTGCGAGGGTTGCGTGAAGGGGTATGGATAATGTTTTAAGTGTGGAGGTTATTTGTTCGCGTCTCTTGTCGCTGAACAACACATTGGATATGTATTCGCTGAGGATGCCGCAGGCTGTCGCGGGCCTCGCACCGGCCTCAATAACTTCACCCAATATGGTGAAAACGTTGTCCCCCAGCCTACCCACTGTTTCGCGACCCACCATAGCTATCGCCTCTTTCTGGGATATGCCCAGCCGGAGCCTTTGCTCAAATGCTTTGACAAGCCTGTTGAGGGGTCCGAGGTCGCTGAGTGTGAGCATGTGAGCAGATGATTTGACAGACCCTGTTGCAGACAGATAGTCTCCGAAGCTCTTCAAAACTATGGGCAGCATGGTCTCAGTTTGGTGGATTTTCTTATGCCATCTTCTGCCTAAGTAGCCGTGTATGAACAGGGCGGTTCCAACGGAGATGAGTATGGCTGACATGGTTTCCACAGTTATTGCTCCGACGGAGTTCGCGAGAGGCAGAGTGAGAAAGAGAATGGCCACCGACGCTGACAGGAGAGGTGTGGTAGTTTTTAGGAGAAGTTTGAGTTTTCCAGGTTTGTCGGGATATTTGGTGAAGATGGGTCTCTTGAGGTTGTTTGTTAGAAAGAGGAGGGTTGTGGAGCCGAGTGTTGCGACTATCGAGAGAAATGCTGTGTCGAGAAATGATGCGCCTCCTCCACCTATTATGGTTCCTATGAGGAGAAAGGAGACGCTGAGAAGGGAGACGACGCTTATCAAAGTGGTGTAGGCCTCCACTAGACGTCTAAGCTTCTCAAGACCTTTCTCCAGCTCGTTATCCTGTTCAGCCCTGTGCTTGACATACTCTATTCTCGCGAAATCTTCTATGGATACACCTGCCTTAATCGAGTGCATAAGCCTGATCACAAGTCCTTTTAGCTTAGGATGTTTTAGAGCGGATTCGAGATATTCAAGCGTCTCCGAGACACCGTAGTTCCATCTCTCTAGAAGGTTGCGGCTTTTTCTGAATGTTTTCCTGAGGTGCTCAGGCACCGATTCTGACAGAGACAGCTGTTTAATCATCTGCCTAACAGAGAGCTTTGAAGAGCCGTAGATGACGAACAGCAGCATCAGCTTGTCCACATCCTCCCGATTCAGACCAGCTCCGCTAGAGAGTCTCAAATCCTCTGCACACTCTCCAGCTTCTCCAAAACATTTTGCGTGCCAATGTGGTAAACCTCTTTTACGATTCGCCAGACTGTTTCGAATTCTGTGTTTTTGCGACGGACAAGTAACTCGAGTATCTGGGCTCTGTCGAAGAGTTCTTGATAGATTCTATGTACTTCTCGCGGCGATACGCCGAGCATGGTTCTTATCTTGTTTTCGAGTAGGTAGCTGTTGCCCTCGCCTCGGAACTCGTGCTTGTCTGTGGAAGAGTCCCAGTTGAATAGCTCGATGTAGTCAAACCTCTGCGTCGTCGGGTCATAGCCAACTATTTCGTTGATGCTTAGGACCCGTCTCTCAACCTTCCCCGTGCTCGGGAGCCTCACAGCGCTCTGTATTAAAACGCAGTTTAGTATGTCGATGTATGTTTTCGGGATGTTTATGGGGTCGCCTGTAAGCCTCTGGATAAGCTTCTCGACGCTGCCGGCGTGGAAGGTGGCGAGAACCGGGTGCCCGGTCTGCATGGCTTGGAAAGCGACGGATGCTTCAGCGCCTCTTATCTCGCCTACTATGATGTAGTTGGGCCTCTGCCGGAGAGCGGCTTTAAGGAGGTCGAACAACGTGATGTCGCCCTCTCCCTGCTCCCCTTGACGCGTAACCTCTCTAACCCAGTTTTCATGAGGCACGACTATTTCGGGCGTGTCCTCGATGCTGACGATTTTCGCGGAGGGGTTGATGAAGACGCTTGCGGCTCTCAGGGCCGTGGTTTTACCCGAAGCCGTCTCTCCGCAGAACCATATACTCATGCCATGTTCAAGCATTATCCATAGATAGGCTGCTTCAAGGCTGCTCATGGTTCCCCAGCTTATCAAGTCGGCAATGCTCACAGGTTTCTCGGAGAATTTTCTTATGGTGAAGTTACTGCCGTGTCTGCTGACATCGCTGCCGAAAACTATGTTTATTCTGCTGCCGTCTGGAAGAGATGCATCCACTATTGGTTTTCGAAAGTTGACGGCTCTACCTATTCTTTCAGAGAGTTTGACTACGAAGGTGTCAAGCTCCTCCTGGTCTGAGAAGGTTATGTTGGTCTCGCAGCTTCCGAAGATTTTGTGCTCCACGAATATGGGGCCGACGCCGTTGCATGAAACATCCTCGATATACTGGTCGCGGATGAATGGCTCAAGTGTTCCGAGGTAGACTTTGTCGAGGATTACGCTGTTCCGGATTATGTCAGCGGTTGTCTGATTGGCGGCGAGCTTCTCCACAATCCCTTTTCTGTAAATGGGCCTATAGTCAAAATCCTCGAGTGTATCATCTATTTCGAGAAACATGTCGAGAAGCTCGTTGAGTAGTTTTTCATGTTCTTCACGTGTGGTGTAGTCCATTTCGGGTGTGATGAGCCTTGCCAAGCCTTTCTCAACTATTTTGTTTATTTCGACGGGGGCCATCGTGAATGGGCTTATGACGTTGTAGGACGACCTTTCGCTTGGCCTCGACTCGACGTGTATGAATAATGGGTCTCCGACTGGGTAGATGAAGCTATAGCTGCGGAGGTTACGCATTTCTCGGCTTAGTTGCTCGACGTATGTCGCTGTTTTCCCCTGGAGCCTCAGCTCCTCGATATACATCCTGAGATGAGGGTTTTCCATCAGCACTCTCGAGGGCACATTGCTCATGGTGTCTACGCCTTGGCCTGCGAGAAAGGCAGCACCCTGATGCCGAAGACCTGGTCAACCTCGAACGCTATCGTTAACCCGCTTTTCTCAGCTCCCTTGAGCTTCATCACCTGCAGAACCCTGACTATTCTCTCCCCCATCTCCTTGACGCTGAGCACGAAGTGTACGTCGGAGATAGAGCGTAATCTGAGGAAGAGGTCTGTGTCAAGCGCATGTGTGTGAATGGTTAGGAATATGGTTTTCTCCTGTTCGTCTACGATGTTTCGCAGGACTGTGAAGAAGTTGAGGATGTCTGTTGTAGAGGCGTTGGTGAGAAGGTAGGTCATCGAGTCTATGAAGAAGACGTTTTCTTTTGAGCGGCTTTGGATAAAGGATGTGACGAGACGGAGTAGCTTGGTGTATTGTTGTGGGGACCAGGTAAAGTTTTTGACATGCATTTCGCCGATTTTCAGCCTGCCTGTGATGATGAAGTAGGACGGGTTCCAGGAGAGGGATGCCATGCTCTCCCTAACCGCCTTCATGCTCCCCTCAGTGCTAAGCAGGTAGCAGTTGAAACCCGATAGAAGAGCGCCATAGCAGTATTGTAGAGTGAGGACCGATTTTCCGCTGTCGTTCGGGCCTTCGACAAGGCATAAGGCAGGGGTCTTTATGTGGCCGATTTTACGGTCCAGTTCACTGTTAAACGCTCTTATGTATCCTTCCGTCAATTACCGGTCACCACCCAGAATTTCGCGACAACGGGTAGAGAGGAGTTGACATCCTCGTCCAGTGTGACCGTGACGTAGATTGTTTCACCAACGTTCCAGACGCCTTCGAGCTCGGGGCTGAGCCGCATCGGGTCAAGCACCTCAGCCGACTCCCCCAACTTCACGTCCACAATTTGCCATCCAGGTGTCTCGCCGAAGCCCAGCCGACGCATTTTACGTGTCCCTTCTCCGTTGAAGTAGATTAGGAACAGGTCTGCTGCCTTGATTTGTTTGGAGGAGATGTCGACAGGCCCCTCGTTTCGAATCCTCAGATACACCATGTTTCCCGATGCGTTTACGTATGAGGGGTCCAGCTTCTTTATTGATGTAGTATGTGCTTGGCTCAGCACAGCTAGCGACGAAGCCATATCGTAGACGTTTAGAAAGTATCCCAGAAACTGTAGAATAATGAGGGTGGTTATGCCGAATGAGGCTACCAATCCGTAGGCGGACATTTTTCATTCACCCAACGAAAAAACATGGGTCGCGGAGAAATATGGACCGGCTACCTTCACGGTGTATTCACCTGGGTTAAGCGGGGCCTCGAGCCGCAGAGTAATCTCAAGAGTTTCTCCCCATGACCAGCCGTTGTCCGGCAGGTTTTCTTTCAAGACGTTGTATGTCCAGCGAGAAGCCCCCTGCCCATACTTCATATACGAAAATGTTTCCCGGCCGATGAGGAATATGTCGGATGCCTCGATTTCGGCGTAGGAAATTCTCTCGGTCCCAACGTTCTTCAACCATAGATGAACAATGCTGCGGTTATCGCTTACATAACTCATCAAAGGCTCCACACTGGTCAATGCCTCTCTCTTCATCCTAGCTATCTTGGCTTGGTTGGCTTGCTTCAAGTCATCTACGAAGTTGAACATAGTGGAAGCATATGCCGAAGCCGTTATGATGAGTGAGATGACGAAAATGGCTTCGGCCACTATGTATGCACCTGTCAAACCTGGCGACCACCCCAGCTTTTGCTGAGAAACTTTAGGCTGCCCGCTGAAGAGAGAAGCAGGAAGGTGATAGGGTTTTCACGGTCTTTAACCAGCAGCGAAAGCATGTAAAGAACTATGAGGAGGTCGTTGAAACTGGGAGGATGTGGCGGTGTCTGCTCAATCCTCGTCTCTCTTTCAAGGGTAGAAATGAATTCAAGAGCCTCCTTAATACCCTCCAGCATAGTCTTCGGGATCAGGTTACGCCAAGCCAGCATGTTGACCAGGTTGATTAGATTTTCTCGGCCAATTATCACAACCATCAAGTCGACAGCGGCCAGGGTTGTGATGAAGGAGTCGAGCCCGTTGAAACCCTGACGCAAACTATACGATTCCATGGCGACTGTTCTCTCTTGGTTGGCTATGGGCTGTTCAGGTGCAGGCTTTTCAACAGGCTGTTTTGGCCGAGTTTCCTCGGAAGAAACATCGCCCAGCTCTCCTTTGAGGTAGATAAACGGGTTCTCAGCCATGTTCATCATCTCCCTGATTTCCAGCAAAGTTTTCTCCAAAGGCTCCCTGATGCGGCGAATCTCCTCCTCAAGCTTTTTTATCCGCTTATCTGCCACGCTGTCCTCGGCCAATTTTACCACCTCCACCAATGACATGTTTCATTCGCCGACTCGGAGGCAAATTAAAAAATAAGCTTTACTAGAATTAGACAAAAATAATACAAAAATCCAAAATTAGTCTAGAAAACTTTAAACGATACCCTTACACCTTATGTGTCGTTGAAATGAAAAATAAAACAAAAAGAATGAAAAAACAAAACAAGGGTCTGACGGGGCTGGAGACAGCGATAATACTGATAGCCTTCGTCATCGTGGCCAGCGCCTTCAGCTTCGCCGTCCTCAACCTTGGCCTCTTCACCACCCAGAAAACAGGCGAGGTCATGCAGGCGGGTCTTGAGGAGACTTTGTCATCTATCGAGACAGCTGGAGCGGTTGTGGCAAAGAGCTCCAACGGAAGCATAACCGAAATCGTCATCTACATCAAGTCTTCGGTGGGCAAGGGCGAGGTTGACGTGCGTTCGGGCAAGCTAGTCATAACCTACAGAGACAAGGCGATCTTTAGGGAGAACATCTACCCCAACAACTCAACCATAACAACGGTTTACCAGGTGACAGGCGACGGCGACACTGTCCTCGAATACGGTGAAGTCTTCGCGGTAAAAATCGATGTAACCGCGATTTCTGGAGCTAGCTTGGCTCCCAACGATGTCTTCAGTATCGAGATCAAGCCGCCGCAGGGTTCGCTGCTCAAGGTTGAGAGGAGGCTTCCGCCGTCTTTCGACCCCGTCATGGACCTGACTTAAACTCCCCCACCCCTCCCCCTATTTTTTTATACCACTTTTTTCCATTCTTTATGCAGCTCTCATGGATACCGTTCTTTACTGGTCGGTGATTTTTCGGAGGTGGTTTCTTGCCTGGAGATGAAGTTTTGCTAGGTGCTTCGCCGTCGATGTATGCGGAGTGGGTTGCGAGAGATTTTCAAAAGCTGAGGTCGGCTAACCACAGCGCTGTTATGAAAAAATGTGACGTGGTTTTTCTCCGCGGCGACGGTGACAAGCCAAGCCGATACATAGTCAATGTGTTGAACAAAACTTTCACGGTTGAGCTTGAAGAGGGTAAGGTGGTTGACCTCATGACAGGAAAAGATGCAGACGAAAAACTCGGCTACGTGATTCTGGAGTATTTGCTGGGTGAGGGAGCGGCTGGGCAGGACAGTTGGCAGCCACTTGACACACTCTTGAAGACAACGGCCCATCTATCCTATTATCAGAAAACGGTTCTTAACCCGCTTTTGAAAACCTTTGGAAATCAGGGCGGATTGTTTGAGGAGGCTTCGCGGATGCTCGGGGGCAAAAGAGAGAAACTTGGTGGAACAGCCTATTCCTTCACGTTTCTACCCAAGGTCAGGCTGCTGATACAGGTTTGGTTTGGTGACGAAACCGAGATGCGTAAAACATCGATAAACGCGTCCTACAACACGTCTGCGGCCAAGTTTCTGAAACCCACTCCTCTTCTCCTAGCCTTTGAAATTTTGACAACCCTCTTGACCAAGACGGTTAAGAAGAAGAAAACCTAACGCCACTCCTCATCAGCAACTCCTGACAAATGGTTTACGTAACGGGCTGCTGTGAAGAAAAACTTTGATAGAAAGTTGAGGAAAGAAATGGTGAGAGGGTCGACCTCCATCGTGTCGCCGAGTCTGACAAGTGTTCTCTCAGCTCTGCGAGCCACAGCTCTACATACATGCAGATATGCCGCAGCCTCAGCTCCGCCGGGATAAATAAACCGTGTCAAGTGAGGGAGCTTGGTTTCCATAACTTCCTCAAACAGTTTAAGCTCATCCATGCAAAGCTTGACGCGGTCGAGGGGATGACTTGGAACCGCCAGATATGAACCGATGTTGAACAATGCCTCCTGAATTTTTTTCAGAGCTTTTCTCAGCTCTTCGTCTCCGGTGAGAGAACGGGCGACGCCGACGAATGCGGATAACTCGTCAACCGAGCCCAAAGCCTCTAAAAGCGGATGATTTTTCCTAACCTTCCCCCTGCCTGGTAGAAAGGTTTCATCCTCTCTTTTTCCGCTCAACTTTTCTGAACCATCTTCCGTATTTTCTCAAAGCTTATGGCTGGCGTTGGCTTCTCGGGAACGATTCCCTGCGGCCTTATGATTAAAACGATTATCAACGCGATGCCGAATAGCAGCCTGTCGAGCCAAACGATGCTGAATGGGATAAACGGCTCGAGCAAATAGTTGTATGTGAGTATTGCCTGGCGTAGAATGACGAAGACAAGTGTTCCAAGCAGTACTCCTCTGTTGTTTCCCGCTCCCCCTATAATCACCATAACCCAGGGCCAGAAAGTCCATGTGAAGCGGTCGTAGGTGTTGGCGATAACCGCCACCGAGTTAAAGGCCCAGAGAGCGCCGGCAACAGCCGCCATCATAGACGAGACCACCAGAACCTTCTGCTTAACCCGTACAACATCTATGCCCAGCACCTCGGCCGCCATCTCACTGTCCCTAACAGCTCTCAGAACTCGGCCCGCCGGAGAATAGGTCACGGCTCTAACATAGAGGAAGAAAAGCACGGCCACGGTGAGCATGATTAAGGTGGATGCATAGGGACGGAAGACGCCCAGCCATCCGTATGGGTCGGGGACAGCTACACCCAACGTGCCTCCAACCAATGTTCTGTCAAGATAGCCTACTTGGCGGAGAAACTCGCCCATAGCCAGCAGCGTCATCGCCAGATAATCCTCCCTCAGCCTAATGCTGGGGTAAGACGCTATGAAGCCGAGGCCTGCGCCGACGAGGGCCGCCAACCCAACCGATGCGACCAGCAGGGATATCGAGAGCAAAGGGTCGTTCACGAGAACACGTCTCACACAGTCCACCACGACAGCGTTGTCCTCGATGTAGTCAATACTCTCCATGAGCTTTGGCTTGACTTGTACAAGTGTGCTGAGACACTCAGCCAGCACAGGGTTGTCCTGCACAGCTCTGTAGCCCGCGAAGAGGTTGAGCTGACTCGCCAGTATTCGTCCCGGAACCGCGCCCACGACAAATGCTCCTCCCGCCACCGCCAAAACTTTTCCGAAGTTAGGTATACCTGTGAAGCCATACTCGAAGTTGAGGCTGACGTTGACCATCAAGTAGATAGCGACATAGGCGAGGACGTTCGACAGGAAGATGATAAGCTGCTCATCTATCACTCCGAGCCACCTCTCTGAACTTGTTTAAAGACACCCCGTAACCTGAGGGAAACCAAACCCTGCGGCAACAGTAGAAGCGTTATCGCCATGGCCAATATAGGTATAAGGGGTCTGTAAACTGTTATCCAAGGCCCGAAAGTAAGACCCAGCTGACGTGTACCAAGGACCTCCACCAAGCCCAGCAGATAACCTCCTGCAACAGCTCCATAGATGTTCTGCAGCCCGCCCACTATGGCTGCCGCGAAAATGCTGATGAGTAATTCGCTGCCGTAGTTGGGGCTTCCCTGAAACCAGAGAGCAAGCAACGAGCCGGCTACCCCGCCCAATCCGCCGGCGAGAAACCATGAAAACGTGTATGCTCTTTTCACGTTTATCCCGAGTGTCCCTGCTAGGGATGGGTTTTCTATCGCGGCCCTCAGCCCTATGCCGAAACGTGTTTTGTTCAGAAGAAGATAGAGTAGAAAAACGGTTGAGACGGCGAGAGCTGGCGCGATAATAAATACTCCCGGCTCTCCTAAAATTCTCACATCAAATCTTCTAATGAGAAATCCTCTGCTCTGGACCTTGAATGTCTGGGTGAAGTAATCGGCGTAGATGTTGAGCACCGCTATGAGTATGAGCTCGAAAGCAATAGTGGCAATCATCTGAGACACAAGACTAGCGTCACGGGAAATCAGAGGCCGCAAAACCAGAAGATAGAGCGCGAGCGCCGCGAAGCCACCTAAAAGAAAAGCTGGAAGAAGAGAAAGGTAAGCAGGCTGGTTAAATGCAGCAGTCATCGTAAGCATCGTCATCATACCGATTGACGCGAAGCTGCCGTGGCTGAAGTTTGGAACCTTTGTCGTGAGATAATTAAGCGTGAGCCCAAGGGTTAAGAGGCTGAGCATGCTGGCGAAAATCACCGCATCCCTTATCACAGGGTCAATGAACACCATGAATTGCCTCTTCCTTTTCACAACAAACCCCTTGTATAAATAATTTATAATGGAAAGGGTCTAATGACTGATTTTTGAAAACGTTTATAAAGGTCTGACATCTTTTTAAAAAACATGAGTAGAAAAAGCTCAGCAGGGGTTTCATCCTCTGTAGCAGGTGCTGCTGCTGTCGTTGCACTGATTGTTGGCTTGTTGATAGGCGGCATCGGTCTCGGCCCCATACTCTCCCCCGCCCAAACCATAACACAGACAAGAACAGTAGCCACAACGGTCACAGCGGGAGGGGCGACGGTAACTCAGACAGTTCAGCAAACCGTAACCACGACAGTCACTGCGGCCGGTGGATTAAGCGGCGAAGTCACTATTGGGACATTGCTGTGTCTCAGCGCTGTGCTGTCATCATACGCTGAGAACGAACGTGTGGCTATGGACCTCGCCGCGAGGGAGGTAAACGATTTTCTCCAACGTGCAGGAGCAGGATTTAGAATTCGCATGATTCATGAGGACACAGCCTGCAACCCGGCGACAGCGGAGGAGAAAGTCCGGAGCTTTAACGCCAGAGGCGTCAAGCTGATTGTTGGGCCCATGACCTCCGCTGAAATTAGGCAGATAAAGAGCTACGTCGACGCAAACAAAATCCTGATAATCTCCCAGTCATCGACCGCTCCCGACCTAAAGATACCCAACGACTTCGTCTACAGGTTCACCACAGCCGACGACATACAGGGACCGATAGGCCCGCGACTAGCCAAGCTACTTGGCATAACACACTTCCTATATGTCTGGAGAGGAGACGCATGGGGTGATGGCCTGCACACGGTATCCACAGCTGAGGCAAACAGGCTTGGATTAAACCTCGTATTCGAGCTCAGATACGCCCCAGATAAAACCGAGTTCTCTGCAGAGGTCTCCCAGCTCAACGCCAAGGTTACGGAACTCATCAACCAAGGAGTTTCCCCTGACAAAATAATGGTCGAAATAGTCGGCTTCGACGAGGTCGTAGCATTCCTCTCAGCCGCGAACGATTATCCGAACCTCAAGCGCATCAAGTGGTTTGGAAGCGACGGAACCGCTGTAACAGCAGCCATTTTCCAAGACCCTGCTGCTACGAGCTTCGCTGAACAGGTTAAGTGGATTAATCCGCTGTTCTTCGCAACCACGCCAGACAGAAAGGCCCGCGTCGATGCCGAGGTTCTCCGTGTACTCGGCAGGTCTCCGCCCGACGCCTACAGCTACGCTGCCTACAGCGCAGTCTGGGCCTATGCCCTCGCTTTGATGGCCACCCAGAAGTATGACGCAGAGGCTGTGAGAGCAGTCTTGCCCACCATTGCGTCCGATTTCCTCAACCTTAAACTCGATGACGCAGGAGACCTTCCCTACTCTGACTACATACTCTGGGTAGTAAAAACCGTTAATGGCCAGCCGAGATGGGTGGAGGCAGGGCGGTACGTCTACGCGACAGGCACTTTCGAGTGGGCTGAAGGCTTCACACCATAAAATTTTTCTTAAATATATCCCACATCATTTTTTTGGTGATGGAAAATATCATGCTTGATGTCAGAGATGTTTACAAAAGCTTCGGCGGACTATATGCGTTGAACGGAGCATCTCTACGTGTAAAGAAAGGCTCTCTATCACTCTTGATAGGCCCTAACGGAAGTGGTAAAACAACACTCATCAACACCGTTACAGGCGTCTATAAGCCCGAGGCCGGAAAGATAATCTTCGAGGGTAGGGACATTACGGGTCTGAAGCCGCATGTTATCTACAAGCTCGGACTTGTGAGAACATGGCAAATACCTCAGCCCTTCTACTCCATGACCGTGCTCGAGAACCTCCTAGTATCGGAGAAGAGCAAAAAAGGAGATGGGTTGTTGTCTGCGCTTCTTAGGTCACGTTGGATAGATAGGGAGATGGAGCTGACGCAGAAAGCTTTTGATATTTTGAAGCTGCTTAAGCTTGACCATCTCTGGGACCGTAGGGCAAGCGAGCTCAGCGGAGGACAGATGAAGCTTCTCGAAACAGGACGAGCCCTGATGAGCGGAGCAAAAATGATACTAATGGATGAGCCTGCCGCGGGTCTCAACCCTGTCCTCGCCCATGAAGTCTTCTCCCACCTAAGAAACGTCTGCAAAAGCATCGGAATAACCCTCATGATAGTGGAACACAGGCTTGACATAGCGATACCATATGTCGACCATGTCTACGCCATGCATCTCGGCAAAGTCATAGCCGAGGGAGAGCCTCAGGAGGTTTTGACCAACAGCTTGGTTGTGGAGAGCTACTTGGGTGGCTGACCATGCTGATGACACAGGGCCTTGGAGCAGGATACAAAAAGCTTCAAGTCTTGTTCGACGTCTCGGTTACGGTGCCCGAGAAACAGCTAACCGTGGTCGTGGGCCCAAACGGAAGCGGCAAAAGCACATTCCTCAAAACCATATTTGGCCTGACGAAAATCTATTCGGGCAAAATCATGCTCGACGGAGTCGACATAACTGGTCTCCAGCCCCATCAAATCGCATACCACGGCATATCCTACGTTCCCCAAGTGGACAACATTTTCAGCAACTTAACAGTATACGAAAACCTACTTATCGCCACCCATGGACTAAACATCGACGAGTCATCGATAGACGATGTCATGGAGATGTTCCCACATCTAAAAACCTACCGCAACAAGAAAGCGGCTTTGATGAGCGGGGGCGAGAGACAGATGCTCGCCATAGCCATGTCTCTTCTCAGAAAACCCAAGATAATGCTCTTCGACGAGCCGACAGGCAACCTCTCACCGAAAATGGCCATCACAATCTTCAACATAATCAAAGAACTCCGAGAAAACCACGGAAAAACAATCCTTCTAGCTGAGCAGAACGCGAAAAAAGCCCTCGAGATAGGTGATAAGGCAATACTCCTAGTAAGCGGTAAAACAGTTTACCAAGGCGACGCGAACGCGTTGCTTACGCATGAGGAGCTGGGAAAGCTTTACCTCGGCATCAAATGATACTCAATAGTTCTTGTAAGCTGTTTAGATGAATGTCTGCGTAGGGGCAGCCGCTGGTGTGTATTTCGGCTGTCCGCATTCCCAGCCGCTTGGCAGGCTCCAGCTCAACTTCGCATCTGTCACCCACGTACAGAGCCTCCTCGGGGGATACGCCAGCCATCGACAACAGTAGACGAAACCCTTCAAGGCTGGGCTTAGGCTCCGCATCATCACTCGTCACAAGAGCATCATAGCATCCGTCATCAACGCCCAAGCAGCCCAAAACCTTCAACGCAAGCTTTTTCCCCGAATTCGTGTGCAGCCCCACGAAAAGCCTCCTATCCCGGACTTCGGCGAAGAATCGCTTGAGAGAAGGGTCAGGCGAAAGATACCTGCATGGCTGAACATTCTCCGCCAGCAAAGAGTAGAATTTTCGCCGATCTATTCCAAGAACTTCCACAGATTTGCTCACTGTCTTGTGAATCTTCTTTGTTTCATAGAGTTTTTTGAAGGCCTCTGCCCTATCAATTCCAAGGCATTCCGCTATGACCATCACTGACGAGGTTAGTAGATGCTGCTCATAGTCGCTGCTTCTGTATAGTGTGCCGTCGATGTCGAGGAAGATTGCTTTCAAACTATTCCGAGGGATTGGTTTGTGGCTTTTATGCTCTGCTCGGCCGAGGCTTCTCCCATGAGGGCCCTGATGGCGTCTATGTTTTCGGGGACGACTATCGCTTCCTGATGTACACCAAGGTATAGAAAGACCTCGTTATCCTTGACGGTCACCGAGTCTCCGATAACACACGCCTCGTAAATGTCTCCACGAGGTCTTCCAAGCTCGCGACCGTATTCGTAGAGGTTGGCTGTTCCTTTGAAGCCTTCGGATCTCCAGAAAAGCTTTACACGGGTCGTCTCAGAAAGGGCTTTCAACATGTCTTCACGTGTTGGTTTTTGTCGCAGAGACAGGATGAGGCTGTGGAGATGCATGTGTGTTGTCGGGACTTTGAGCGCCATGGTCACGATGTCAATGTGTGGAAGAACTGTGTTGACGTCTTCAGCATGGTGGGAGGGTATTTCGACTGGGTCGAGCACGACAGCGTCAATCAAACCCTTAGACGTTTCCTCGGGGTCTACAGCCCGTCTCGCTATAACCACACGCGCTCTCTCCAAACCAAAGGCGGTGTCAAAAGCATTCAACACTCTACACAGACCCGTCGTGTTGCAGGAAACAACCCTGACACTTCTTCTTCCAACAGCTCTCTCGTAGTTACACTGGGCCACGAAACTTGTCTCAGCCACGTCAGCTTCCTCGCCTCCTTGGAAAACAGCTCTCACACCCGCGCCGAAGTATCTCTCACGATAGGTTTTCCCCACGTCGCCTGGCGTGCAGTCCACAATCACGTCAACCTCCTTGAGAAGGTCGTCCAAAACACCTGATACATCGAACCCAGCCTTCCTAAACTTGGAAACACCCGAGTCATCAACACAATACAACGGAATATTTTTCGCAACTGCCAGACGTGCCTTATAGTCCGGTGTATTCTTGACCACTCCAACGAGCTTCATATCATTTTGCTTCATGACAGCTTCAGCGACTCTGCGGCCTATGGTTCCATACCCGTTTATCCCAACTCTTATCATGCCGAACCACCTCTATGCCTTTTCGCGCTTCTCATCAAAGCCTCTATGAGTGGGAGACGCTGCCCGGCCAGGAACATCACGAGAGCGCCTCCCGCTGTGCTGACATGGTCGACCCAATCCTTTACACCCAGCCTCTCCAAAGCAGCTGAGAGATGCCCCCCACTAACAATTGATGTGCCGAGAGACCCGGCCGCCGCCAGCAAAAGCTCATCAGTACCCCTCTCAAAACCCTTCTTCTCAAACATGCCAGGCGGGCCGCTGATGAAAATGGTGCCAGAGCTTTTGATTATCTTCGAGTATTTCCTGATTGTTTGCTCACCGATGTCAAGAACTTTTCCAGGGTCCTCTATGCTTGAGACAGGAATCTCCACACGCTCGCCGTCTTTTTCGATAGCCACATCCTCTGGTAGGCTGAATTTGCCACGATACTCATGAAGGATTGACTGGGCTTTTGGAACATATTTCTCGAGGTCTCCTAGAAGCGGTTTTTTTAAGGCGCCCGCCGCCCTTAAAAAGACCAGACCTATCAACCCAGTTAACAACACGTTGTCGGCCCTGCCGTTCTGTATCAAAGCGGTGATGGCTTCAAGCCTGTCGGAGACCTTTGAGCCGCCCAGCACAGCTGTGTAGGGCGCCTTAGAAGTCATCATCACTCGGTTAAGTGACTTGAGCTCCCGCGCCACAAGATATCCGGCGCAGGTGGGCAAAACCTCCGCAAACCCCACGATAGAGGGATGAGCTCTATGAGCCGTTGGGAAAGCATCCAACACGCAGATGTCAAAGAGAGGCGCAAGTCTCCTGACGATATGTGTTTTCGCCGCCTCCTGCGGACTATATTCAAAGTTTTCCTCGGCAGCAAACCTCAGGTTCTCGAGGAGAAGAACCTCGCCTGGTTCGAGGCTTCTTATGGCGGCCCGCGAAGCCTCGCCAAAAACATCCTCCACAAACTTCACACGCTTGCCCAAAACCTCGGAAAGAGCCTCAGCATGCATACTGAGCGAAACATAGTCATAGCGGCCAACCCTGCCTTGATGAGAGCCGAGAACAATCCTAGCCCCGTTCAAATGCCTAACAGTGAACGAGGACTCTCGGATACGGTGCAGCTCGAGAAGACGCCCAGTCTCCGGGTCAATAGGAGTGTTGAGATCAGCACGCACAAAAACAGTTTTTCCCGAGACATCAAAATCATCAATCGTCAGAAAATCAACTATGCTCACACACCTCCAGCTTAACGAGAGGATAAAAATGTTTTAACAAAAAACTTTATAGAAACATTTAGAGCTATTCTCAGAACGGGCCGGTAGATCAGTCTGGAAGATCGCCCGCTTGGCGTGCGGGAGGTCCTGGGTTCAAATCCCAGCCGGTCCACTTGTTTATGGGTAAGGTTTAACAGCGATATTGATGGTTGGTTGGGTTGTGAGAAGAAGAGTTTTTCTCGCTGTGCTCGGTTTCGCGTCAGCCTTGGGGGCAGCGGCCTTGGCCTCTTCCTTTTTTAGGAGTGGGGAAAAGTCTTATTCAAGTTTCACGGTAGTTGCTGAAAAGTTGTCTGTGCCATGGTCGATTTCATTCATCTCCAGCGACGAGGCTTTGTTTACCGAGAGAAACGGTGCGGTGAAACTTCTCACCCTTTCAACGGGCAGGGTTGAGGAAGTCGGGCGATTTGAGGTGGCAGCCGTTGGTGAAGGCGGTCTCCTCGGAATAGAAACACGTAGAGCAGGTGGAAAAACAATTGTCTATCTCTATCATAGCTATAGAGAAGGCGGAAAAATCTTCAACAAAGTCGTCAAAACCATCTACAACGGTGGTCTTCAGGACCCAGTTGACATAATCTCAGGCATACCGGGTGGAACCGTTCACAACGGCGGAAGGTTGAAAATAGGTCCCGACAACATGCTCTACATAGCGACGGGCGAGGGAGGAGTGCCAGACCTTTCGCAGGACACGGGCTCACTTGGTGGAAAAATTCTCAGACTAACACCGGATGGAGAAGTACCTCAAGACAACCCCTTCAAAACCCCCGTCTATGCACTGGGGCTGAGGAACCCGCAGGGACTTGCATGGCATCCGGTGACACAGGAGCTCTACTGCACAGACCACGGCCCCAGCGGTGAAGGCCTCAGAATAGCCCATGACGAGGTGAACCTTATCAAGCCAGGCGCCAACTATGGATGGCCCATCGTAATTGGAGACGATGGCGATGAAAAGTTCGTGAAACCGGTTGTCCACAGCGGGTTGGAGACATGGGCGCCCTCTGGATGCTGTTTCTACACGGGCCGAGGAAACCCGGAGTTTAGTAACTCCCTATTCTTCGCAGCCCTGCGAGGAAGACACCTTCACAGGCTTGTCTTCGATGAAGACGGCCACAGAGTTGTCTTGTCTGAGAAGCTCTTTGACGGCCAGTTCGGCAGGCTAAGAGATGTAGTGGAGGGGCCAGACGGAAACCTCTACATTTTAACAAGCAACCGTGATGGAAGAGGCTCCCCCACCCCAAATGATGATAGAATAATTCGCGTCACTTTTTAGAAAGTTTATCCTTGATGTAGAGGGTCCAGTAAGTCAACGGGTCCGTATCACCATGTGTGGATGCGCCTGAGATGTAGTATTCGTCAAGCTCGTCCGCAAGCTTCTCCACCTCATCTTCTGAAAGCAAGAGAGAGGTTCGCAGCTTCTCCATCTCCAATGAGAGAGATGACACTTCGTTGTCCATTTTGAGGTCGCGGAAAAACCTTATCCTGTTCACCAAAGAATAGAGTCTCTCCACCTTGTCCATCAACTCAGCCTCGAAATCTCCAGCATCGCTACCTGAGACCAAACGCCTCAACAGCATATGTTTTGGAGTTGATTAAAAAGGTAAACCGCCTAAACATCCGTTCCCCCTTCCTCCTAAACACTCCAGCCACCTCATACACCTCCCCCCTATCAAAAGTTCTCACAACCTCGAACTCCACCTCACCATACTTACTCTCCAGATAGACTCTAACAGCATCCACCACTCTCTCAAGCTCCACATCGCCCTCAACACGATTCCCGCTAAAATTTTTTACCAACATCTCTCGCCCTTCTACCCATGACAACACAGCCTTACCTAAAGGCTGGAAGAGACTTCGCTTTTCCCGATTACAGGCCAAGATACCCGCGTCAAACAAGCTTCAAGATAAACCACTACCGTCTCGAACTCAAAGTCGACATAGAGGACAGGAGAGTGGATGGTTATGCGGAGCTTAGGCTGACCAGTAACGAGTCGGTGGTGGAGCTCGACGCCGTCGATTTCCAGATTCTCGAGGTTACTGGTGTCAAAGAGAAAAACTATGACGGAAAAGTACTAACTCTCTGTTTCGATGGAGCTGGTGAAAAAGTTGTTGGAATAAGGTACAGGGCTTGGCCGAGGACGGGTGTCCATTTTGTGGAGAAGGAGAGAGGTTATGGTTTCCCATTCGTATGGAGCCATGGCGAACCCGAGTATCACAGAAACTGGATACCAATCTACGACTATCCCAACATGAAGTTCACCACAGAGCTTTTGGTAACTGTTCCCCAGCCGCTTGAAGTCGTCTCCAACGGCGAGCTGTTGAGGAAGATGGACAACGGAGACGGCACATCCACTTTCCACTGGTTAATGGATAAGCCTCATCCGGCATACCTCATCAGCTTCGTGGCGGGAGTGTTTGACAAAGCTGAGGAGACTGTTGACGGCGTCCGCCTCGAATACTATGTTCCGAGAGGCTTTGGAAAACTGATGAAAAACTCTTTCACCAAAACCGCTGACATAATCAGGTTTTTCAGCAATTACCTGAATTATCCCTACCCCTTCAAAGTCTATCGGCAGGTCTGTGTGCCAGAGTTTGTTGTAGGCGGCATGGAGAACACAACAGCCACAACCCTGACAGACCTCACCCTCCACGACGACCATGCGCACATGGATTTCAGCAGCGACCCGCTCGTCGCCCATGAGGCAGCGCACCAGTGGTTCGGAGACCTTGTCACCTGCCGAGACTGGTCACACATCTGGCTCAACGAATCCTTCGCAACATACCTCGAAAACCTCTACCTCAGGCATGACAAAGGAAACGACGAGTTTCTATACGAGCTCTACAACGACCTCAAATCCTATCTCGACGAATACAAACGCCGATACTCCAGGCCCGTAGTCTTTCGAGTATACAAGTACCCGGAGGAGCTTTTCGACAGACATGCATACCCAAAAGGGGGGCTGGTGCTTCACACCATCAAAAACATAGTGGGTGAGGAAAGTTTCCGCAAAGCATTGAACCTGTTTCTGACGCGTCACCAATACTCAAACGCAGACACAGAGGATTTGCGGAAGGCCCTCGAGGAATCATCGGGCATGATGCTGGAGAAGGTGTTTGAGCAGCTTGTGTATTCGGCGGGGCATCCAGTGGTCAAGGTAAGCTATCGATGGGAGCCTGAAACAAACCTGTTCAAGATAAGCTTTAAGCAGGTCCAGGGAGAGGATTCTCCCGAAACCTATGGACTCAGCCTGGATGTTGTAATTCACTCCAGTGGAGAAAAGATCGAGAGAAAAATATCTCTTGAGGAGCGTGAAACAACGCTTTTCCTATCCATGAAAAACAGACCAGACCATGTCTGTGTAGACCCTGAGCTCAAGGTTTTACGTGTCCTCGAGGTGGAGAGGCCGCTTGAAGAGGCTCTCACAATGGTTGAGAAATGTGAAAGCGTTGTCTGCCGGATAGAGATGATTGACTCGCTGGCAAAACATGGTGGACGTAGGGTTGTCGAGGTGTTGGAGAGAGTTGTCTCATGTGACCCGTTTTGGGGAGTTTCATACAAAGCCGCTAAGGCTCTCGGGGAGATTAAGACTGAGGAAGCGAAGGCAGCTCTCCTCCGTGTCCTCGAAAAAGTCAAGCATCCGAAAATCCGCAGGGGAATAGTGGAAGCTCTCGGCTCCTTCGAAAAAGACACAGAGGTGATGAGGATGTTGGCAAAAGTGGTTGAAGATTCGAGCGAGTCATATTATGTTAGACAGGCTGCGTCAATTTCACTCGGGCGGCTTAAGCTCGAGGACGCGGTTCCGGTTCTCATCAAGGCCCTTGACTACCCATCACACGCACATGTTATCCCATCCGGCGCAGTCCAGGGATTGGCTGAAACAGGCTTGGATAAAGTCTATGAACATGTTTCTAAGAGAACTGAAAAAAGCTATCCGACGCCAGTTCGAGTATCAGCGACCGTGGCTCTCGCAAAATTCCCAGAAAAACGCGAAACATACACCTTGCTCGAAAAGTTGTCAGAAGACAGTAACGAGCGTGTTCGCCACGCGGTCGTCGCCGCCGCTCGGGAGATGATGGACCCAAGGCTTCTCCCCATGCTCGACAAAATGGCTGAGAAGGATTTGAATGAGAGGGTGAGACGGAGCGCAAGGGAAGTCTCTAAAAAGATTAGAGACCATCTCGAGAAAGGCGTCGAATACAAGTCGCTGCGAGAGGAGCTTGAGAAAATAAGGGAGGAGAATAGGCGGCTGGCTGAGAGGCTTTACAGAGTTGAGGGCAAGGTTTAACAGCTTCATCCAAGTTTCATGGCTCGGCGGCGATGATGAACAGAAACGCTTGAAAAGTGATAGCCTCTGGGGTATCTGAGCCGCTAAACCAGCGTCTCCACAGACTCGACAATATCCCTGACTGTTATCATGCCCACAAGGTTGTTGTCCCTGTCGACTACGGGGAGATGTCTAATGTTGTTAGAAACCATTATGTTTTTTGCCTCGTTCAGAGAAGCATCCTCCCTAACAACGATAACATCACGCGTCATGTATTCGCTGATTTTCGAGTCATAGTCGACACGTAGCGCAAAGAACTTCACGAAATCTTTCTCGGTAACTATGCCCACGACTTTTCCATCAGAGACAACCACGACGCTGCTCACCTTATACTGAATCATTTTCTCCGCAATATCGGAAAGCTTTTCCTCACCTTTTGCCGTGACGAGCCGACGGGACATTATTTCTGAAACCTTTACCCCAAGCAACCCAACATATTACACTTTTTGGCCAATAAATCATTTACTCCAGTGTAAGGAGGCTAGGTAGTTCAGCAAGGCTGTCTACAACCATGTCTGCCATGGATGTCTTGTCTTTGAAGAGCTCAAAGGCACCGGTTTTCACAAGTATGCATCGAGCCCCCACAGCCCTTGCCGCCGCGACGTCGGTGTCGACACGGTCACCTACAAAAACCACCTCCGAAGCCTGTAGACCAAGAGTCTCCAAAGCCATCCGAGAGGAGATGACCGATGGCTTTCCCACTGAAACCGGTGTCACTCCAGTGGCGGCTGAAAGCATGGCTATGATCGAGCCCGCGCCCGGCATAAACCCTTCCTCTGTGGGATAGATGTTGTCGAGGTTTGTTGCTATGAATTTTGCACCATTCCTTATAGCTTGTGAGGCGTCGGCGGCTTTCTGATAAGTGAATTGTCTGTCCAGACCTGCTATCACGTAATCGGCCAACTTCCATTGGCTGTGCTCTATGACCTGCAGCCCCAGTTGCAGAGCCTCTCCAGATATGCCCTCTTCCCCCACCACAAGCACATTGGCCCTTGGATGCTCTGTTGCCACATACTTGGACGCGAGATAACCAGATGTCAAAATCTCTGAGACAGAGGCATGGATGCCCATGCGGCTTAGCTTCTCAATGTACTGGGTTCTTGTCATGGTGGAGTTGTTTGTCATGAAAACCAGCTTCAGCTTTTTTCGGAGTTTGTTGACGGCTTCGGGTGCGCCTGGAAGCGGCTTGGAGCCGATGTAGATTGTGCCGTCCATGTCGAGGACGAGGCCTTTCACTTTTTCCAGCGTTATCTTCACCCCTCTGTTAGACGCTTTCTTTAACGGCCGCGAGGGAAACGCATGTAACCGTTTTCCCTACCCCCGACATGTTTCTTATTTTGTCGACGACGAGGGAGCCTATGGACTGCATAGACTCGGACCTCACTTTCACTATGATATCCCATTCACCTGTTATGACATGTGCCTCCACCACCTCCGGAAGCTTCGCGATGTCTTCAGCCAGTTTCTTCTGCGATGTTGTTCCCTGCTGAAATGATACGAGGACAAAGGCTGTGGCGGGTTTGCCCAGCTTAGAATGGTCAAGCTGAACTGTGAACTTCTTAATCACGCCCAGCTGCTTAAGTCGCTTAATTCTCTCCTGAACAGTTGTGCGCGGCATCTTAACCTTCGCCGCTATGGCTGAAACCGTCTGTTCAGCATCTTCCACAAGCTCCTGAAGTATTTTGAGGTCCTTTTCATCAAGTTCTGTTGACATAATGACGATTAATCGTTAGGAGGGCTCTGTATTATTTTTGCTGTTGTTCGCTGTTTGTCGAAACCTTTGTCTGCAAAAGCCTTTTAATAGGGCTGGGAGAACCAATTCAACATGCCGAAGATAAGAGACGCAGCTATTCACGGTTATGGTTGCTATCTTCCAAGGTATAGAATATCCGGCGAGGAGATAGCAAGGGTATGGGGTAAATCCTCCGCCGAGCTGCCTGTCAAGGAGAAGGCGGTGGCGGGGTTGGATGAGGACACTATCACTATGGCTGCGGAGGCCGCGCGAATGGCTCTGGTTCGGGCCGGTGTAGAGCCTTCCAGGGTTCAGGCGGTTCACGTCGGAACTGAGTCCAAGCCCTACGCCGTTAAGCCATCTGGTACGCTGGTCGCAGAAATCTTGGGAGTATCCCGCCATGTAACCACCGCCGATTTCGAGTTCGCCTGCAAAGCAGGGACAGAGGCTATGCAGATGGTTACTGCTCTTGTCGAGACAGGTCGGATTGAGTTCGGGCTTGCCATAGGGGCTGATACGGCGCAGGGAAGACCTGGTGACGCCCTTGAATACACCGCGGCAAGCGGGGCCGCCGCTTACCTCATAGGCCGCAACGGCTCAGACTGTGTGGCGAAATTCGAATACTCAACATCATACGTGTCTGACACTCCAGACTTCTGGAGAAGAAGCTATGAACGGTATCCTATGCATGGGTCCCGATTCACCGGCGAGCCAGCCTACTTCCACCACACATTATCCGCTTTAAAGACCGTGCTCGAGGAAAACGGTTTCACCATCAACGACATAGACTATTTTGTTTTCCACCAGCCGAACGTAAAATTCCCCTTTGCGGTGTCAAAGATACTCTCCATTCCTATGGAGAAGGTAAAGCCCGGGATTGTTGCAGACGTGGTGGGTAACACTTACGCCGCTTGTTCTATGATTGGGCTTGCAAAGGTCTTAGACATAGCTAAGCCGGGGCAGCGTATAGTTATGACCTCTTATGGCTCGGGAGCTGGAAGCGACTCATTCGTGTTAACCGTGTGTGACGGGGTTGAGGAGAAACGTGGCAGAGGACCGAGTTTCAGCCAACTTCTCAGCCGCAGAAGGCCGATAGATTACTCGACCTATCTCAAGTTCAGGGATAAGCTAAGGGTGTAGCGGGTTGCGGGCTGTACTGGTCGGAGCGGGGTTGACGAAGGTGGATGAGCACTGGGACAAAGGCTTGACAGAGCTTATGGCGGAGGCCTCTCTTCAAGCACTCGACTCAGCGGGCGTTTCAACAGTCGACGCGGTATATGTGTCAAACGCTTTCGGGCAAATCCTGCAGGAGCAGTCCAACATAGGAGCATATGTAGCGGAGGAGCTTGGTATGAGAGGTGTCGCTGCCTCAAGGTTTGAGGCAGGCGGGGCCTCTGGCTTGGTCGCTGTGATAGCCGCTGTCGCGGCGGTTTCATCCGGTCTATACAAATCTGTTCTCGTCGTCGGCGGCGAGAAAATGTCTGAGGCAACCTCGGAGGATTATGTGTCGCTGCTCACAACGGAGGAGCCGGCCGAAACAGTTGCATCACTTGGGGTGACGCAACTGGCCGAGGCCGCTCTTCTTTACAAAGAGTATCTAAAACGCAACCGGCTGGAGCATGAAGATGTTGCATACTTCTCAGTTCTTAGTCATGAGCATTCTCAAACAGCTCCGCATGCTCAGTATCAGTTTAAAATCACCCTCGACAACGTGGTAAACTCGCCCATAGTGGCCGACCCCATTAGACGACTCGAGACAACCGCTCCAGCAGACGGAGCGGCAGCGGTTATAATCACTTCAAGGGAAACGGCCCTAAAAACCGACGGCTACAAGGCCGTCGTTTCAGGGATTGGCGCCGCCACCGACTATCCCTCGGCACTCGACCGCGAGGACCCTCTGTGGCTTAGTAGCTTGTCTCTGGCTTCTCAGAGAGCTTTGGAGATGGCGGGGAGAAAGGTGTCCGAACTAGATTTTCTTGAGGTTCATGACAGCTATAGCTTATTGTCGCCGCTTTCGCTTGAGGCTATTGGGTTAGCTGAGGCCGGTGAACCCTGTCATCTTGCCCGCAAAGGTTGGTGGACGTTATCCGGTGAAGTGCCTGTCAACACCTTCGGTGGCTTGAAGGGCCGCGGAAACCCGGTTGGGGCCTCCGGTCTATACGCCTTGGTCGAAAGCTATCTTCAACTAACTGGACGCGCTGGAAAAAATCAGGTCGACCATGCGAAGGTAGGGATGGTGACCTCGATGGCGGGTCTTGGCTCACTTTCGGCGGCGGCCGTCGTGGAGGAGTGGGTGTAGTATGTCGACGAGACCATCCTCCTACTGGCGTCTCCGCCCCTATCTCTACAGGCTTGAGGGAAACCGTTGCACACAATGCGGCCACTTTAACCCTCTCGCCCGAAAGATATGTAGAAAATGCGGCTCACGACGTCTCGAGCGAGACAGGCTCGCCCACCGAGGTAAACTAAGACAATTTACTGTAATCTATCAGCCGCAGACAGGTTTTGAGAAAACTGTTCCATACGCGGTGGGATGGGTTGAGATGTCTGATGGAACCCAGATAATGGGCCAGATTACAGACTGTGAACCATCGGAACTTTCAGTTGGCATGGATGTCGAAACGGTTGTCAGAAAAATACGTGTGGAAGGCGAGTCTAAGTTGATAGTTTACGGAGTAAAGTTTAGACCGGTGCTTTAGCGGTTGGCGAGGCTTTTCCAGAGGAGAATCACGGCATACTCCCTTGGTATCGACTCTTGATGAGCTATTTTCTCAATCTCCGCCCTGGCCACTGCCTCGGCCCTCTGCCCATGTGAAAGAATGTATTTTTTCTTGATTTCTTCAAAGAGCTTGGCGGGCTCCTCTTTGTTAGTGGTTATGTCGGCTATGTTGCGTGGAAGGTCTGAAAGCTGTTTAACCATTTCCTCCACCATCTTCAGCCTGTTTCGTAGGCTTGCGAGCTTTTTCCGTAGCTCAGGTATCTTGGCCTCCAGCTCCTCTCTGATGCCCACGCCCTTATCAGAGCCCGAGTCCTTCTCCAGCTGCATCGTGTTAAGCTCTATGCTTGACCAGATTAGCTCCTCCTCGACCTGCGCAAACTCCGAGCCTAAAGCCTCCTTCGCAGCTCTCAGCCTCTCCAAAACCTCTCCGCTTTTCTCCAGCAATGCGTTCCTTTTTTCAGCAAGCCTGCTCAATATGTTTCTCACCAACTGAGGCCTTAGTTCCTCCATCTTAATGCAGTAAAGCATGAAGTTACGGTCTAAACCGCGTAGGCGCTCGATTTCCCGCATCAGTTCGTCATACATCTTCAGGGCCTCGTCAAGCTCGTCGCCGACCGGCTGCTGTTGTACAGGCTCCTCGACAGGCTTCAAACTCACCTCTTTGACAGGTTGCTCCTCCTGTTGGGGTGTAGGGGGAACCACCTCTATGTCTGGAGAGGTTTCAGGCTTCTGCGGCGACGGCTTGATGCGGAGTACAATTTTCTTCGGCAACCTTCAGCGACCCCGTTTCGGCTGTTTTCCATCATGCTCCAAATAGCTTTTTAGCTTTTCCCAGCAGCCCCTCCTGCTCATCTAACAAAGGCTTGTCCCTCGTCTTACCAGTGGACTCGCCGAAGATATGCATAAAGTCGAAGGTGCCTAATGCATGGAGAGTGCTTTCAAGAAGTTTGGCCCGATGCACACCTATGCTCACAGGAAGGGAAACAACCTTCCCCTCTTTCGATATCTGGAAAACCTTGAACTTGAGAGACGAGATTCTACGTGTCTTAGCATACTCAACCGGGTCCACCACAAGCGCCACAGCCTTGCTAAACATGGCTTGGTATCTCTTCTGAGTGTCGATGTCAGTCGGCGAAAGAAAAACATCAAGCCCAGGATGCGAATGATACCATCCCACTATGTAGAGGTTCTTATCTGATTTGGAGAGTTCTTCTGCAACCCTTGCCATAACCATCTCGTCAAGCTGCACGTAAGCAGGTGTACCATACTGCTCACCCGTGACAGCGTCCCATATCTCGAGAACCTTCCCGGCCGATTTGCCGACCAGCAAGCCCGCCACCTCACGCTGAAGACTTGATGCAGCGTGTTTAACCACCTTCGCCAAGGCCAGCGGATAGATTCTTACACGCATTAGCAGACCATCGTCTTGGACGGTAATAAAAGTGACGCTGTGAGAAACATTGTTGAATATTACCGAGGTATTTTGTTTAATGGCTCGAGGTTTGACTTCTGGTTAATCCTTATATATGCTGTGGTTGTGAGGAGTCCAGAATGAAGATTAAGATTGTTCCCGCTGTCGGAGGAGGTTCACCCTTGGAGCTTGAGGTTGCTCCAAACGCCACCGTCGGAGCGGTTCGGACGAAGGTTTGCGCAATGAAAAAACTTCCACCCGACACCACCAGACTAACCTACAAGGGAAGAGCTCTCAAAGACACTGAAACTCTTGAGAGTCTCGGAGTTGCCGACGGAGACAAATTCGTACTCATCACTAGGACGGTGGGCGGATATGGAGAGCCAATACGTAGAGCTGCCTGAAAACGCGTGGTACAGGCGGCTGGCTCTCGAGTATGCTTTGATTCAGGAGAATGAGCCCACCTTCACACCTGTCGAGAACGACCTAACCCATTACGAAGGCGTCATAATCGGCTCAGGCGAATATGAGGGAGGCTTCTTCAGAGTAGAAATAATCATTCCAAGGTCTTATCCATATTTCCCTCCCGACGTTATCTGGCACACTCGGATATGGCATCCAAACTTCTCAGACAGCGTCCCCGCAAGAGTCTGTGAATCGATTTTCAAAGACCACTGGTCCCCCTCTCTCCGCATCGTGGCAGTTATAGAGTCTTTGAGAAACCTTTTGACAAACCCCAACCCCGAGGACCCGCTCAACCCCGTCGCGGCATTTGAGTACAAGAACAGGCCCGACCTATTCTACGCCCGTGTTAGACAATTTGTCGAAACATATGCTACGCCTGAGCAGGCTTTTGGAAAAAAACGTTGGAAGGGTTTGTAGTCTTGGGTGAGGCTGACGCCCTGGCGCGGTACGACCGTCAGCTACGGCTCGAGGGATGGGACCAGAACAGACTGCTGTCGGGACGGGTGATTATCGCAGGAGTTGGAGCGCTTGGATGCGAGGTTGCGAAAAACCTTTCTCTAATGGGTGTTGGCGAGCTCCTCCTTATAGACAACGATTATGTCGAGCTTTCTAACCTCAGCCGACAGATGCTATACACCGACCAGGACATAGGCAGGCCAAAAGCGTCAACTGCAGAGAAAAAAATATCCATGATGAACCCTCTTGTGAAAGTGAAGGGCCTACAAACAGATGTGCGGAAAATCCCGGAAGAAACCTTTGCTGAGGCAGATGTCATAGTCTCAGCTGTCGACAATTGGCCAACAAGAAGATGGATAAACTCGATGGCGGTGCATGTTGGAACACCGCTTGTCGACGTAGCTACCGACGGCTACTATGGAAATGTTCAAACCGTGATACCCAGGGTTACCAGCTGTCTGGAATGCCATGCAGAGGTCCTCATTCCCTCGGACATACAGGCTTCGGAGTGCTCTCTACGCCGCCGCACCCCAAACGACCTCGTCAAAGACCTTAGTGAACGAGGCATATCAATAAACTTCTCCGACGCCGAGGCCCTCTTCCAACACAACATCAAAACAGTCTACGACATCAAGTTCGCTCCGCAGACAGTGTTGGAGCAGATGGACAAGACGCTTAGAGAACAGGTCATTCAGCTCCGTTCACTGCTTAACCCAAAGATGCCCGCTCTGCAGAGCATATCGGCAACAGTTTCAGGCCTTGCCGCGTTCGAAGTGGTTCGGATACTTCATAGGGGTTCTCTGGGCAGGACGTTGAACGGCATGATGGTTTTCGATGGACTGAAGGGAAGGCTTACGCGTGTAAAGCTGGAGAGAAACGTGAACTGCCACGTGTGCGGCTACAGCGAGGAAAAACCTATGCAGATAAATGTTGCACCAAACGAAACCGTAGCCGACCTGAGAGAGAGAATATCCAACCTACTAATGTTCCCCGACACCCGTTTACAACACGGCTCCAAACTATTGGAAGACCAAACGGAGATTGCATCAGCAGGTATAGCTGACGGGGACATACTTTATATCCATTCAAGCAGAAGAGCAACACCGGTGGCTGTGAAGGTGAAGCTGGTTGAGGCTGGTGATTAGAGAGGTTAACGCAGGGTTTTGGAACCCTTTCGAGGAGCCGAAGCCAAAGCCTAAGCAGGAGAACTGTGTAATATGTGGACTGGAGATGGGGAATGAAAAAACATATTCATGCCCTCACTGTGGAGCGGTAGGTCATATGTCGTGTTTTGATGACTGGCTGGTGGTGAAGCAGACGTGCCCGCTTTGCCGAAGGCCGCTGGTAGAGATGTGAAATGAGCGGAGAAGAAAACGAGAAAGTTATCGAGCTGGATTACTTGGAGACGCCGAAAGGCGCGGTAGCAAGGTTCGAGGGTGTCCGACAGCTGGCTGAGGTACTTGCGGAAGTCATTGAGGAAATAGACAAGATGAAAGAACGGCTGCAAACACTGCCTGAAACCAGTCAGACTCCAGAGAACCTCGAGCGCAGGCTGAAATACATAGAAGACCAGTTGATTGTGCTTAGCGATGACGTGAGAGAGATATTAAACGCCCTCGGAGAACTGTCTGCGACGGTTGCGCAGATAAAAAAGGCTTTGAAGCTATGATGTAAGGAAGGCTCGTCTCATCTCTGTGATTAACTCGTTAAGTTCAGTCCTTCGTCTCTCCATCTCAGCTATCTCTCTTGCCAGCGCCTCTTTGTAGGCCTCCAGCTTCTTAACCTCCTCCTTCAACTTGTTCGATGTCTCTATCAAAGTCTCCGCCTCGGCCCTGCTTTTCTCTAGAGCGGCGAGACGCTCCTCAAGCTCCTTCTCCCTACGTATCATCCTCTCCATTCTTATCTCCCGCAGCTTGAACATCTTATCCATCTCTCTTCCAAAGTTCTCCAGCTTTTTCTGAGCCTCTTCAAAGGATGCGAAGTAGCGTTCCGACAAGATGTGTATCTCTGTCTCGAGTGCTTCCTTCTTGGTGATAAGCTGTTTCAGCGTCTCCTGAGCTTCGGCTATCTGCTTCTCCTTGGACTCAAGCTCCTCACGCCACTTCAGAACCTCCTCACGAAGCCTCGACAAACTCTCCTTCTCCTGCATAATCCTCTGAACCTCTTTAACCAGCTCAGCCCTCTGACTAGACAAAAGGTCAGCTGTCTCATGCAAACTCTCACTAAGCGACTTAACCTCCTCTGTTAAAGCCCTGTAAGAGTCCAAAGCCTGGTCCAGAAGATAGGCTTTCTCGATGATAGATTGCAGAGATGAGAGTGTTCTCTGAGGAGATGAAACCTGCTCAAGAACTTGGCGAACATCCTCCTTTAGCTTGGCCAAGGCTTCTTCGAGCAGGCTTATTCTCTCCTCAAGCTTCTCTATGACCTGAACCCTTATGGCCGCGACCTCTTTACGGAGGTCTGAAATGCTGTCTGACTTTCTCGGGAGCAGACCCATGGCTTGATGGTGGCTTTGCATGATTATAAACCCTACTCGGTCCCAGAAGATAGAGAATGGCCAAGTATTTTTCAAAGGTTTTCGTGGAGCATGTTTTTATAAGGTGGAGCATCTGGTTTTAATCGGCATGGTTGTGTCTGAGAGACGCTTGCTTGTTCGGTTTTTTCAGATAGGCTCGGTGCTGGCTTTGGCGGGGAGCATACATGTGCTGACCCTCCTACTTCCATGGTACACCGTCAGGGCTGACAATGTCTCAACCTCTGTTTTGAGCGGCTACCTGCTGCCGGAGACATTATCACTCTCGGTTGCTGGAGGGGTTTTAGCAGGTTTGTCGCTGTTGGCGACATCTTTTAGCCAGCGCCCCATGTCTGTGAGAACCGTGCTAGTTGTTTTCTCGCTTATAGGAGGAGTACTGGCTATGGTTTCTCCGCTCTATCTAGGGTTTGTCAGGGTTCCTGCTCTGAACGTGTCTGGTGAGCCGGGTATAGGGTTCTTCGTCGCTCTTTTCTCTGCCATAGTCATCCTCGCTCTAGGAGGAGTGGCTCTTCTGACACGGCCGCGTGTGGTCGAGATTCCGTATCAGAGCTATGGTGGAGTGAGCGGGGCCACAGTCTCGTCAACACAGCCTATGGAGACGACATCTTTCGAAGTTGTTGGAGAAGTTGAGGAAGGAGTTGTCTGCCCCATCTGCTATACTTCCGTGGAGGCTGAAAACGCTGTGAGATGCTCCTCATGCGGTGTCATTTTTCACTCGGGATGCCTTGACGCATATGTAAACATAAACGGTACTTGTCCAAACTGTGGAAGAGCCGTTGTCTAGCGTGAGCCTTCATGGGTCTCGAGGAAATCGTTAAACTCGGTCTTGAAAGGGGTTTTTTCTTTCCGTCGGCCGAGATTTACTCCGGCTCTCCGGCGGGTTTCTGGGAGTATGGACATCTCGGAGCACTACTCAAACGCAAGTTCATAGACGCTTGGCATCGCCTAATGGTGCGAAGAGATGAGATGCTTCTCGTCGACGGGTCGCAGATTCTCCCCAAACCCGTTTTCATCGCATCTGGTCATCTAGCCACATTCGCAGACCCCATAACACGCTGCAAATCATGCAAGTCGGTGTACAGAATCGATAGATTGCTGGAGGAGAAGCTTGGTATAAAGGTTCCAGAAAGAACTCCGCCCGAGCAGATTGACGCGATTATTGCTGAGCATGGTTTCCGCTGCCCTGCCTGCGGGGGAGAGCTGGACAAGGTATCCCTGTTCAACATGATGTTCGGTGTTTCTCTGGGAGCGTCCGGCGACGAAGGATATCTCAGGCCCGAGACATGTCAAAACATCTTCATAGATTTTCCACGTGTTTACAAGATTTCGCGAAGAAAGCTGCCGCTCCCACTCGCACAGGTGGGGAAAAGCTTCCGTAACGAGATATCTCCTCGCCAATCTCTTATCAGGCTTCGGGAGTTTACACAGGCAGAGATAGAGGTTTTCTTCAACCCACGCACAGCCAACGAATTCGAGAAGGCCAAAACAGTTGCTGACAAAGAGTTAAACATGTGGATGGGAGACAGGGTTGAAAAAATCACATGCGAAAGAGCTTTTGAGAAAGGTCTGGTTTCGAGCTGGCTCGTCGCATATTATCTCTGGCTTGTGCAGGACTTCTACTTCCGCCTAGGCATAAACCCGGACAAGCTAAGGTTTAGGAGGCTCGGTGATGATGAGAAGGCTTTCTACGCCGCCGAGGCCTGGGACTTGGAGGTCCTTACTTCGACTGGGTGGATGGAGCTTGTAGCCTGTAACAACCGAACCGACTATGACCTCGGTGGACATCAGAGGATTAGCGGAGTCGACCTCAGGATAACGGAGGATGGCGAGACGTTTCTGCCGCATGTTTTCGAGCTTTCGATGGGCGTTGACAGAAGCCTTCTAGCTCTTCTCGAACACGGCTATGTCCAAGAAAATGGTAGAAGTGTTCTCCGTCTCCACCCAGCCCTCGCTCCGTACACACTCGCGGTTTTCCCCCTGCTTGACAGGCCTGAGCTAACTCAGGTCGCCCAACGGCTTTACAGTATGCTTCAGCTTGATTTTGACACATTCTATGACGAGAAGGGAAGCATAGGCAGAAGATACAGGAGACAGGATGAGATAGGCACACCCTTCTGCATAACAGTAGATTATCAAACCTTGGAGGATAACACGGTGACCGTAAGAGACCGAGACACCATGAAACAGGAACGTGTAAGCATAGATGTGCTCAAGAGCTTCATATCGGATAAGCTCGTGATATAACCGCGCATGTTTAAATAATCGATGGACGCCGATACATCGATGGCGGACACTACTTCGCTTATCATATACATAGTTGTCTCGGCTCTGCTGCCTGTCCTTCTAATCATTGGTTCTAAGCTCCTCTCACCCAAAAAGCCGGCGAGACGGAAGAAACTCTCTTTCGAGAGTGGACAGGTTCCGTTTGGCTGGACAGAGTCGTCTTTTCCCGTCGAGTATTTTCCTTACGCTATTATCTACATAGCCTACGCGGTCATCGCCCTAGCTGTCTTCCTCTCCGTTGTAGCTGTCATCGACAACCCAGGGGCAGCCCTCAACGTGGTTGTTTTGCTAGCTGTTCTCAGCGCTTCATCGATATACGCAGCAGCTACTCTCAAGAATTTGCCGCAGAGGCTGTAGAGCGATGGTTGTAGCTTTGCCACCTCCATTACAAGAGCTGATCAGGTTTCTGGCGAGCGAGAGCTTCGTAAAGGCGGCTGTTTTCCCGGGAGCAGCCTTCGTGGCGGTATTGGGCATACTGTCCGTCTGGTATGAGAGAAAGCTTCTAGCACGCATTATGCTCCGCCCCGGGCCTCTTCACGTGGGCAAGTACGGCGGATGGCTGCAGGTAATCGCTGACGCCGTCAAGTTTCTCTCAAAAGAGTTCATCATCCCGACACGGGCCAAGAAAAAGCTGTTTGTCACCATGCCTCTCACAGCACTTTTCCTTTCAGCACTCCTCTTCGCCTTCCTCCCCTTCAGTGAGTACTGGGTGATTTATAGAAGCGAGATAGGTGTCCTACTCGTCTTTGTGCTGATAGCTCTCACACCCATTCCTTTGATCATAGCGGGATGGGCCTCCGGCAGCAAATACAGCTTCGTCGGCATGCTGAGGTTCGCTTTCCAAATATTTGCATACGAGGTCCCCCTTTTCATAGCGTTGGCAGGTGTTATTCTCGCGGCAAAATCCTTCGACATAGTCGAGATTGTGAACGCACAGTATGCTCTACCGTTTATCGTCACACAGTTCATAGGCTTTCTCGTCTTCTTCATAGCCGCGGTCAGTGAGGCGGAGCGGATACCTTTTGACCTTCCAACGGCGGAGCAGGAGCTTGTTGAGGGATGGATGGTTGAGTATGGTGGCGTGGGATTTCTCGGAATTCAGCTGGCCATGTACACGAAGCTTGACGCCCTCTTGTTCCTCACCGTCAACCTATACCTAGGCGGGTGGCATGGACCGGCTATACCCGGTGTGCCTGAGACAATTCTACATCCGTTCTGGGTCTTCGTAAAGTTCCTTATACTTTTGACAATCGTGTTCATGTTTAGAGGTGTCTACACCCGCATAACCATAAGAAAAATCCTCGACCTGGGCTGGAGATACCTTATACCTCTCGGCTTCATCAACCTGTTTCTCGTCAGCCTCACAATCTATCTGCCGACTCTACTTGCCTAGCCTTTTCTCATCCTTTTCAATTTAAACTCCAAGCCTGTGGAGACGATGTTTGCTCTTACGATAGTGTAGACGACTTGGTCAAGCATGCGTCCAAAAGCATTGTCATCCATATTGGCTCCTCCGGTTTCATAAATTTTTTGAAGCTGCTCCATGTTGTTGTCGAGGTCCAGATGCCCTGACAAGTGTTGGTAAATAGAGCTGCTTTTGATTTCCTGATGAATCTTCACGGATTCAGTAAAGTATGTAAAGTCCTCTGTGTCAAGGAATGTTCTCAATGTTTTTGCTAGGAGACGCAACTTTTTCAGTAACTCATGGGCCTCGGGTCTCTCTTTTGGAGTTAGCTCTGTCGCCATGGCTATCCTCTCAAAGCTGTGACAAGTTTGTCGAACCAGCCGAGCTCGGCCGGCGGCCCTCTGACACCAGGTTTGGCGAGCTTTTTGGGGCTGTAGAAAAGGGAGCGTCTATCGGTGTCCGAGAGCTCGATCTCGTTCGTCATCTCGAGGGCGTAGAAGGGACATGCATCTACACATAAGCCGCAGAAGACGCAGCGGCCATAGTCAACCGCTGGGAAGTATGACTTCTTGTTGTGAGCGAGTTTTTCATCAATTTTCGTTATTGCTAAAATAGCTTCATACATGCCGTTGCTAAGCTTGTGGTATTCGTCTTCTTTGTCCGCGCCCTGTACTTCGATGACTTGGTCGCTCCATCCGTTTCCGCGGGCCCATGTGAGGAAGCTGTCGAAATATGATTCGAGAACAGCCTCGGACCTGTAAGAGTAAATGGGCTCTGCGTTCAGCTTCCACTCATAGCCCTCGCCAGCTTGTTGCAGCGCCCTCAAATCATTCCAGACGACGTCAACCACTGGATGCGAATTCGGGCCAACACCGTTTTCATTTACACCCAGTCGGGTGACGAGGTTCTCGACAAAGTCTACAGCGGCTTTCTCACCCTTTCTATAGTCCTCTACAAACTTTTTGTCGAGCTTGAGGGATGCATTGAACCCATACACCATCATAATGGCTTCGGCCACGTTTTGGCAGGCTATGTCACATAGGCTGCAGCCTGTGCATTTGTCGAGATAGAGGATGTGCCTGCCTTTGAAGCCGGGGTAGGCTATGCTTGCTTTGGGGTCGTAGCGATAGTTTTCACCTGTAGTGTTTATGATTTTCTCGTAGGGATACTTTATCGTGACTGTGGGCATAAATACGTGTTTCAATGCGACTATCATCGGCTTAATTATCCTGGCGATGGTCTCGAAAGCCAACGTGGTTCACCTAGCGAAGAGCCATTCCAAGATAAATAGGTAATCAGTTGACAATCACACGGTTCGTCCGCTTGGCTAGGAGATATTTCCGGTACAGCCTGTGGCCGAAAAGAGCGTTAAAAATTGTCAACAGCTGGAGAGTTACATGGGTGGCGATAAAAACCGGTAGGGGTTGTTTCAGAACCACTATCACTACTATAGCTGTTATGAATATGAAGAAGTGTACGAGAATGGCTGCTACGACGGATGTTGTCTGGTATTTCTTCACAGCCTCCTCGATTCTTGTCGATTCATTTGGCTTCAGTCTTGACCACCGCCTGTTGACGAGTTTTATCCAACTGGTTGAGGTATTCTCCTGGGAAGTCTGGCATGTTGTTTTTGATGGCTTGCCAAGGGTCGGGGTCAGCCTTGGGCCCGAACTTCCAGCTTAGCAGCATGTTTAACAAGAAGATTGCTGTGCCTATGCCTATCAGAAAAGCTCCAACCGAGGCAACTACATGCCAAGGCTGGTACTCGGGGACATAGCCGTAGTATCGCCGCGGCATACCCATCAGGCCTAGGACCATCATAGACATGAAGACAAGATACTGACCAATGTTGGCGGTTATTGCATGGATTTTGCCGAGGGATTCGCTGTACATTCTCTTTGTCAAGTATGGGAAATAGTAGTATGTTGCGGCGAAAGCGGCTTGTGATATGGCTCCGAAGAGGATGAAGTGCATGTGGCCTACAACCCAGTAGGTATCATGAAGGTGCCAGTCGACAGGTATCGCTGGATGGAAAACACCTGTTATACCTCCGACAATGAAGGTGCCTATGAACGAGAGAGTGAATATTGTTGGAGTGTTGTAACGTATTTTTCCTCCCCATAATGTTGCCTCCCAGTTAACCACTTTAACTCCGGATGGGATGGCGACAAGCATCGTCATTATCATGAACGGGGCGAGGGTGAGTGGTGATAGCCCGGTGGTGAACATGTGGTGGGCCCATACACCGAAGCTTAGCACGGCTATGAGTACCGTTGATAGAGCTATCATACGGTAGCCAACTATGGGTTTCTTGACGAGACGGGGCAGTATTTCAGATATTATTCCCATTGCGGGGAGAACAAGTATGTAGACCTCCGGGTGTCCGAAGAACCAGAAGAGATGCTGCCAGAGTATTGGGTCGCCTCCCTGTGCGGGGAGGTAGAAACCTGTGCCAAGGTTTCTGTCGAGCAGTAGCATGGTTAGGCCAAAAGCGAGTGGGGGGACGGCGAAAACTATGATGAACGCTGTTACAACCCATGACCAGACGAAGAGAGGAAGTTTCCACCATCCCATGTCAGCTCGTCTAAGCCGCCAAGTAGTGACTATGAAGTTCAAGGCCCCGACCATTGATGAAGTGCCTGCAACGTGTAGGCTCAGTATCCAAAGGTCGACTCCGAGGCTCGGCTCAATCACTGATAGGGTTGCATAACCAGTCCATCCTATGTTAGCCCAGCTCGAGATAAGCAGGACACCGGCGGCCAGAAACAGCCAGAAGCTCAGGGCGTTGAGCTTGGGATAATACATGTCCGGAGCACCTATCATCTTGGGGATTAGATAGTTTCCGAGACCCGCGAAAACAGGCATGGCCCAGAAGAAGATCATCAACGTACCATGTATTGTGAAGAGCGAGGAGTAGGTGTTCGAGTCTACCAGGTTGCCTTGAGGTGTGGCGAGCTCGAAACGCATCAGCAGCGCCAGCAGCCCTCCTATGACGAGGAAGATGTAGGAGGCGGCTATGTAGAGCATCCCTATGTGGGCGTGGTTGGTCGTCGATAAAATTTGGTAAACGCTCTTATACCATGGCTTGGGCTCTGCTTTTTCAACGGTCACCGTGGTCATGGCTCAACCACCATGTTCGCTATCATACTGTAGTGACCTTGTCCACAGAATTCGGCGCATTGTATTAAATATGTCCCTGGCTCCAACGGAGTTACATAGAGCACGTTTGTGCGGCCTGGGACGACATCTTTCTTCAGCCCGAAGTCTCGGAGGTAGAAGCTGTGGATTACGTCTTCAGAGTTTAGCTCTAGCTTCACGGTTTGGCCCGCTTTGACACGAAGCTCGCCGCTGACGGTTCCATCGGGGTAGACAAACTGCCAAGCAAACTGACGTGCGACAACCTTGACCGTCAAATCCGCCGGCTTATCGGCTTCAAGGTCGTTCAAAACATTCCACGACCAGAAACCGATTACAGCGAACAATATCAATGCGCCGACGATTGTGGCGTTCTCCACAAGCTTAACCCTCTCCATGGCATTACTCACCTTTTTCTCTGAATTTATACATCATGAAGAAGAGTGCACCTATAAATATGGAGCCCACCGCGGAGCCAGCGATGTAGACAAATTGGTAGAGCCTGTTAATTTCTATGGTTTGAGGGGACACCGGTCTAAAGAGCTGCCCAAAATTTCCCAGGACAAGGAGAGTTGAGAAAATGGCGAAGATGATTAGAGCGAGTATTAGGTAGTCTGTTGTTCTTACCTCAGACATGGGGAACCACCTCTTGGGCTGTATTTTTGTGTTTTTCCTGTGCGCGTATGACAAAGGAAGCTGTGGCTAATGAGGAGTGGAGGGCTAGAACGGTTGCCGCAACCGCTTGATGCACGGCAATCACTATAGGCGGTATTGCTGTGTAGATTACCACTGCGCCTACCACGAAAACCTGCAGCAAAAGCGCTGCGAAAGCATATACAGCCAAAGGACGGAGCATGGTTCTCCAGCCGAGGTAAAAGGTGTAAATTCCTGAGAGGAAAGTGGTGAAGGCGACGATTCGGTGTCCGAATTCGAGGAGAATAAATGGGTCGTTTTCGAGCGGGCAGAGCGGCCAGTCGGGACAAGCCATCCCCGCGCCAACTTTACTGACATAGCTGCCTAAGGACATCGTCAATATCGCCAGTAGCGATGTTCCAAGGGCGGAGTAGAAAACCCGCCTGAGATTCATTTGGTAAAAAAGTTCTTATGCGGTTATTTATATGTAGCCTGGCATCACTTCTTTGGAAAACTTCTCCATGTCTTTAACGTAGTCTTCGGCAGGTTTGTCTCCGAAGTAAAGAGCAAAATGTGTAACCTTAAGGTTGACGTACTGTTCTATGGTATCCATTATTTTGGTTGGTGAGCCTGTGAGGATTGCTCTGTTCTCGCCGGCTCTGACCTTTACGACTTGGGGGGTTTTTCCCGAGAAGTCCACTGTGAAACGTCCCGATATTTTGAAGCCATTGGTCTGATTTAGGTTGGAAACCCGCTCTCTGAGCGTCTCAAGCGTTATGCCTGTGAAGTGCCATGCCTGACCATATTTCACGGCTCTTCTTAAGGCGTGTTCGCTGTTTCCGCCAATCCAGATAGGTGGCCCATCTTTCTGTGCAGGAGCGGGTTCGAAGATGCCGGCATCCACCTTGTAGTAGCGGCCGTTGAAGGAAACTTCTCCCCCTTGCCACAGCTGTTTAATGAGTCGAAGAGCTTCGTCAAACCTGCGCCCACGGTTTCTAAAATTCGCACCAAGGTTTTGGAACTCTTCTTCACACCATCCAGCTCCAAACCCTGCCACCACCCGGCCACCGCTGAGCACATCGATGGCTGCCAGAGCTTTTGCGACTTGGACAGGCTCTCTCATCGGAAGAATCAATACAGAGGAGCCGACCCTCACCTCTTCCGTGACCGATGCAACGTGGGCCATGGTGGTGAGAGCCTCGAGGATGCTTCCGTAAGGATGTCTCTGCGTTGGAGGCAGTAGCAAATGGTCGGTTATCCAAACGGACTCGTATCCAAGCTCCTCAGCTTCGGACGCGACAACATCTATGGCCTTGGGTGAAAGATGTTTTCCGAAGTTGGGGATGCAGACGCCGAACTCGATTCTCATGTCTCAACACCTGCAAGCCTGCGGCTGAGACGTATCAGCTTTCTCGCCACATCGTATGCATCGGTGCCGAACACAACCGCCATAGGCTCCTTCCCAACGTCTCCACGGTGGTAAACAACGTCAACCACTCCTCCTGCTTTTCTAATAGCCTCCTCTATCCCCCATGGGATGGTTCGCCCCTCTTCTTTCTTAACCTCCTCAGGCTCGGCGGCCCTGTCATATGATGAGACGCTTAAGCCTAGGGTCTCTAACGTGGAAAGTATTTCATCATCGAGCCGGATGTTGGCGGCGCTTCTTACGGATGGGTCATGTTTCATGGCTGTTAAAACAGCGTTGGCGACGTGTCGGGATGCGCCGAACCATGGCTCCGAGGCAAAGGTGAACCCGTCAGGTGTTTTCACTATGCGGCCGGGCACTCCTACAACATCTTCGGGAGAGGACGCGTACTCAGCTGCAACCACGATGTTTGACCCGCTCTCGGGAATCAACCGCTGGAAAGACTCTTCACGCTCAATCATTTTCAACGCCTCTCTCAGCTGACGGAGCGCCGTCAGTTTTTCGGAGTTTGCGTAGACAGCCCCTGTCGGGTGGACGGGGCCATAGCCGCGTCCGATGTCCAATCCTCTTTTTATGGCTTCGTTGACGAATCTCTGGGCCGCTTGGACTGCTTGGGGGATTTTCCAGCCCTTTGCGAGGTAGGCCGCGGTGGCTGACGCGAACACACATCCTGTTCCATGGGTGTTGCGTGTGTGGATTTTCTCGGCGGAGAACCTGTATATATTGTCTGCGTATAGGAGGATGTCCGTGGTTGTTTCACCGGGCAGGTGTCCTCCCTTAACCACCACAGCTTGGGGCCCCATTTCAGCTATCCTTTGAGCGGCTTCAACCATTTCCTCGACAGAGCCTATCTCAATACCTGTCAACAGCTTGGCCTCGTTTATGTTGGGGGTTACAACGGTTGCAAGCGGAAGCATTTTTCTCACAAGGGCGTCCACGGCGTTGGGCTTTAGCAATGGCGCACCACTTTTAGCGACCGCCACAGGGTCAACAACCAATGGAGCCTTTATCTCAGATAACTCGTCTGCAACAGACTCGATAATCTCCTCACTGAACAACATGCCGGTTTTGACGGCGTCAACACCAATATCATTGGCGACGACGCGTATCTGCTCTCGGATTATTTCGGCGGGAACTTGGTGAATAGCCGTTACAGCTTCTGTGTTCTGGGCTGTGATGCAGGTGATGGCTGACATGCCGTGAACTCCGAGTGCGGCAAATGTTTTGAGGTCTGCCTGAATACCGGCGCCGCCGCCTGAGTCTGAGCCTGCGACGGTCAGGACGCGTTTAACCATGGCCTTAACTACCTGCGGTGTTATAAAAGCTGAACCTTCTCTTAACAACCCCGGCAGCTCTTCTCTCTTCCGCCGTCATGTTAAAGACATCTCGTAGCATGTCGAGATAGTTTTTAGAAGGCTCTATCCCTCTCCGCGACATCATTCTTTTGGCTGTTTCGATGGCCTGCTCGATGTCAAGTTCAATTTTCTCGGTGGGTGTGTATATTGTGAAGGATGGGATGTCTGTGTGAGCTTCTCTGTAAACGTGGCTTGCTACTCCGATTTTTATGCCACCTGAAACCATGGTGCCTATTCCTGTCTTGACGTGGTCCGCGAAGAATGAGCCGAGGAACTGCCTCCCTGTTTCGACTCTTCTGCCCTCAACGATTATCCTAAAGTTGCCGTATGTGTTTTTCATGTTGGAGACCGTTGTTCCAGCGGCTATGTTCACCCACTCGCCTACAACGCTGTGTCCCAAAAACCCGTAATGTCTCTTGTTAGAATATCCCATAAAAACAGATGACTCAGTCTCTCCTCCAACCCTGCACACGGGCCCGATGCAGCAGCTCGCGACATAGGAGTTGGGGAAAATGCGGGATGATTTACCAACATAGCATGGGCCCACAATTTTCGTGAACGCCTCAACAAAAACACCCTCGTCAAGCACGATTGGGCCTTTCCTATCATCCAAGACAACGTTATTCTCTACCTCTATCTCCCCGCGGGCAAACACACGGCCCCTTTGACCGTAACCTGTTTTTTCTCCAACAATCTCATCCACAATTAGCGTGGGTGCGAGTTCAACTAAGTCCCACAGGTTGTTGACTAAGTTGGCTTCAAGCTTCCTCTTCGATAAATGGTTCACCGGGATTTCGAACATTTTTCCAGGCGTTGTCAGGCTTTGCAGGAAATTTTCGGGAAGGTCTGGCTCAGCTAGCTTAACGGCCGCAACCTCTTCGCCAACATAGAAAACATGGCCGGCCTCGGCTTTTCTAAGCGTCTCAGCCACCAGCTTGTTTACCACGAGTCTGCCGTTGATGAGTAATGTTACACCCGTTGTCGGCGGCGTGTTAACCACGGCTTCTGGGTATTTTTCCTTCAAAACCCGTGTGAGGTGATGTCTTGTATAGAGATGGATTTTCTCAACGTCGGTGAAATGGTGTATTATTTTCTCGAGGATGGTGCTGGTTCCTATGAATATGTCGTAGACGGGTCTTGTGGTTGTCAATGGCCAGAACCGGAGTAGGCCGGGGTCCTCGTAGACACAGATGTTCATGAACCCTTGTGTCAACGGCTGGAATTAAGGTTGATAACTATGTCGACATGTTTTGTTAGCTCCTCTACTTTCCGTCTCTCAGATGCCGAGAGACCTGTTCCAAAGTCCTCGGACAGCTTTGCTCCATAGTAGGCCGTCGCGATGAAGGTGGAGGCTTTCTCGACATATGCAAGCAGTTCAGCTGCGTCGGCTCCGTGGAGAAATATGGTGACGTCGTTGACTGCGAGGACAGGTGTCGGATTCTGAATAAATTCATTGAATAGTCTCTTGGCGGGCTCGAGATTTGAGTGGACGTATTTTTTGAGTTCTTCCGCGTTGCATGCCATGAGCCTAGGTGCGTAGACGTTGGGTGGTCGCTTGTAGTGGAGGCCGTCGACTTTCATGTGGTCTGTTAGTGGGCCGCCTACGTCCATTATCCGTGGGGGAGCGAGGTCTATGACGGTTATGCTGCATGGCCCCAGCTTGGTGAGAAGGCTGTGGAGTATTTGGGCGAGGAGGCTTGTTTTTCCCGAGCCTGCCTCTCCGATGATGAGGGTTCTTTTGCCCAGCAGCTCCTCGGTGTTCAACGCTGTCTGCGTATTGTGGCGGTGATGGCTCGAGATATAACTCCATATCTCTCTGCCGCGAGTAGGAAGAGGAATCCCGCGACAGCGCCTGTGATGGAGCTGATGGCCCAGCCTCCCCAGAGAAGCAGCAAGGCAGGCCAGAACCCGAGTGTCTCAAGGTTACGGAGCATGACTGCCGCGGGCCCAACCGCAGGCCCGATACTCGGAGCCACCACAGCGAGCGCTATTGTTCCACCAATCAATACAGTGCCTATTGGCTCTGCGAAAGCGGCCAGATACCTTAGCCGAGGGTTAGGCAATCTTCTAAGCAGGATGTAGAACAGGCCGACCAAGACCGCTCCGGGAATGCCGCCCGGGTATGCGAACACCGTCCCCGTTCCCAGCGCAATCCGCACCGTTCCAACTATGATTGCGACGAGAGCTCCCCAGAGCGGGCCCAGCAGAACCCCGGAGAGTACGTTGATGAAATGCTGGCCCGGAAAAGCTCTTGACCCGAGCCATTCAAACATCATGGGCGATATTACTATACCGAGAGCGCTCAAGGCCGATGCCAGAGCTACTTTTTTGGAGAGGTTCATGCAACCATGGTTTTTCCAGAGAATATAAGGATATGAATAAGTGGCTTATTTCCAGACCCAGTAGTTGCTGGTCAAGTAGTTGACAGCCATGCCAGCCAACACACCCACGATGTTGGAAACCAGATAAAATATCCCCAGGAAATCGGTTAGAAGATAGAGGATGCTTAGCGAGGTTATGGTTCCCGCTATTCTTGAGCCGTGGAACCTGAGGAGGCGTCCGAGTATGCCGCTGGGCCCTGCTCTGTCTCGGAAGGTCCAGTATTCGTTGAGGAAAAAGTTGTTGAGAATCGAGATTTCAAGGCTTATCGCGGCGGCTATTAGATAAAGCCTCTCGCCAAAGACATAGTTTGTGAGCAGGAAAAGCGCTACCGTGTTGACGACGAGGCCGACGCCGCCCACCACACTAAACTTGATGAGCCTCGGGATATCTAAGCTCCTCAGAAAACTTCTCATTCCTTTCACCCTTCCGAGAAGATGTTGAGGCTTGTCTGGCCTGAGACAGGTTTAAGCCCTGAGAACCTCACTCCAACACGTCTGAGCATCATTTTCTCATCTGTTTCGAGAAGCTTTGTTAAGAGAAGGCGGAGGCTTCTCAACACTTCGTCGAGAGTTGCTCCCAAACGTATGTCAGCCTGTCGAGTGATTGTTTCAAGGCGCGTGGTTATCGCTATCAACCCTATCTTTGAGGCGAAAAACTTCGACGACGCAAGCCTCGAGTAAGCTTCTGAAGTAGCTGCTGCAAGCGTCTCCATGACCTCTTCGACTTCGCGGGTGTTCCGTTTAAGGGTGACTATTTTGCTCAACTGCTTAGGCGGAGGCCTCTCCTCTATAACCTCGTCATAAATTCCTCTTGAAGCTAGGTAGAGGTATTGGGCTTTCTTTGGCCCGAAAAGTTCCTCAAGTTTCTCCAGACTTTGGCGGGAGAGGTCGCCGATTGTTTTGATTTGGTGTTCGGCGAGGAGTGTCTCTGTTTTGGCTCCTATGCCGGGGAGGTTTTTGACAGGCAGGTCTCGTAGAAATTCTTCCACATTTTCGGGTTTCACGACTGTGAGGCCGTCGGGCTTCGAGTAATCCGCCGCCATCTTCGCTATGACGCGGTTGGGGCCCACTCCGATGCTGCATGTTAAACCAAAGTTTGCTCGGATAATTTCCTTGACTTTTTTCGCGAATTTCTCGGCCTCGATGTAGTCTCCTCCCACGGCTTGTGTAATGTCCATCACGGCCTCGTCAATGCTCTCGACTCGGAGTGGTGTGTTGAATTTTTTGAGGTTGGCCATGATTTGACGCGAAACAGTTGCGTAGTGTTCAAGCCGCACTGGAAGGATTACGGATTCTTCTGGTAGAAGTTTCTTGGCAGCTTTGATTGGCATTCCTGCTTTTACGCCGAATCTTCTCGCGACATAGTTTGCTGAACTCACTACCCCGCTGTCAGAGGTTCTTCCTGAAAAGACGCATACACAGAGCGGCTTTCCCCTCAGCTCAGGGTTCTCAACCTCCTCAACCTGAGCGAAAAAATAGTCAAGGTCCAGGAAAAGCACAATCCGCGGCAATTCCGGAAACTCTTCTTCGGAACGGTATAAAAGCCTCCACGCAATACATAGAGGTGATGCGTAGGATAGGGCTTGCTCGGGGACCTGAGCTTTTTCTATATAGTTTTCCCGAGCCGCATCCCTTGAACAGGATAAGGCTTGAGGCTTTCTACCAGAAGATTGACAGTGAAGGAAAAGAATTGCAGGGCTTATTATTTGTCGAGCCTGAAAAAGCGGGGAAAGGTGATGTAACGCTTTTCCACACACCTTCCTATGTGGAGTTTGTTGAAGAAAGATGCAGGGTGGGAAGAGGTTACCTCGACTACGGTGACACACCCGCTTTCCCAGGATGTTTCGAAGCTGCTTCATACGTCGTTGGAACTACGCTTAAGCTATTACGCATGATTCTCTCCGGCGAGATTTCAGCAGGATTCAACCCCATGGGCGGCCTGCATCACGCGAGACGGGACAGAGCGGGCGGGTTCTGCATATTTAACGACGCCGGCGTAGCCATCGAATATCTCCTCAGACGCGAAAACATACGGAACGTTGCCTATGTAGACATCGACGCGCATCATGGAGACGGTGTCTGCTACGACTTCTACAGCGAAAAGCGTGTGATATTCGCCGACATTCATCAAGATGGGCGTACACTTTACCCCGGGACAGGGTTTAGAAACGAGACAGGCGAAGGTGAGGCGCGTGGAACTAAGCTCAACATTCCGCTGATGCCCTACTCGGGTGATGAAGAGTTTTTCCAAGCATTTCAGGAGGTTGAACAGTTTCTCGAGAAACATGAATTCGACTTTCTGCTGCTTCAGTGTGGTGCTGATGGGTTGATGGGAGACCCGCTTACAAACCTTCAATACTCCGCTAAAGCCCATAGCTACGCGGCTTCGAGGCTTCTCAAAATCGCTGAGAAAAAGTGTGGAGGCAGGATTCTTGCGATGGGTGGCGGAGGATATGACCCTGTGAATGTGGCGCATGCGTGGACGGCCGTTGTGAAGGCGTTTGCCGAGCAGGGTTAGGGTTGGGAAGAAGGGTATAAGGGCACTCGGTGTCGCCGAGAGCTTTAGAAAGAGACTGGGTTCACGGGCTGTTCTGGCGGGTGTAGTGATGAGGTCGGATATGTTGGTGGACGGGTTTGTCTTCGGCGCCTGCACCGTCGGTGGAATGGACTCCACCGAGGGGGTTATCGAGATGTGGCGGCGTCTCGGCCGCATGGATATAAACGTGGTCCTGTTGAGCGGAAGCGTCATCAGCTGGTTCAACGTCGTCGACCTCAACAAGCTTCATCAAGCAATCAACATTCCATTGATATGCATCAGCTACCGCGACTCCCATGGCCTCGATGAGGTTTTTAGGAAAAGGTTTCCGAGTGACTGGGAGCAGCGTCTCAGTGTTCACCGTAGCAACGGTGAGAGAAGCGACATTGTTCTGAGGACAGGCTACAAAGTCTATGTGAGATGCTTTGGTCTACTGCCCGCCGATGCAAAAAACGTTCTCGACAAGTTCACGGTCGACGGCCGCTATCCCGAGCCCGTCAGACTGGCTAAGCTTCTCGCAAGAAGCGCGTTAAACTATCTTGAGCCTTTTCTCGGCCCTGAAGCCGGGTTCGCTGACGTAGGCGGGGAAACTACTTGACAAAACCTCCACACCCTCGCTGAAAACAGACCCCTCTCCCAAGACAGAGTTCTCCAAATATGAGTCTGGACCGAGAAAACACTTCTCCAGGACAACAGAACCCCTTACCCTGCTTCCGCTGCCGATGAATGAGCCTCTGCAGACGTAGCAGGGCCCCTCCAAAACCGAGCCCGATTCTATCACGCATCCTTCCTCAACCATGACCGGGCCCTTTATCTCAACGGCCTCCCCCAACAAGGCCCCCTCATCTATGGAGAATGCTTCACCGAGCAAGTTGCTCAGGTAAACATGGTTAACTTTGAGGTAGTCGGCGGGCAGTCCGACATCAAACCACCAACCTCTATCAAACACCTTCACACCTACAACGTGTCCCTGGGCAGCCATCTGGTTGACTGCGTCGGTCAGCTCTATCTCGCCGCGTTCAGAGAAACCCACCTGCTCGAGGGCTTTGAAGATGTGTTTGCTGAAGATGTATATGCCTGCATTGACTATTTTTCCCGCGCCCGTCTTCTCCTCTATCTTGACCAGCCGTTCTCCCTCAAGCTTGATGGAGCCAAATCTCCTGCTCTCCTCCATCTCAACAGCCGCCAAAACGCTGTCGAACCCGCCCCTACGCCAAAAACCCAGCAACCGTCGCAGAACCTCATCGTTTACTGTGACGTCGCCATAAACCACGAGAAAAACATCCTCATCCTCCAAAAACTCTCTACACTCTTTCAAAGCCTGGCCCGTGCCGAGAAGCTTCTTCTGCTCGATGAAAGTTAGCCGGGGTCTATGTAGTCTCTTGAGGGCCTCCACCGCATCTTGTCCATGGTATCCGACAAGAACGCCGACATCATCTATTCCAGCCGCGAAAAGGGCCTCGACAACCCATCTAATCAACGGCTTACCCGCGACGGGCAAAACATGCTTAGGCCTGTTGACAGTCAGAGGCCTCAGCCTCTTACCGTAGCCAGCCGCGAAAACCACCGCTTTCAACAAATTATTACTTTAAAAACGCCTTATCAAGATACTTTCGCGGAATGGCTCTCACTTTTGTCGGCGGTGGATTGGGCAGGTTTGAGCATCTGACCCTCGAGGCACTAGAAACCATAAAGAGTGTGGAGAAAATCTATGTGGACACTTATACGAGCTTCTGGGCAGATGACTTCCTCGACAAGCTGAGAGAGACCGCGGGCCATGTTGTTGTAGCCGACCGGAAAATGCTCGAGGACAACGTTCACAAGCTTGTCTCAGAGGCCGTGGAAAATGAGATAGCTTTGCTGACGCCAGGAGACCCGTTCATAGCCACAACCCACCTCTCCATAAGAACAATCGCACACAGGAAAAACGTTGCAGTAAAAGTTGTTCACGGCGTTTCAGCGGTCTCCGCCGCAGTAAGCTCCTCGGGCCTCCACGTCTACAAGTTCGGCAAAACAGCCACCATCCCGAAAACAACCGACTCCAACATGCTACACGAAGTATTCAAAACAATCGAGACAAACCTCTCAAACAACCTCCACACCCTACTCCTCCTAGACACATCAGACCAAGGCCTAACAGTACCAGAAGCAGTAAAACAGCTGCTGGACTACTCAAAACAACACGGCAAATCCTTTATAAACCAAAACACGCTCATGGTTGCTCTAGCGAGGCTCGGATTCCCCGACAACGTAACCCTGGCCGCCCCCGCCGAGAAACTCATCTCACACAATTTTCCACCGCCACCGCACTCAATCATCATACCATCAAGCCTCCACTTCACAGAGGAAGAAATACTACAAACTTTCCACAAGGGTCCTTTAAACACCGCGGAAAACCCGTTAAAAAGTAGAGTAATGAACTATGTCTCAAAATGCCGGAGAATAATTGCCGAGCTAAGCCGCGTCCATGAGCAGACAGACTATCTTGGATACGTTTCAAGATATGTGGAGGATGCTGAGCGCTTCATCAGGGATGGTAAAATGGCTGACGCTCTTCTGGCGATAGGTTATGCGGAGGGCTTGCTTGACGCTTTGAGACTCAGGGGAGAGGTGAGGTTTACTTGGTGAAGAGCAGAACTGTTCTAACGACGGGGGCTTTCGACATCCTTCATCTCGGACACATGCTCATGTTAAAGGATGCCAAAAAACTCGCAGGCCCACGTGGGAAACTAGTAGTGGTGGTGGCATCAGATAAAACAGTGAGACGTAACAAAGGACGTTCACCCATCTTTGGTGCACGTGAAAGGAGAAGAATGCTCCAATTCCTCAAGCCGGTTGACGAAGTGTTAATCGGCTACGACCCGGTTTCTTTTGAAAAAATTTTGAAGAAAGTTAGGCCGGACATCGTCGCGTTTGGCTATGACCAGCGGAGAATTCGCGACCAGTTTATGAGATTCTGCCGAGAGAGAAAGATTAAGGTTAGGGTTGTGACGCTTAGGAAGCATAGCGTGAATCCTGTGAGCAGCAGCGACGTCGTTAAACGGGTTCTACGCCTCGGAAAGCGCGTATGATGTCTTCAACCCTTCATAGAATATTTTTGGCTGGAGTGTTGCCGAGATTTTGACGAGTGAGCCGTCGACTAGGCCCAGTTTCTCGCGGAGGTTGTGTTGGGCTATGAGTTCTGCGACTGAGTTGTCGTAGAGGGTGCGTTCGGGGAAAATCATGAACGCGGGCTCTGTGTCGTTTACGGTTACCCTTACTGCTTTGACGTCTCCGTATGTTCTTTTCTCGTCTCTGAAGCCGTGTATCTTTATGTCGGCGTACTTCTGGAGAAGCATCTTGTTTTCTATCGAGTCTTTCGAGAGCAAGGTGATGTTCAAGGTTCCGGGGTAGGGGATGAACCCGAGTTTCTCCTGCATCTGCTTGACATAGTTGGGAAGAGACATGTAGTAGACGCCTTCACCGTAGCCCGTGAAAACTCTTCCCTCGAGAACGACCTTGACAGGCCTCTCGAAAATCATTTTCAATGTAAGGTATAGGTCAAGCAGCCTTGCAACACCTTTCTGCGTTAACTTGACGTAGCTTGTTCGGCCAACAACCCGCCGCTCAATCAACCCCTCCTTCTCAAGAAGTATCAGAAGCCTCGATGCCGACTGCTGACTAGTTGAGAACTGCCTAGAAAGTATGGGGGTGGTGATTTTCAGGCTTGAGGTTATAGCCCCTGCCTCTGCAAGGTATATCAACACTCTTTCTCGGAGAGAGAGGTTTGCCACGTCACCATTTTCCAATCCTTCAGCTTGATTTAAACATAAGAACCGGTTTAAACGGGGTGAAAAATCGGCGTAACGACGAGAAATTAAACCGTTATTGATTCTTCTGCCTCGAGACCTTTCTGGGTGTAAAGTAGTAGGTCTATCCCGTTTCCGCTGCCGGCGTCTCTAGCTATAGAAGCTTTGATGGCTTTGGCAGCGAGGTCTCTTATCTCAGTAGCTGACATATCTTTCCGGTACAGGTTCTCGATTACTCCGACAGCAACCTCCGCACCCGTGCCGACCACCGCGTAATCGTCCTCTATCATCGAGCCAAGAGGGTCGAGGACAATTACATGCGGGCCCTGAGAATCGATGCCGCCAACAATCGTCTCCATAAAGTAGGGGAAGTATCTGTTTCCGAATAGGTTCCATGAGAGTATCTTGGCCACGGTTTTTACACTGGGTTCGACGCCTTGCTCGAGCCTGTAGAGGTTGACGACCGCTGTAACCTCTTTAATCATGTTCTGCATGTCGGCGACGACTCCTGCGCATGCCGCTCCAACGTTGTTGCTTATTTTGAAGACTTTTCTCGCCTGTTTTGACATCACGAAGTAGCCATAGGCAAATCTTTTCTCAGCAGCTATCACGACGCTGTCTTTACCCCTTATCCCCAGGGTTGTGGCGCCGGGGTAGTAGAGTGGGGCAGCCATGTCAGTATCCCGTGGCATCATCATCTCGAGTAACTAATATAGGTTCGCGTCAACCATAAATCAAGTCAACACCGACATAGCCTTGATGGAGCGTTTTCTCGAACTCGATGGTTCAATAGGTGAGGGAGGTGGTCAGGTTCTTAGAGTAGCCTTAGCCATCTCGGCAATAATTAGAAGACCTCTCCATGTTTACAACATCAGGAAGAAGAGAAGCAACCCGGGGCTTCGTAACCAGCATCTGACCGCTGTAAGGGCTGTTCAGCTAGCCTGCGGAGGAGAGGTGAGAAACGCCCACATCGGCTCGACTGAGATATTTTTCATCCCCGGAAAAGACACCATAGAAAAACTGTTTCTAGACACAGGCACGGCGGGAAGCACATCACTAGTCCTCCAGTCACTTATCCCCGTCCTCTGCTTTGGGAAAACTAGGACACTGTTCCGGATACGCGGTGGAACAAACAACCCAAACGCGCCCACCTTCGAATATTTTCAGCAGATTTTCTTCCATTTTCTGCATAGGATTGGAGTCGAATGTGGGCTGAGGCTTTTGAGACGCGGTTTTTACCCTAGAGGAGGCGGCGAGGTGGAGGGATACATCGTCCCTGTAAAGAGAATCTCGGCTTTCAGCTTGACCGAGAGGCCTCAGCTCACAAAAGTATCCATCCACGCATACACCTCTAGACTTCCGCCGCATGTAGCTAAGCGAATGGCCGAGTCATGTCGACAGCGGCTGCAAGCCGACGGCATAACAGTGGTAGAGACACGTGAAGAGGTGTTAACCGAGTCTATGCACGGCTGCGCAGTCGACCCGGGAGCTGGAATATTTGTCGCGGGGGAGTTTGACACAATCCGCATGGGTGTTGACAGGCTTGGAGAGAAGGGGGTTCCGGCTGAGAAGGTGGGCCAGGAAGCCGCGGAAGATTTTCTCAAGGAGTATCGAAGCGGTGCCCCGGTTGACACTCATCTCGGAGACATGCTGGTGATTTACGCCGCTTTGGCCGAAGGTGTCTCAACATACCGTGTCTCAACACTCACCATGCATACGCTAACCAGCATAGATGTCTGCAAAGCTCTTCTCGAAATCACTGCTTCCGTGGATGGTGAGCTGGGAGGCCCTGCCACAATCACCATACGTGGAACGGGGATACTGAACAAAAATATATCATAGCGAGAGAAAGGATGCCGAATGAAACGTGGACTCTTCATTGGCCGTTTCCAGCCTTTTCACCTCGGGCACCTCCGCGCCGTTGAACACATTCTGAGAAAAGAGGATGAACTCATTATCGGCATCGGCTCCGCCCAATACAGTCACACAGCAGATAATCCTTTCACAGCAGGAGAACGTATAGAGATAATCATGAAAAGCCTCAGGCAAACAGTTGATACACGCCGTGTCTACCTGATACCAATACCGGACGTCGGAGAACACAGGCTTTGGGTCAGCCAAGTCATCTCCTACTGCCCCAGTTTCCAAACTGTTTACAGCAACAACGGCTTGGTCAAGGTGTTGTTTGAAGAGGCTGGATACAGGGTTGAGCCTGTTCCCTTCTTTGACCGTGAGCTGATGATGGGCCGTGAAATCAGGCGACTCATATCGTCTGGCGGAGACTGGAGAAGCAGGCTTCACCCCGACGCCGCAAAGTATCTCGCCGAGATAGGTGCGGAGAAGAGGCTGGCGACCATTCTCAAGCCCGACTTTTGACGAATGATATTCTGTCGCCGGGTTTTATGCCGAATGTCTTTGACGCGTTTCCCCTGTTGACGGAAAGCTCCAAGTAGCCTGTTCCCCCCACCAGCAGAATAGGCTCACCCATCCCTACCTCAGCGTAAAATCTGCCAACCTTGGCAACCGTCTTCCATTCATCGTTAACATAAACCTCCGCTATTAACCAATCACTAGGTAAGCCACCCTCGATACAGGTAATCGCGTTACCAAACCTGTCAACATGGAGAACAACCGAATCCACCCAACCATCTCCCCAAACAGGCTTCGGTAACTGTAGCTGAACCGTTAATACATACGGCTCAGTTAGATGGGAGATGTCTTTTCCAGCGGCGACAAGACCCGCCACGTACGCGAAAACATCTCTTCCATGAAAGGTGTTGGAAACATTTGGAATAAGCTCCGACTTTATTCTGAACACTTGTCTAATCTTTTCACGTGATGCAGCTGGATAGAGGAGGCCGTTGTCAGGCCCTATGAAGGTTTTCCCCGACATGGTTTCGATGATGAGGGCTGCGCGTTCGCTGCCGACGCCGGGGTCGATGACTGCAACGAAGATTGTGTTGCTTGGGAATGTTTTTGCGGCGAGCGCCAGGAGGAAGGCTCCCTGCAGTATGTTTTGGGGATAGACCTGATGTGTGATGTCGACAAGCACCGCGTCACGAGTTTCCTTGAGAATAGTGGCTTTGACCTCTGCGACGTAGGTGTCCACGTCGCCGAAGTCGGTTAAGAGAGCGACGATTGGTTTATTCATCCTTTTATCCACCGCTTGGAAACGTTCAGGGTAATGGCTGGATTTAAGCAGGTGATTGTTGTGCGGTCTGATTTGAGGATGAGTGTGGGCAAGACCGCTGCTCAGGCTGGGCATGCGGCTGTGCTTGCTCTGGAGAGGACACGTAGAATGAGGCCCGAATGGGTTAGAAACTGGTTTGAGACAGGGCAGAAGAAAGTTGTTCTCCGTGTTTCATCCGAGGAGGAGCTTCGCAGAATAGCCATGGAGTGCAGTCGACGCGGTTTGCCGTGGGAAATTGTTGAAGACGCCGGGTTGACAGAGCTTCCTCCAGGAACCGCAACAGCCCTCGGCATAGGCCCAGCGCCTGAAGAGGAAGTGGACAAGGTAACGGGAAGCTTACCCCTTCTCTGAGGCGAAACAAAATGTTTGAAGAATACTCCCCACACAGGCCACGCCTAGTCTACGTCATTATAGTCGCCAACATCGCTGTCTGGCTTTTCATCAACATCGTTTTCACCAACCAGGCAGCGCTAAGCAGGTTTCTTCTCAGCTTCGGGGCTGTGCCATTTTTCATTCTGAATGGGCAGAACCTCATCAGCCTCATCAGCTACATGTTTATCCACGTCGATTTCTTCCACATTTTCCTCAACATGTATGCTCTCTTTCTCTTCGGCAGGGATGTTGAGGAGCGGCTGGGGTCAGCCTTGTTCCTCGGCGTATATTTTCTAAGCGGGGTTGTCGCCGCGGTTTTTCACATGATTTATTACGCTGTTTTCATGTCTCTGGAATGTAGTCCATTTGTTCGCCCTCTTCCGGCTGTTTGCGTGGTTCCGGCTATAGGAGCGTCGGGAGCTATATTCGGCATCATGGGAAGCTATCTCGTCTTCTTTCCACGGAGACCTCTCGCAGCCTTTCTCTACCTCATACCAATCATCGCACCAGCATACATCGTCATAGCCTTCATCATCCTAATCCAGACCTTCTTCATGCTGACCATGCCATTTAGCACCATCGCATACACGGCACATGTTGGAGGATTCATCGCAGGACTTCTTGCATCACTACCGTTAAGAAACCGTGGACCCAGCTGGACCGTTTATGGTTAGCAACCTATAATAATAAGCCGCCGCTTTTCTGCTTAAAGACATGTACCCGCAGACAAGAACCTTCTTCCCAGGATACATAAAAACAGGAATATTCGGCTACAGGTTTGCGGACTCGAAAAACATAGTGTCGATGGTCGAGGAGAATGAGGTTCCGCCGCGTAAGGTTGACGAGACAATCGCTCGTTATGGTGTGGAGAAGGTTCACAGAGTGGAGACGCCCCGTGGTGTTGAGTATTTTCTCTACAGGTTTCGCAACTTTAGGCTGATAAGGTATCTGCTCAACTGGGGTAGGATGGCTTCTCTCTTTCCCGCTCACATAACCACGGCATGCTGCTCGGTCGAGTTTGCTGCAACACACTCACCCAGATACGACCCTGAGCGCTTTGGCTGGCTTCCTGCCACGGGAAGCCTTCGCCAGAGCGATGTGTTGGTTGTGGAGGGAACTGTTACTTCAAAGATGGCTCAGAGGCTTCGACTGGTCTATGACCAGATGCCTGAGCCGAAGTGGGTGATGGCCATGGGCGCATGCGCCATAAGCGGCGGACTATACGCCAAAGATAGCTACAACGTCATACAGGGCATAGACGATATTCTCCCGGTTGATGTCTATGTTCCTGGATGTCCTCCAAACCCCTCAACGTTTTTCCAAGCCATTCTGCTGCTTAGAGAGAAAATCCTGTATGGGAGGGTTGCATAATGTCTGAAAACGTGTTGACCGTTGTCACAGAGCTTGAGAACAAGTTTGGAAAAGCGTTGCTGGAGAAGGCTGTGGACACACGTAAGCTTGTGAAAATTGTTGTGGAGGTCGATTCGCTGGTCGCTGTGGCACGTTTTCTAAGAGACAACTATGGGCTCGACCATGTGAAAGCGGTTACCGGCGTGGATTTGAGCAGGCTTTTGAAGAAAGAGGACAAGATAGAGGTCATTTATCATCTCGGCTCCTACACGAGGCCTGAGCTGGCAACGGCTGACATAGCGCTGTCGACGAAGCTGGATAGAAAGTCGCCGCGTATGCCGAGCCTGATGGATGTTTGGCCCAGTGTGGAGTTTCATGAACGAGAGGTGTATGAAATGTTCGGAGTAGTTTTCGAAGGTCATCCAGACTTGAGGAGGCTACTATTGCCAGAGTATTGGAACGACATTCCGCCCATGTTGAAGGATTATGAGCCGCCGGGGCGGTGAAACAAGTTGACAGTAACGGAGCGTAAGGAGATAAGAAAAATCGAAGTGTATGATGTCGGTGAAGGAGCACTCAAGATCAGCTACGGCCCCCAGCACCCCGGCACTGGACACTTCAGGCTAATCATCACCGTTCTCGGCGACACAGTTCTTGAAGCAGAACCAGACCCGGGTTTCGTCCACAGGGGAGAGGAGAAACTCGCAGAATACAAGACATGGATTACAAACATACCGCATCTCGAGAGGCCGGTCATCCTCGATTCCGCTGGCATACAGTATCCATATGTCTTGGCTGTGGAGAAGCTGATGGGTATAGAGCCCCCCGAGAGGGCTAAATACCTCCGCGTCATCATGGCTGAGCTGCAGCGTATCGCCAGCCACCTCTACTGGTTCGCCCTATACGGTGTCTTCCTTGGAAACTCGACCATGTTTCTATGGTGCTTTGGCGACCGCGAATACCTTGTCGACCTCACCTCGCTGATAGGAGGCCAACGCATAACCCATAGCTACTTCGAGCCCGGCGGTGTCCGCAACGACATGCCTTCTAAGGTTCCGCAACCACTCTTGAAAGAGTTTAACCGCTACTATAGGATGGTGATGGGCAACGATTTGCCCGCCGACGCTGAGCAGCTCCGCAAATACATCACATATGTCTGCGAATGTTTCGACAAGCGGCTTGATGACTACTGGGACCTCTTCTTCAACAACGAGCTCTTCATCTCAAGGACAAGAAACGTGGGCATTCTCAAGCCGGAGGATGCAATTAAGCTGGGAGTGGTTGGAACAACTCTCAGAGCATCTGGGATAAAGTTTGACAACAGGCTAAACAACCCATACGACGTCTACAGCCAGCTCAAGTTCGAGATACCGGTGGGAGAGCGTGGCGACTGCTACGACCGAGCCATCGTAGGCTTCAAGGAGATGAGGGAAAGCTGCAAAATCATTTCACAAGCGGCTGAGATGATGCCCGATGGCCCCGTAAAGGTTAAGCAGCATCCCATAAACATAAGGGTTCCTGCGGGTGAGGCTGTGGCGAGGACAGAGGCTGCGCGAGGCGAGATGATGTACTATGTCAGGAGCGAGGGAGGTGATAAGCCCTACCGTGTAAAAATAAGCACACCCTCTTTCCGCCTAATACCCGCCATAAAGTATCTGCTTAGAGGAGAGGAGATAGCCAACATACCGCCGATATACTGGTCTCTCAACTACTGGCCAGTCGAGGCTGACCGCTGAAGCTACATAAAGCTCTCAAGGCTCGTTAACCCGATGATACTGTCGAAATCAATCTCGAGCGGGTCGAGAACCTGCTCAAAAGTCGACCTCATGTACTCGATGTATTTATCGACATCTATGTTTTCTCTTTTGGCCAGCTGGAGCGGCGTGACACCGTCTTTGTCCTTTGTCTTGACATAGCTGATGATGTCGCCGGGCCCGACCTTGATGCCGAGGCTTTGAAGCTTCTTCGCAGCCTTTACGTGCTGAGGCGTTGTCTTCTCATATCGCTCGATGGTCTTCGACATCATTACACGGAAGGCGAGCTGGTCAATTTCAAAGGTCCTGTTCTTTAGCCTCGAGTACCATGTCGCGATAACCTGTCGAATGTTCTTCTTCACCGTCTCCAGCTCCTCAGCAGACTTGACCTCCGCAAGCTGCTTTAACATATCGTCAAAAGCCTCCTTGATGAAGACTGGGATGTTTCTCTTCTTACCCGTCAGGCCCTTTACGTCAACAACACCCCTGTCCGTTACCCCTAAATAGTTTTTCTTCCTTTTGCTGAAGACGACGTAGCGGTAGACTTTGTCGAACTCTAGGTCAAGCCTGAATTTTTCACGGGCCCATCTAATCAGTTCATGGACAAGCTCCTGCTTCTCAGCCTTGAGGAATATCGAGTCAGTGTCGCCGTACACCACGGTGACGCCAAGGGATTTCGCCTTCTCTACGGCGGAGGAGAAGACGTATCTTCCGATAGCTGTGGTGCTCTCAGCCAGCGGAGGACAGTAGAGTGGAAATTCTTCAAACCCCAGCACACCGTAGCTGGCGTTTAGAAAAACCTTCAAAGCCCTCTGTACAACCTCGTACCAGCTTCTCGTCACGGGGTCGAGAGACTTGTTCGAAGCCATCGGCTTATACCATCTGACACGGATGTCTCTAATCACTCCGATAATGCTGCTCTGAATTCCTCTCCTCTCCCTGCATACCCAGTGTGTTGTCTCTGGGATGGTGTTTGTTCTGCAGCTTTCATGTCCACAGTTTATCGTCTCGAAGCTTAGGTTGTATTCCTTCAGTATGCTTGGGTATAGGGATGCGAAGTCGAGGACGGTTACGTTGAAGTGGACGCCAGGTACGGGTTCGACGACGAGAGCTCCGCGGTATTTCTTGCCCTCGATGATTGCTTTAGTTGTGGTGCCGCCCTTCGCGTTTATCAGCTCCTCCTTACGCGGGATAAGCCAGTTGCGGCCTCGGAGCTCCCAGTAGAGAAGATTCTTAATCCATCCGCTTACGCCGTGTCTGCACACATCCTCGATAGGCATCTTGCTTATCCGTGAAATTACGGCCATCAGCCTGAGTATGAGACGGTCGCCGGCCTCAACCATGTCGCGTAGAAGACGCGAGTCGCGGTAGCTGTAATCCGCGAGCTCTTGCAATGATAGCTCGTTGAGTGTTTTGGAGAGCTCGACTTTTCCTACACCTATCAACGCCTTGGCAACGCCGTCAAGTGTGTGTTCGCGATACCTGTTGTCAAAGGCGTAGACCTGTACCGATTTGTTGTTGAAGAATCTGTAGAGGTCTAGGTGTATTCCCCGCCGTAGAGAGGCTCCTTCTCTGCCGAGGGTGATGGGTATTCTGCTCTTCGGTATGCCGAGTTTCTCAGCTCTGTTGCGGAGATATGGGAGGTCGAAGTCGTCGCCGTTGAAGGTCACCACTATAGGGTAGGAGTCAATTATCTCGAAGCATCTGCTCAGGAGCGCTGTTTCATCGTCAAACACCTCGACGCTGTATTCGCCGCCGTTGAAAGTCATGTCGACACCGTCCCGCCTCAGGACAAGCACCTTACCCATACCTCTAGTGCCTGAGAAAGAGACAGCCACGACTCTGTCCACGGGGTTGCTGGGGCTGGGGACCTTGGTGGGCGAGTCGCTCAAAATCTCGATGTCAAGGCCGGTGAAATCGACCATGGGATGCTCAGACTCCAGCATCCGCAGCCAATTCTCCATCTCATCCCGCTCCTCACCCGAGAGGTCAGAGAAAAACTGTTGAAGAATGTTTTCCACCTTGGATTTCTCTCCATACACAGGGATGAGCTCATCATTCTTTTTCTCGTAAATCATGCTTGGTGTGAGCCGCATGTCGTAAACATAGTTCAGGTGATAGGGTATGTCAGCTTCCCACGCAGGGATAAGTTCTCGGATAGATTTTTTGCTTCCCCCGACAGCAAGGGGGTCAGTTGCCTGAATAAGCGTCATCTCCCGCATCTTATCAGCTATGCTGTCATACTTCGTGACCTTGATAAAAGCCGTGGCACCTGCTTCACGCAGAGCCTGGTTCTTCTCAAGCTCTTGGACCGGCTGGTCGGTTAAGCAGTATGGCTTGTGACCAGTTGGGTCCATGTATATCTCCACGGTGTTTGTGGAGAGGTTGAGAAGCTTAAGGAATGCTTTCCTCTCCTGGCCATCGTATCCAACGCCGAGTAGAAAATATCGCTCCACCATGAAAACCAAGATAACATTGGTTCCGATGGATATTTAGGTTTCCTCCGCAGAGGCGAGTGTTTCAAAAATTATTCGGGCAGCGAGCGCGGCAGTTGCACCGTTGTCGAAGAGCGGGTTAACCTCAACTACATCCAAACCAGATGGTCTAAAGGCTCCTAGCGTTGAGACAAGGTCAATAACCTGTGTCGGGGTGAGGCCCTCGGGTTCAGGGTTTCCCACACCGGGGCAGAATCCCGGGTCCACCACGTCGATATCAACCGATACGTATGGACGGCCGTCTCCCACGACTTCTTCAAGAATCTTCAACACTCTCCGCCTATCATCCATCTCACTTGCCTTAACGAACATGATTCCATGGTTTTTTGCGAACATCTCCTCTGCGGGGTCGAAGCCCCTAACACCTATGACTGCCACTGGTTTGTTGGGAAATTTTTCCACGAGACGACGTAAATAAGATGCGTGATTGAACCGTAGACCAAGATACTCGTCACGCAAGTCAAAATGTGCGTCGAGAACTACGATACTTGACGATTCCTTTGCAAGAGATTTGAAGCAAGAATATGTGAAGCTGTGCTCCCCGCCAATCATAACAGGAGTTTTTCCCGAAGCCGATATCATCTCAACAACCTTTGCCACTTTTCTAAGCATTTTCGGCAGCTTGTACTCGAAGATGATGTCGCCGAGGTCGGCTATTTTGGCTGCGGATATGTCGAAGTTTTTCCGATAGCTGTTGGCCTCGATGTTTGCGCTGAACCTGCGGACGGCTTCGGGGCCATATCTACAACCAGGCCGAAAGCTGCTGGTCAAGTCATAAGGGACGCCGAAAACACAGTATCGTGCATCCTCATACCCAACCTCCACGCCGGAGAAAACAATCCCCTTCTGCAGATAGAATGAAAGCTCGCTCGTCTCCATGCTCATACTGTGTTGAAATCGTTTAAATAGAGTTTTGCCTCCTCGGTGGATAGATGTGGAACTGGAGGACACTCGCCGTCTTCGGCGCGGCTTTTCTCATCAGGGCTGTTTTGGCGCCCTTCTTCGGTCATTCATGGGATATGTATGTCTGGGTTAAGAGCGGTGAGATGTTCTCCAGCGGCGTCGACATCTACTCTGTCAAAAATTTGACCGATTTTCCGTGGGGTTTCTACGCTTATCCGCCCATATGGCTCTACTGGCTCGGGTTCGCCCACGCTGTCTCCGGTTTCTTCCCCAGTCTTAGTTTTCAAGTGTTCGTCATCAAGCTCCCTATTATTTTGTCTGACCTGGCTGTGGCTGTTCTGATTTCTAGGCTGGCGGCTGAGTTGGGTGGGTTGAGGTATGCTGGATTGGCTTCGCTTCTCTGGCTCTTCAACCCTCTGGTCATCGCCATTTCGGCTGTATGGGGAATGTTCGACTCGATTGCGGTGGCGTTAACGCTTCTCGGGGTCTTGCTCGCATATCGGAGAAAATATGCGGCCTCTGCGTTTGTGTTAGGGGTTGGTGGAGCTGTCAAGTTATACCCCCTGTTCCTGATGCTTCCCCTCCTAGTCTACATGAAGCCAATATCTCTGAAGAAATTCCTCTCAACCATCATAGCCTGCGTCTCTGGGCTAATCATACCAGCCGCACCATACATCACCAACCCAGTTCCTCTAGTCGAGAAGCTGTTCTACCACTTTGGAAACATCGGCAGCTTCACCTACTGGACAGCCCTCAGCCTCATATCGCCTCCAGCGGCCATACCAGCGTTATCCTACGGCTTCTTCGCTGCAATACTCTACATCATCTACCGAAGAACCCTCAGAAACGATAGCCCCAGCCTCTTCGACCTCTCACAATTAACCTTGGTGGCTTTCTTAGCCACTTCCGCAAAGGTGAACGTCCAATATGTTTTATGGGTTCTCCCATTTCTTACAATCTCGTCTCTGCGCAGCGCAAGCCGAGAGCTGCGTATGAACACTGTGCTTCTCGTGGCCGCTGGCCTTCTGTTTATCGCCGCTTCACAGGTAGCGCTCGCCATATTTGACCTGCGAAACCTTGGGAGGATAGTTGTTTCCCGGGAGGTTGAGTCGATGACCATCGGCGGCGTGGCGTTGGCTCTTTCAGCTATTTTCGGAGGCTCTAGGTTTATTGTTTTGCTTACATCGCTGATAGGGGTCCGTAGAAATGTTTGGAATGTTCAGAGAATTACCATTGCTTCGCTGTTGGTTGTTTTCGTTCTTGTTATAGCGGTATTCCCCGTCGGCAGGGGCGTGGTTATGCCAAGGGCCTCGGTTGTCGTCGGCGTCACAGAAGGTGTTGAAGCCCTCTTCACGAAGACAGAAAGCTTCGGCCTGGAAGCGGTTGCAGACAGGTTTTTCATGACTCATCTAGTGATTCCCTTCGGACCCGAGCCCTACATCTATGGGGGAAACTTTGGCGAATCCTCGAGGTTTAAGCTCACCAACGACATGTGGCTGGAAAATGATTTGACAAACCTGGCATCCAAGCTGAAAACCATGGGTGTAAAACCTGTTCTCGGCCTCTATCTCAAAACAAGCTATGTCTCCGTACATTTTGGATACCATGGCTATAATTCTTCCAGACTTTTATCAGAGTTCGGTAGATGTGTGTCTCCCGGCGGGGATATTGTTTTTTCCTGTGTGACTGACTCGGGCGAGGTTTTCGCAGATTTTTTGGCTGAAAAAGTTGTTGCAACCGTTACCCGAATGGGGTATGTAGGTGTTTATGTTATGGGGTTTGACTGGATTAGTCCCAACTCAGACGTCGATGGCTTCGCACAGTTTATCTCAAGCTTGACGAGCAAGGCGAAGAACCGAGGACTTCTAGTGTTTGTTGAGGTCGACCCCGTTATAGCGAGAAACGGGTTCTCTCCAGCAGTTGAAAATATTATGACTCATGCTGATTACATCGTTTTGCTCACAAACCCCTTCGTCAAAAATTTGGAGAACCCATTGCAGGGAAACTATACTATAGCTGAATACAAGAGGCTGATAGGCATGTTTGCTGAGAAGGCTTCAGGCGTCGCCAAGGTGCTATACTCTCTTCACGTCATGGACATTGCCAAGGGTTGGATGACGCCTGCTTTGCAGATTCAGCTCGAGGTTAACGAGTTTTCCTCGGTTAAGAATGTCTATGGATATGCTGTCTACCATGTCAGCCGTTATTTACCGATGAAGCTCTCGGTCAGCTAGTTTCTGGGGGTAGTCGTCGCCATTTCGGCACCTGCGGGTAAGCAACGCCGTTGATATCCACCAAAGCTGTTCCGAGGAGATGCCCCCTGTAGCGGCCTATCACTGTTTTATGGTTTTGTTTCCCAACTTTTACAGGGTCTCCTCTCATCCACTTGACAGCATCCTCTTTCGTAAGCTCCACCACATGCGCCTCTGGAAGCAGTGAGACAAACTTGCATCCCTCAATAGTTAATGTGACAAAGTTTTTCCTCTGCTTGGCCACGTAGATACCTGCGTTCATAACTCCTCGGAAAAGTGCGGCGGCTCGGTAAGCCTCCTCTGACAAGACCCTTATCTTACCCTCGCCCGTTTTCACGAACACATAACCTTCCGTCTGCAGTCTAGCCCCGAAACTCCGCATCACCTCGTCAGAGAGATTTTGCAGCTCATGCTTCTCCATTTTCTTCAAGCCCAATGATCACCCTGGCTTCCTTATCTTAGCTATGTAAAAGCCTTCGGCACCGCTCTGGAAAGGCCATATCCTCACCGTCTTACGAACCTCTGGTGAAAAAATTCGGCCACCCCATTCATCAAAACCCGAATCATATTCAAGACCGTTTAGGGTGATTGGAAGAACTTCAGCCTCTTCAAATTTCTCCAGCAAATTGTTCACAACAGCCTCGTTTTCGATTGGATGGAATGTGCAGGTGGAGTATATCAGAACACCTCCGGGCTTGAGGGCCATGTAGCCCGAGAACAAGAGGCTTGTCTGAAGCCTTGAAAGCCTTATCGAGGAATGCGTTGTCCAGTTTCGCAAAACGCTCCAATCTTTGGAGCCTATTCCGAGAGATGTACAGGGCGCATCTATCATGACTCTGTCAAACATCTCCCTATGCCTGTAGCCGAACCTTCTCCCATCCGCGAGAGTCAACACACCGTTAACAACCCCGCATCTCTGCATGTTAGATGAAAGGGCTTTGATACGTGTCCTTGAGACATCGTTTGCCACAATCACGCCTTCACCGCATAACTTGGCCGCTATGTGCGTTGTTTTGCTCCCGGGGGCGGCGCAGAGGTCGAGAACCCAGTGACCAGGCTCAACGTCCAAAAGCTCGGTGACAAGGATTGAGACAGGGCCCTGTGCATAAACATAGCCCAACATGTGCCAGAGAGAAACAGTCAACAACCCCTCTGGCTCCGCGTAGAAACCATCGACCGTGAAAGGAATTTTTCTAACAGTCAACCCCTCCTCTTGGAGCAGCTTCAGACAATTTTCAGGGTCTATCTTGAGAGTGTTAACGCGAAACGAGTCAGGCAGCGGCTTGGAATATGCCTCGAGAAGCATGTCCATTGTATCAGGGATAATTGCCTCGAGAAAACTTCGCAGGTCTTGGGACAGCTGGACACTCATTTCACCACTCGACCCGTTGCAGATGCCCAAATCAATAGGTCAAGCTCCGCAGGCGTCAAACCAATTTTCTCCGCGTGGTTGACAAATTTTCTCTCGTAATCAAGATAACGGCCATATGAATAGGGATACTCTATTTTGTTGATGATTCCGTTAGCAGCCATATATCTTAGTATGTGTCGGTCGAGAATCGCGAGACCATCGAATCCTATGTTACGGAGAAAATGGCTCGCCTCCTTCATCCCCATACCCAGCACATCATTCACCAGAAATCTCCTTATCTCCTCATGTGACCTACCACTTCTAACAACAGCAAGAACATCATCAAACCCCTTCAAGGCCTCCACAATATGCCGGGCTTTTGTCCTATGAAACCTAACACCCGAGCTTCTCAAAACAGACTCTATCATAGATACTTCTCCTCGCCACAGAACTCTATCCCCGAAAAGTTTCTCAACCGCGTTTAAGGCGCTGAGTGCTTTGGTCTGGGGAGTGCATAGGCAGTAAACAAGCTCCTCTAAAATCTTGTCATCATCGAAAAAATTTCGCCTAAACTGTTGGACAACAACTCCGATTTCATCCTGGTAGAGAGGAAGCTTCGACAATATTGCCGACGTTTTCATCTAAGGTCTTTGGCTGCCGAGCTCCTTTTAAAGAAAAGTTTGGTCTGCCCCATAGTCATGAGGCTGCTGGTTCTCACCTTCAGCATCAGCGGAATGTCTGAGACTATTTTGCCGAGGACGAGGCAGCGTCTTGGCGGCATCTTTTTCACGAGTAGCTTAACGGTTTCTGAGTCGATTTTCGATATTTTTGAGATTTTCTCGAGGTCTGTGTCGTTTGTGAAGTTGAAGAGGAAGATGTTGTCAGCTTGTCTGTAGACGAGTTCGGGTATGGTGTCTGGCTGGTTTGTCACGAAGATGGGGAACATTCCTATGTGTCTCATTCTAGTTACGAGGTCCTCCCAATAGGTTTCGCGGAGGTAGAGATGCGCTTCCTCAGCTAATAGGAAAAGGGGCTCTATCTTGTTAGATGAGAGCAGCATCGATAGGTGGCTGAGCAGGTATTCGACAACTAGTCTTCTTGTGCTAGGGAGTAGTTTGGAGAGGTTGACAACGGTGACGTTGCCGCCGGGTCTAGGGTTGAGTAGCTCTGCGAGGTCTGTGGGCTCATCGTCAGAAATGAAGCCTGAAGAGTTGATGCTCTCCAGCCTCGAGAGCAGGGCCTCGCGCACAGCCTCGTTCATCGGCTCGTTTTCCACAGCATCCATCAAGTCGTCTAGACAGAAGTCTCCACATTCTTTTTCAAGCTTCTTCCAGATTCTTCCAAGCTCTCTTAAGCTAGTTGCCGGAGTTCCGTAGACATGCTCCATTATGTCGTGAAAGGTCTTCAGCCCCATCATCCTCAACGAGGCGGTGAAGTTTCTGCCAGGATGCAGAAGCGTAAGGGCGTCTGCGAGGTCGCTTCTACCGCCATCAACCCTTTTATCCAGACTCAGGTATTCGCCGTTAACATCGAGCACAAGAACGGTTCCCCCGTTGGAAACGATTCCTTCCACGATTATTTTGGCGAGATGTGATTTCCCGCTCTCCTTCTTGCCAGTTATGATAGTTAGGCTGCCGTCAAGCCGCGTCAGTGGGAGGTTTATCGGCTCCCCTCCTACTGTGCCTGGGCAGAAGAGAAATTGGTTTTCATGTCCAAGTATGAGCTGGTGGAGGAGATGTGGCCCGGCTTTTTCATGTGTGCAGGTGTATCTGCTTGGGAGCCATGGAGATGTTTGGGCCAGTGAGCCGTTGTGGAAGATGGCGCGGACTTTGGCTGTTACGCATCGCACTTCGCGAACCATCATCGAGAGCGAGGATGTGTTGTAGGGGTCGAGCGAAGATACTCCATCAACCTCCGCGACTATCAATTCTCTTAAAAGCTCCTCCACTCCCCCGGGCAAATCAACATAACCGACGTCAACCACCTGAGCGAGCAGGAAACTATTTTCTTCACCTAGTTTGATGTAGTCACCTATCTCAAAGTCGAGCTCTGAGGGCATGCAAAGCAGTTCAAGCGTTTCCCCACGTTTCTGTAATATTTTCATCTCTCTGTCACGAGTGTGTCAGCGGTCCGAAGAGGATGCTTCTTAGCGACGGTGTTTGTGTAAACTTGATTTTGTGAAGGGCTTCAAGACGGGCGCATATGGAGAGGATGTCGAGCCGGCTGAGCTTTGCAAGCTGATGCGCCAGTATCAGGGACTCTGGATAGCCGTAGATGATTGACTCGCTTGAGAGAAGGTGGTTGAGAAGCGTGACATCGTCCGCGGCCGAGACATCAACTCTGAAGGGAAAATATCGTGGCGAGAGATGAGCCACATATATTGAGCCACAGTAGACTGGCCAACGCTCCGTTTTACGCGGAGGCAGCTTAACTACGTAGGGTGGTGTCATGCTGCCAGCGACCGAGAGAATGTTTCGGCCCTGGAGAGTTAAAGTGGTTGACTTGGAGAACGCGGCTACACCGAAGCCGTTGCGATGCGACGACTCGACTATGCGGGCGACGACCTCTACAGGGCTGTCGGCGGGACCTGCGGTCAAAGCTCCGTCGAGAAGAAGAATTCCGCCCTCCAGGATTTGCGAGGCATGTAGCTGAAGAACCTTTTCGAAAAGGTTTCCGACGAGCTTGGGCGCAGTGGTTTGATGGAATGATGGCGTTTTGCCGTCCACACCCAAAACGTCAAAAAGTGATGAAAGTATCATATCCACGTTGCGTGGAGACGCCGTGTAGACGAAGGGGCCAACCAGCATCACCTCCAGCCCAGAAACGTTTTTCCTCACTATGCTTCCTCGGACAGCCCAGAGGCCCCCCTCCACAGAGTCAGCAATCTTCACAGTAGACATGTCGCATGCGACAACAGGAACCCTCGCCCCCGAAGGCTCAAGAGGAAGCGCGTCACCGCCGTTCAAGTCGAGCTGGAGCTCACCGTCTTGGCCATCGTTCAACTCTGTGTCTATGGCGACGGTGTTGTTTTTTAGAATGGTTAGGCTGTTTTCGGTTGTTTGGGTGAATGTTTTGAGGAGGGTGTTGAGGTGATGTTGTTGAATGGTCAGGTTGCTCATGATGTTCAACAATTCCATGTAAGGAAAGGTATTGTTGAAGTATTTAAATATTGCGCAACATGAACAACAAGAGGAAAACAGTTGACAACGGCAAAAATCAAAATCAACATCGGCAACGTAACGGTGGAGATAGAAGCCCCCGTCGACAAAATAGAGGAAGCCGTCAAAAACACCATCGCAGCCATCCGCTCAACAGAACCAACAGCACCCACGCAGCCACAGACACAAACACGCAAACCAATCACCTGCAAAAAAGCTGTGGAAGATTTGCTTGCCGATGGATGGCTTCAAACGGGCAGAACGCTCGCGGAAGTTGTATCCGAGCTTGAGAGACGCGGATTCCTATATGACACAACAGCCGTGGCCCATGTCCTGCTCGACCTCGTCAGAGAAGGGAAACTCGAGAGAGTCGGAGAACCCCGGCGCTACATCTACCTGGCCAAGAAAACACCAGCCACTCAACGCTTAGAAGAGAACTCCACAAGATAGTCGAGACCATAAGGAGTGATGATGTAGCCGCCGCGTCCAACCCTTTTCAACAAACTCTTCTGCACAAGCTCAGACAAACGACCAGAAACCGTTTTCTCAGGCTTGCCAAGAGCTGAAGCAGCCTCTGAAGCGAGAAACTCGCCACTCTCAGAGTGACCGAGCAACTTGTTTAGGTAACGTGTCGAAGCATAGAGAAGTAGCGCTTCAGCAGTCGGTAACCTGGACAAATCTGTTCTCAGATAAATCCCATGCGAAGAGTCGTAGCTAACCCAGTCCTTGATTTTGTCGAGAACCTCTTCTACGCCGGCGGAGCTGCGCAGCCTCGAGGCAAGAGAATAGGTTGGAATGTTTTTTTCGAGAAACTTTATCACGCTTTGATAAACATCGGCGGGGTCGCCTTCGAAGTCAGCCCGCAAGTCACCGTAGGTAATCGAGATTTTCAACTGCATCTACTCACCCTCGAAAATCTTCATGCCTGTTGAAGGCTTAAAAAAGTAACGCCCTTCTTCGTCGCGGTCGACAACACCTTCTCTCCACAAGTCGCTGAGACGTGCACGGGCTACTTTTTCATCGATGTGTAAAATCTGTGCTACCCGTTTGGGGGTAAGACCGTCAGTGTCAAGGAGGCCTAGTCGCCGTCCTGCATAGGCTCCTGCGAGACAGTAAACGATTCGTTTTTTGGTGTCGGCTTCTGCGAGGACGTCTATGCCTCCGTTGTTGACAACCACTTTTCCAACCAGCCTCTCAAGCAGCTTACTCAAATCAACTTGTCCACTCAGCTTTGCAACAGCCTCTATGGGGCCGAGACACTCGGAGAAATAGCGGTTAACCATCGCCCACACCTCTTCCCTGTCTCCGCTGAACTCAACCTCATTCCCGCCGTGTCTGATTCTAACCGTCACAATCGTTTCTCTGCTCAAACCGTTTACAAGTCCGCAAAGGAAAAGTTAAATTTATATTCCCTTAAAAAACTTCATCCACATGGCCAGAGACCAAACTCTAGGAGCTCTCCTCATGATTGTTAGCATCGCTGGAATCATCCTCTATGCATGGGCGCTATTTTTGCCACCTATCCCGGGACTCGACACAGTTGTCTTAAAACTAACTGGTATCGTAGCGGTTGGTGGAGTTCTCGGAATAATTGCGTGGATAGGATACACGTTAGCTACTACTCCGCCTCCCAAACCGCTTGAAGAAATAGAGAAGGAATTGAACGAGGAGTTGAAGAAAGGCTAGCTATGCCGCAGTGGTTTCTGTTTTTCTTCTCGGTCTTCCAACTGCTCCTCTTCTTCTCACTGAGCGACGTTTTCTCCTTTTCGGTGCCACCTGTGAATAACGAATTACAGTTTCTTTGATTTCAGGAGGAAGTTTTTCGGAAACTTTTCTCAACCGTTCAGCTAGCTCAAGTGCTTCAACAATTCTTTGTGAAAGACTTTTTCTGGGCATAATAATAAGCAATTATATGGTTATTTAAAGGTTTTCACCGAAAAATAACGGAGAAATTCTCTCTTTTTTCTGTTGACAAAGTTTTTTCAACAATTTTATGGAGTTATCCTCGAGAGAAAGCTCCTTTATCTCTAGATATCCTTTGCTCACCGCGTCTTCAAAAAGAGTTTTTCCAACCCGGGTCCTTAGAACGGTTATCGTCCAGCCATGTGTAGCCAAACCGCCGACGGATATGTCCGCGTTATCTGCCGCATAATCTTTGCAAAATCTACATGCAGGCCTTTCATATTTGTGAAGTGGCTTCAAGGGCTTGACAATCTCATCACCGTTTTTCAGGGAAATTATAACTTTGCCCTTGATGTTTATCTTGACCACATCCTCTGGGTTGACACCGATTTCGTTGAAATATTTCATCAACCCGCTGTATGTGAAAACCTCTGAGCAGAACAATCCTATGCTGAAAACAACATGCTGCTTAAACCACTCAGCATACCTTATGTCTGGAACGGAGTGCTGCAGATATCTGAGTCCGTTTATTTGGCATGGCACCCCGACTACACCCAACTTATCAACACCTTTCTCAAACGCCTCTTTCAAAGCCAAAAGGTTCGGGGCATAGGTGTATCTGGAGCCTGCACAGCTCAGAACATCGTCGGGCTCGAAGACAAGTTTAGGCATCGGTTTCAAAGGCAGCTCCGGTGTTGTGGTCGACAAGGCCGCGGCATCGATAACGTTTTCCTTCAAAGCATAGATGAGTAGTGACGAGACTGTGCCACCGTCCTGCGACCTTCTCAAAATCTCGTTGTTGGTGCTTCTGCTCAGAAACACTTCTCCATATCGCCCGAAGCCGTTGTCATTCACCGCATAGCTGTCGAGGCTCTTGAAACCAATCTCCTCATCCGATAAATGTAGCTCTGGACACGCTTCGACACATAGGTCGCATTCAATACAGTGGTTGAGACGAGTGTTTACGGGATGGTCTTCAACATAGTCGAAAACGTTGGTAGGACAGACCGTGACGCATGCAGCACAGCCGCTGCACCTCCCTGTGCCGACAACTCCGTCAACAATCACTTGGTCACCTCTCTTGCTCACCCACTCCAGCGCATGGTGCCAGCCCGTGTAGTATTGAATGGAAGCGGGGTCAGATTGATTTCTGAGGCTGTGAATGTACTGTCTCTCAATCCTCGAGAGCTTCTGAAGAATCTCCCAGCTGCTTCGCATGTGGTTAAGGGTAGAAATAAAACTTCTTTATATTCTTATCACCCTATATACGAAAGGTTGTCGGTGTCAAAATCCTTTATCAGAACAGGTTTTGAGGACGTAGGCTGGATAACTATTTTCCGCAGCTCTGGTAGAGCCTCGTAAATGGATGTCGTGGCTATTTTTGTCGCAAAATGGTCGTAGGGAAGGGCGAATGACACAGCTTCTCTCACCAGTTCCCTGGTCTGTTTCTCGTCAAAGCCGAGTGCATGCAGGTACTCGTGGAGAAGCACGACAAATAGGTAGCTGTTCACCATCGCCCGCGACTTTGTCGCTGAATAGACGGCGTTTAGCATAGCTTGGTTGACCACGATAGCGTTTGAGCCTATCTCGTGGTAGGCCGCTATGTGGGGCGGAAGATCTGCGAGAATCAGCCCCATGCCTCCTCTTCTCAACCCATACCTCTCCAAAACAAGCTGCTTAACCAACCTGTATACATCCTCGAAAGACTGCGCCTTCTCCAGCTTCTCTGCGTAACTCATCATAGTCACCTTCCTATCCTCTTCAAAGGAGCGGCTAATATAAGCGTTCGCAACAAACACATTATCAAAGTCATACCCTAAATGGGCCGGGGGAGATTCGAACTCCCGACCTTTCGGTTATCAGCCGAACGCTCTAACCATGCTGAGCTACCGGCCCGACAATTTCCGGAATGGCCTTGTTTATTTATATTTGTTGTGGGTAAGTGGTTTACAACGGGTGTTAGGTGATTACCGTTATATTGTGGATTCTTGCTAAGGATGTGAAGGAAATTGGTGAGGCAAGTCGATTATGCGCCCAAACCCATCGACCCTGACTTTCTGAAGAAGCCCGAGGAGTATCCTGTAACAGGTACACACAACGGACATGAGGTAAGGGCCGAGGGTATTCAACGCCTGGATGCCAACGGCAACCCCTATCCTACCAAGCTTGGAATACATGGGAAGATTGTAGCGGTTGATTGGGAGGCTTGCATAGCGGATGGAATATGCATGGATGTTTGCCCCGTCAACGTCTTCGAATGGGCCCTCAACCCTGGAAGGTCTGGCACAGGTAACGACCTCTATCCTCTCGAGGGCGAGCTGTATGAGAAATATCGAACCGACAAATCCGAACCCATAAGAGAAGCCGACTGCATATTCTGCATGGCCTGCGAAGCCTCATGCCCGACGAAGGCCATCAAAATCAACCCGCCGTAAAAATTTTTCAATTTCCCACAAAATTTTTCTCCCCGATGAAGCTTATCTTCTCAAGGGAGGTTAGCGAAAGATTTACAGGCCTCGGTGTTTATTGTGCCGAGCTCGTCGGCGTTAACATCGATGTGGAAAATCATGAGTTGCCGGTCTATATTTCCGAAGCTGTGGAAAGCGTCAAAAAAGAACATGTTTTGGAGAGTCTGGTCCAGAACAAGTTTATCAGGGCTTATAGAGATTTTTTCTGGCGAATAGGCATAGACCCAACCAAGACGAGGCCCTCTGCTGAGGCGTTGCTGAGAAGAGTCTTGGCGGGTAAGGATTTTCCAAGGATTAATCCCTTGGTTGATGTTTACAACGTTGTCTCTATGCAGTCTCTTCTTCCCATAGCTGCTTTCGATGTCGAGAAACTAAAGGGAGAGCTTTTGATGAGGTTTGCAGAAGTTGGGGAGTCTTTCCTCGGCATAGGGATGGATAAGCCTGTCACGTTGACGGGGAAAGAGGTTGTGGTGAGGGATGATGAAAAGCTTGTCGCCATCTATCCTTACAGGGACGCTGACGTAACAAAGGTCACCTCCGCGACACGACACGTCTTCTTGATGGTGTGCGGAGTGCCTGGAATAGATTCCAATTATCTCCAATCCACGGGTGAAAACCTTGTCAAACAAGTGATGAAATTCTGCGGCGGCACACCCATCATCCAATACTTGGCCGTAGCGTGAAGCCTGCTCCGGCCGGGATTTGAACCCGGGTCACCGGCTCGAAAGGCCGGTATACTTGACCGGACTATACTACCGGAGCTTCTATCGTTTGATAGTGGTGTTGAGGCGTTTGATTAACCTTTGCTTGTTTACTCGGGTGGGTGAAAAGGTTTAATCATGGATTGTGGCAAATGTTTTTGTGCCTGTGTTTAAGCGGTCTGTTAGGTATTCGCCTGTGAAGGCCTCTGACCTAATGTCTTATCCTCCTGTGGTGGTTTCCGAGGATGCTACTGTTGAGGAGGCTGCTAAAACGATGTGGGATAACGGGGTTGGCAGCATCCTTGTTTTGGACAAGGATGGAAAGCTCGTCGGCATAATTACGGAGCGGGACATTCTTTACGCGGCGTCTCATCTGCTGCTTGGTAAAGACCTCAAGGCAAAGTCCCTGATGTCGAAAAACCTTGTAACAGCCTCGGCCGACGAAGACGTGGCATCTGTTCTCGAGAAGATGAAGGACTTCAACATCCGCCACATACCGGTGGTGGACCAAGAGGGAAAGCCTCTCGGCGTCCTCTCCTCAAGAGACATCCTCGACTTCGGGGTGAAGCTTCTCAGCCTCTTCATCCGCTCAACCTAGCCTTGGAAACCTGTTGAGAAAACTTGAGACATCGGTGGAAGGCCTCAACCTACTATATTGCCTGAGGATTGTTTCGACATCGCATATTTCGCCGCGGTGTTTGCCCGTGGGGAGAGGTTCCTCGGTGAACTTTCTAGGCAACATGTATTCCTCGTCACTCACACCATACAAATTGTTCAGATATCGCTCGAGCCGCAGAACATTCTCCCCCACCCCGAGAAAAACATCGGCCACCTCTCTTCCATACACGGCGTCGAAGCCGTCGAGATAATCACTGATATCGAAGACGAGTCGTGAAAATGCGCAGACACCGAGCGAGTCTAGGGCGGCGACTTCGCACTGTTTCTGGTAGATGCGGCGGGCGATGGTCTCCTCTGATGTATTTTCGTCGAAGATGGTTTGTATGCCGTATTTTCTGAAGCTTTGGACGAGGTTGGGATAGACCCAGATGTGGCAGCCGGCGCCATAGTTCTCGACGGCGTTTATCACTCCCCAGGCCTTCTCGGCTCTTGGGTCCGCGTTTTGAATGCTGATGTTCTTCACAGAGGGTGCCAGCTCTTCGGCTCCATAGTATCGCGCGGTGTAGGCGGCTCCGTGTCCGAGAATTACACCAATCTCCCCAACATGGCCCGTTTCATGAATAAGCCTACACATTTTCTCAAAATCACCCCATCCCAGCCTCTTCCCAACCAGCCCCTTCTCGGAGAGGTCCGCATACACCGCAAGGCTGTTCCCCATCTCTATCGGGTCAACACCCATCTCGTAACAGAGCTGCGTCATGTATGAGATTTGCGCGAGGTCGAAGACCATGCAGTTTGTCCCCAGCGAAGATATCTGGGCATAGTCGGGGCCCTCACCTCTCACCCCATATGCGACGGTCTCGCGTCTGCATGATACCGGGCAGAAGCTGCACGTCATTCTCCTCACCAAAACAGTCTCGCTCATTTTTCTGCCGCCGACAAGTGGATACTTTTCGGTGGTTGTTAATGTGTAGTTTTTGACTGGAATGGCTTCGTTTGAGCCGAGGGCTTCGGCGGCCACCGCCGTGCCGTGGACAGCGAGCAATCCTTTTTCGAGGTTAAGAAGCGGAGATGCATCGAGCTTGGCCTTGAGCCTCCTCATCAGTTGAGAGTAACGTGTCGGATTCCGCGGAGGCTGGGCAGGTTTTTTCGTTCGCATAACTATCGCCTTGAGGTTTTTCGACCCGAAGACAGCACCAACACCGTGTCTAACGCCGCTGCTTCGGCCCATGTCGTTTACGACCGTCGCGATAGGCAACTGCCTCTCGCCTGCGGGACCTATTGCAAGAACACGGGCATCACCGCCCAGAAGCCTCATAGCCGCACATGTCTCAACAGCACCAAGTCCACGCAACATCTCCACATCCACGAAAGATATCCCCTCATCAGATAAAACCATGGCTGAAAGCTTATCGAGACGACCTGTGATGTAAAGTGCCGAGTATCCGAGGGCTGCGAGAGTGTAGGCCGCGTATCCGCCTGTATGGGCCCACGCTATCGTCCCTGTCAGAGGCGACCTAAAGACGAGGGTTAGACGGTTTCCGAGCGGGAAGCCTGTTCCACCGAGGCTTCCGACAGCCAGAACCAGAGGACTCTCCGGGTCGAGCGCATCCTTCACAGAAGAGTTCCGAGCAATCAACCCCAAGCCGAGACATCTCCCACCCCACACCCCCTCCTCAAACAAATCAGGAAACTCATGAACCACCACATTTTTCTCCGAAAGGTCTACTTCGGCTATCCTCATCCCTGTATGTTGTTGTGCTGTCCCGAAATTAATATTGCTGGTGAACATTGACTTGTCATGCTTTACAAGGAGCTTGGCCGGACGGGTGAGAGGGTTTCGGTTGTTTGGCTGGGTACGTGGCAGTTTGGCTCCGGCTCATGGGGATTTGGTAAAAGCTATGGTGAAAAAGAGTGTCTCGAGGCTGTTTACGCCTCGGTGGAGGCCGGGGTCAACGTGATTGACACGGCTGAGGTGTATGGTGGAGGTGTTTCGGAGAAAATTGTTGGGAAAGCGGTTAAGGAGCTTGGAGACAGGGTGTTGATTGCTACGAAGGTTGCGCCTCATCACCTAACGTACAACGGCGTCATCGAGGCATGTGAGAGAAGCCTCAACAGGCTCGGCGTCAAGACAATCGACCTCTACCAAATCCACTTCCCAAACCCGCTTATCCCAATCACCCAGACTATGCGGGCGATGGAGCATCTCGTCAAAACGGGTAAAATCCGCTACATCGGAGTAAGCAACTTCTCACTGGGCCAACTCATCAAAGCCCGCCAAGCACTCAAAAGCGAGGATATCGTCTCCAACCAAGTCCGCTACAACCTTCTCCAGCGCCAGCCAGAAAACCATCTTCTTCCATACTGCATCCGCGAAAAAATCAACATACTCGCCTACAGCCCTCTCGCACAAGGGCTTCTAACAGGCAAATACACATCAACCAACCCGCCGAGAGACATCATAAGAAGAATAAACCCACTCTACACAAGGAGATACCTCAGGCGTATCGAGCCTTTGTTGACGGAGCTACGTAATCTGGGTGAGAAATATGGGGCCTCTGTGGGGCAGGTTGCTTTGGCATGGGTCTTCGCGCATGAGGGCTGTGTCGCCATCGCGGGGGCTAAGAACAGGGAGCAGGCTCTCAACAACGCGGCCGCAGGAAATATTCAGCTGACAAGTGATGAGATGGAGAAGCTCAACAAGCTAAGCATGCAAACCCGACCCGGAGCCATGGAGATTATCCAGACAATACCGCGGATACTAGGGTTCTGAAAAACATATCTACTTCCGCGAATGTTTTGAGCCGTTGAAGAAGCTGGCAATCGGTTACATACTGTCAACCTTCAACTGCTTATCTCTGACACCTCTCGCTATCTATCTACTGTTTCCCGCGATGGTGACATATCCTGTTTCGATTGTTTTGCGCGCGCTGGGATGGCGGGATGTTAGACGTGGAACGGGAGTGGGCTCGGCCTTATACGCTGTCATATTTTCGCTTGGGGTTGTCACGTTTCTGCTCATCCTGCTAACTTTCACCGAGGCACTGCCCCGTGAAGCCCTCCAAATCGCCGCCCTAAGCTGGACCCTCTACTCAGTCGCTGAACTGTATCTCTACAACTCAGCCGCAAGAAACCTTGGAGCAAGAACCTTTCACCTTGCATCGGTCAACATCATCGGCGTCGTCTCCATAGACTATGTTGCGTTCACTGTGTTGCCCGGGTCTGTGCAGAGTTTTCCCGAGGATGTAGGCGGGTTTCTCTACCTGGGTGCGGGCGTGCTAATCGTCTCCGCTCTAGCTGCCGCGGTAGCGTCAAGCAAAATCAACATAACCCGGTCCAGAACTCTGCAAAACATTCCAAAGCTCCCGCCTGCAGGAAACATTTCATCAACCCAGAGACAGGCGCAGCCCCTCCTCAAGCTGGAGCCTCTCAGAGAAGGCGTCCAAAAAACATGCCCAAAATGCAGAACAATTAACCCCTTGAAAGCAAGAACATGCAGTGGATGTGGAGCCGCCCTAGCAGTGGAAATCGGGCTAAAATGCCCCGTATGCGACGCGCCCTTCGCCTATGCAAAAAAGCTGAGGATGGACCGCTACATCTGCGGCGTATGCGGCTCAACACTAGTAGTCAAACCAGTGTAGATAGAGGGTGTGCGGCTCATAGTCCTCCTTCTGTTTAGGCGGGATTTGTCTCATCGGCTTCCGCCAGGCATCGGGGAGGCTGCTCACAGCCCAGCGGCCTTTCCCGCCGCGGGTCGCCCGTTTCAACCAATCCACCACGCTCCTCATCGGCTTAGGCGCCGAGTCATGGCCACTGCGTGGTGGAGGTCTCGTTTCTGCGGCGTTGCCAAGGGTCTCCCCCTGCGCCTCGCGGCGCCGCGGCGCCTCCCACGGGGAAGGAACTTCCTCCGGAGCTCCCGGTGACCCGCCCGGCCGCTCACCCAAAAAACAATGTAGAGCGGCAACTCTTAATTCTATCTACCAACAAACACATCCGCAAGACAACAACGCCTCAAGATAGTGTAAGTAAATTATTCGGATGATACCGCCTTTTCTAGTTCTTCGAGCGCCTCTCTTAGGTGCACCGTGTTGAACCTATATTGTCCATGGCCGAAGTAAACGATGTATTTGCTCCTGTCCACTAAGCTTTGGAGATCACTCCCCCTTAAGCCACTTAGAACAGCCAAGTCGCCGAGAGTAAGGCTCGGGGTAGCATCTGTCTTTATCTTAGCGACTACCAGTTTTCCAATCATGTATGCGAGAACTTTATACAGAGCTATATCGGTGTAGAATTTAAGCAAAACCGCGCCATCCTCAGCAATCGCAATAAACTTTTTCAACCTTGCAATTTCTGAGATCAAAACCTCAGATTCATCTATCATCAATTCCTTTAGGCCATTATTCATGCGGCTTCACACTTTTTCTTTAATCATTGTCTCCAACCTGTCCAGAATCTCGTTAAGCCGCGCAAAAACCATGATGTATTCACCACGTTCAACGGACAAAACGTAGTGTTGAGTTTTTAGGTCCGAAAGCCTTGCAGCGACCTGAAAATAATCAGCGCCAAGCCCATTGCTTATCTCTTCTATCGACGCTGAGTCCTTTTCACCCAGCCCAGCCTCCCGAGCCAATCTTTTACCTAGGAGATACAGTAGTATCTGGTCCCGAAGAGGCAATTTCTCCCTCGGAGCCACAAAAACTATCTGACCTTTATTTGTGAACCTAATAAATCTCTTAACCCTCTCAATCTGCTCGGATGTAATCTCCTCCTCTAACAAGAGCTCCCGCTTTAACTTTTCTTTCAAATCTTCTTTTTTTTCCACGACCATACCGATATTTAGGAAAAAATTAAACTTTGCTAGTAGAAGCGCTGTTTCGGCTGTTTGTATGATTGTTAGGCGGCGTGTGTTATTCGATTTTTATTTTTGTTCCTCGTGTTTTTTTCTTTGATACTCGGATTTCGAGTACTCCTTGGATGTATCTTGCCTTGATGTTTGATGTGTCGATTGCTGTGGGGAGCTCTATCATGAGTCTGTAACGGTTTCCATATCGTGCGGATGGTATGTCTTGTCTACAGGGCGCCTCCACTATTATGCGGTTTTCGTCGGCGTAGAGGTCTATTTTCTCTTTGTCGGCGCCTGGCATGTCGATTGTTATGACATATTGGTCCTCGGTGTCCATTACATGGTGTAGAGGCATCAGGCATCCTGTTCTCATCTCCGCCTCCTTAATCATCCGCATCGTCCGCTCCATCTCATCCTCCATCCGCCGCTGAATTCTTCTCAACCACTCCCAGGGAGACTCGGACATTTTTTCTCACCTGTAGACAGGCGGAAGCTCCATCTCACGGGATTTCTGAACCATGGCCTCCGCGGTCCGTCTCATCAGGTCACGTAGCTGTATTCTAATGTTTTCCTCGCTCTCTAAAAGTGGTTTGACGTCAACATGCTCGTTCACTAGCTTGGGCAGCCGCGTAAGTAGCTGAGCCGCTGCGCCTGGGTCGGGGTAGTTGAGATGAGCCTGTGCCAACAATATGTTAACCTCAACATCTCTTCTTAGACCCTGTCTAAGTATCTCAGCGTGCACGCCCGTGATGAAGCCTTCCTGAAAAACTTCGGCATCGAGAAACTTGGCCAGCTCCTCGGCTCTCTTCAGCTCAGAAGATAAAATAAACACCTTGGGTGTATCTATCTCCAGACGCCTCGGCTCAGCCACGCCCGTCAAACACCCAACCCATCCCAATTTCTTATCAACCACCCAGTCGACCAAAGCCTCGGAAAAGTCTCTTATCAGCATCGGCGGAATAGGCAGCTCTGAGAGAATGGTGAGAAAATTGCTTGATTCATATATTCGGATAAGCTCCTTGGGGTACCCTCTTCTGACAGGGACGATGGGCGGAAGCTCGGCTGAGTCGACGTACCCCTTTTCCTCAGGCCTCAGCTGCTCAACCATGTAGGACACAGCTATGGACCCGGCCAAACCTGTGTCCGGAAAACCTAGCAGCAACGGTTTACCTGTCGAAGTTACATTATCCACGAACTCGAAAACTCTTTTCATGTCGGCACAGTTTCATAAATGATATACCAAACTATATTCTTGTCGTTTTCAAAAAAGCTTAAATTATTTTTGCCTTTTTTATTCTTTCGGAGGAAATTTGTCGGAAGCGTTGCCTTTTGATGAATATTTGGAGCTTCCGAACTGGCGGGCGAGAACCGTGGACATCGAGGCCTATAAACGGTTTTGGAGAACAACTGTAGAGGATTTTGTTGGTTTTTGGGAGAAGGAGGCCAGGAATCTTGAATGGTTTAGGCCGTGGGACCGTGTTCTCGAGAGCGGTGAACATCCATTTGTCTTCAAATGGTTCGTGGGAGGCTTGCTTAACATCTCCTACTTGTGTCTCGATAGGCATGCGAAAAGCTGGAGGAGAAACAAGGTGGCATACATCTGGGAGGGTGAGCCAGTTGACGGTGATGGAAGGCCTCTGAGCACACGCAAGTACACCTATTACGAGCTTTATCGTGAGGTTAACAGGCTTGCACATGTCTTTCTTAGCCTCGGTCTTAGGAAGGGCGATAGAGCAGCCATCTATCTACCGATGATTCCGGAGCTGCCCATCACCATGCTTGCCCTCGCTCGGATTGGTGTAATATTCACCGTGGTGTTTAGCGGGTTTTCGGCTGAGAACCTTGCTATACGCGTAAACGACCTGGGCGCCAAAGTATTGGTTACTGCTGACGGTTTTTACCGGAGGGGGCGTCTGATTAACTTGAAGGAAGTGGTTGACAAAGCCGTGGAGTCCACGGATGTGGAGAAGGTTGTGGTTGTGAAGAGGGCTGGAAACGAGGTCTCAATGAAGGAGGGGCGTGACTTTTGGCTGCATGATTTGCTGAGGACTGTTCCAGAAAATGTGAGTGTAGAACCCGAGCCCCTGGACTCGACTCATCCGCTCTATGTGTTATACACATCGGGCACCACGGGTAAGCCAAAGGGCATTATACATGATACAGGTGGTTACGCGGTTCTTCTCAACTCGACGATGAAATGGGTGTTCGACATCAGAGACGATGACGTTTATTTCTGCACGGCGGACATTGGCTGGGTAACGGGCCATAGCTACATAGTTTTCGGCCCCTTGATGGCTGGTGCAACCATCGTGATGTATGAGGGGACGCCTGATTATCCCACGGTCGAGAGATGGTGGCAGATTATAGAGAGAAACGGTGTGACGATTTTCTACACGACTCCGACCGCCGTTAGGATGCTTATGCGCTTTGGAAATGAACCCGTCCAGAAACACAACCGCTCAACCCTAAGAATAATTCACAGCGTCGGCGAGCCGATTAACCCCGCGGCATGGAAATGGCTATTCGAAGTGGTCGGGGAAAGGAGATGCCCCGTCGGCTCGACATGGTGGATGACCGAGACAGGCGGAATCTTGATAAGCCATCTACCCGGCTTAATGCTCACACCTCTTAAACCCGGAACAAACGGATTACCCCTCCCCGGAATAGATGCAGAAGTCGTCGATGAGAAGGGCGTCGTCGCCGCCCCGGGTCAAAGAGGGTATCTTGTGATCAGGAAGCCGTGGCCCGGTATGCTGGGGCCTCCGACGGGTATGTGGAAGGAGCCTGAGAGATATAGGCAGGTTTATTGGGAGAAGGTGAACGGAGTGTTTTTCACAGGCGATTATGCTGTCAAGGATGTTGATGGATATATTTGGGTTGCGGGCAGGGCTGATGAGGTCTTGAAAGTTGCTGGACACAGGATAGGCACCTACGAGCTTGAGTCGGTTCTTGTATCTCATGCAGCTGTATCGGAGGCCGCCGTCGTAGGCGTCCCAGATGAAATAAAGGGAGAAACACCTGTCGCCTTCGTGGTTTTGAAATCAGGTTACCAGGGAGGAAATGAAACAGCTGAACAGCTAATAAAATATGTTAGAGAGACCTATGGAGCGATAGCTACACCGTCAAGTATTCTATTTGTTTCGAAGCTGCCAAAAACACGCAGCGGGAAGATTATGAGACGTGTTTTGAGAGCAGTGGCAACTGGCGGGAGCTTGGGTGACTTGACGACGCTTGAGGATGAGGCTGCAGTCGATGAGGTTAAAGAAAGCTATGAACAGCTTTTGAAAGAAGTTCGCCGTGGGCGATAGAGACACGGCATCTAAGCAGGAGATTCGGCAGAGAATTTGGCGTCTGCTTGAGGAGCGCGGAGTAGCGGTTTTTCCAACACCTGTGGCTGGGCGGATACCCAACTTCAAGGGAGCAGCCGAGGCAGCCAACCTATTACGCAAAAGCAAACACTACATCGACGCCGATGTTGTCAAAGTTAACCCCGATGCTCCACAAGCACCCGTGCGCCGGAATGTCCTGCGCGACGGCAAAAAACTCATCATGCCCACTCCGAGAATCAAACACGGCTTCCTTTTGATTAACCCGAAAAAGCTTCACCAACGTGGATTGAGGGATGCTGCAACGATAGCGGGTGCGTATAGATATGGTGCGAAAGTTGAGCCAAGAGACCTGCCCAGCATCGATTTGGTGGTTGTAGGAAGCGTGGCTGTCTCGCCCATGGGCTGGAGAATAGGAAAAGGTGAGGGATATTCAGAGATTGAGTATGCTCTGCTTAGAACGTTTTCCAAAGTAGATGAAGATACTCCTGTTTACACAACTGTTCACGACCTTCAGGTGGTTGACAAGATACCTCATGAAGCCTATGACCTGCCTGTCGACAGGATATTCACCAACACCAGAGTGATAAACTGTCCGAAAAACCCGAAACCTTCCGGAATAATCTGGAACCTGCTGCCACGTGAGAAAATCGAAGCAATTCCCTTGCTGCAGAAGCTTAGGGTAAATGACGTCTGAGAATGGGCCGAAGCCTGGGCAAAGTCTGCAGCCCTATTGGGTCAACTTTCTTAAGGTGGGCGACGCCGAGGCTCAGCAAATCGGCCATCAGCAAAAACTTCAGAACCTCCGATACAGGCGATGAAGACTCTACACTGATTTCGATAAAAGCGGCCCCGTTTGAGCTGAGATACTCCTTCATCCAGTCAAGGCCATCCGACACCATCAGATGTTCATAGCTGCTTCGCAGAAAAACGTAGCAGTAGTTGCCGAGGCTGGTCCACCCCTCGACCTCGTTGTGAAAAGCCTCAGGAGCCGTGGCCACATGGCACGGGTGCTTGGCGTTCTCATTGAGTTGGCACTTCAGCCTATAAGCAGCAGAATAGAGGTTGTCGGCCGAAACAATCACAGCATGCCTGCCCAGCAAAGGTCTCGCATGCTCAACCACCGGCTGCAAACCATTCTCGGAAACCTTTTTCGCATATGTCTCGAGTTCGTCGACAGCTTGTAGGAATTTTTCACGGGAGAAGGCTTCGAACCCCGTCAGCAAGCCGTAGACAGCGCCAACCATCTCAGGAACAGCATAGCGGGGCTGAAGCCCCTCCGAAACTCTCACAACCCGCAACCCCCTCGTCTCCATCAATGAGGTAAGCCGGCCGCCCGATGAAACACCAACAACAGATACACTCTTCGAAAAACCGTCGATAAAAGCCCAGCTCGTTTCAACCGTGTCACCCGAGTAGCTCACAGGGATTAACAAGGTGTCTGGACCCACGTAACCCGGCAGTCGAAAAGTCTTCAGAGTTTCCACAGGAGGCGGTGAATTTGGTTCTTTGATTGCCGAGATAATGTCTCCAACTATTCCTGAACCGCCGACACCTGCGATGAAAATCCTTCTCACATATGCCGGGTTCAGCGAGTTTGAATGTGTCTCGCCTTTTCTGAAACCTTCTCTATACATGGTAGGCGAGTTGAGAGCCATTCGCCAAGCCTTCTCAAAACTTTCTTCAGCAGACACGGCTCACTCCGACGGATAACAGTATTAAGCCTTTATCTCTTGTATACGTTTGCTGAAATACTCCATGGCTTCGAGAAGCTTTTTCTCATCTTTTTTCTCAGCGATAAAGTCGACTATAACCTGTGAAACCGTCTCGGCCCCTTTCGGGTTACTCTTGAGATAAACACCCTTGAACCTTTTCATGGTCTCGACCAGAAGCGGGGCGAGACGCGACTCCACAACCCCCTCGACAAACAGCTGCTGAATGAGAAAACCTCTATCACCCGCTGTTTCACGGAGAAGCGGTCGCAGCTCATTCTCAAAAATATCCATCAACTCCTTCGGGACACCGGGAAGACAAACAATCTTCACACCTGATTTCTCCAGCAGCACACCCGGAGCTGTGCCGACACGGTTTCTAAGCGGCTTCGAGCCCTCAGGAAGCTTCGCCATCTTAAGCCTCTCTTTTGTCAGCGACGGGTCCTTGATGACTCCTGCCTCAGCCAGCTCCAGGTATCGACGACGGATGCTTTCGAAAGCCTCTTTGTCAAGTTTCAGCCTCTTTCCGAGGGCCCTTGCAACAGCTTGAAGCGTCTTGTCGTCATGGGTAGGCCCAAGGCCGCCGCTGATGAAGAGCCACATAGGCTTACGCCTAAGAGCCTCGCGCACCGCTTTGGCTATGTCATTCAAATCATCTCTGACTATGGTTGCTCTCCTGACAACGTATCCAAGCTCAGAAAGTTTCCCACACAGCCAGTTTAGGTTTGTGTTAATTGTCCGGCCGTCGAGAAGCTCGTTGCCTACGTTGATTACTTCTGCCACGAGCTGTTTCCGAGGCATATATGCTAAAAACTGTGCAGCTCTGCTTTAACTTCTCTGCCATCTATCTTGAGTGATGCGTAGAACCCCTCTTTTGCGGGCCCAGCGTTCACCACCACGGTCTCACCTATCCTCGATATGGAGCGTCCCTCATGTATGTGGCCGCAGCAAACTGCCAAAGGTCTCTTGGCCTCGACAAATTTTCTGATAGCCGTGCTGCCGAGATGACGGCCACGACCCAGGTCTGCGTCTACCCCAAAAGGCGGTGTATGTGAGACGAGGATAAAATTTTCAGCCGCGGGGGTGAATTTGGAGAGCATATCCTCAAACTCTTCCTCGCTGAACTCTATCAAAGTGTTGAAGGGTGAGAGGTTTCCTCCCCCAAGCCCGTAGAAATCGTAGGCGCCTTGACTCACGTTTGAGCCATGAATGTTAATGATGTTCTTGTTGGATGGACGCCAGGTTAGGAGAGAGGGATGGTCACAATTGCCTGGAACAAAGAAAATCGGCCGCCCACATTTCGCAACCGTTGCGAGAATCGGCTCAGCCTGCGGAATAGCTCCAAAATGTGTGATGTCGCCGACCAGCACCACGATGTCGTAATCCACGGCCTTTTCCGCAAGAGCCGATGCCGCCGCCATGCTTCCATGAATGTCGGAGGCCTGTAAAACCTTCATCAAAGATTATCCTTTTCCCGGGTTATTTGAGCCTTTACAAGTCCAGACAACGCTTTTATCACACCCAGCTACACTACAACCGTTGTGGCAAACGGCGAAGGTTAGGGATGTTGTGAAAAGCCCGATAATAAGCATCGAGGAGGATTCATCAGTGGTGGAGGCGGCGAAGGTTATGGCTGAGAAAAAAATCAGCGGCATAGTCATAACCAATAAGGGGAAACCCGTGGGTCTGGTGACCGAGCGGGACGTCGTCTCAAAAGTTGTTGCGGCTGGGAAAGACCCCAGCCAGACAACAGTCAAAGAAGTGATGTCAAAACCCTTGATAACCATCGACATAGAAGCAACGCTGCTGGAGGCAGTTGACCTCATGAACCGAAAAAAGGTAAGGAGACTGCTCGTAACACGCGACGACGAAATCATAGGCCTATTCACCATCAGAGACGTTCTCGCACTCTCCCGAATATGCGCATACTGCGGCAAACCAATCAAACCTCTTCTACCCTCACAGCCACAGTCAGAAGCAGACATCATAATCGAATGCAGCTGCGGCGCAGTCTACATGCAGGAATGCGCAAAAACAGTCGTATACTGCATCTACTGCTCAAGGAAACTTGTCACAGAGGTTTATTATCCACCTCCTGAAGACACCTTCAGCGGATGAAAAGAACATTTCTCTCCTACGTCGAGCTTGACCAAGAATCAGTCAGGCAAATAGAGAGATACGCCGAAGTCGTTACGAAGAATTCATCAAACTTCGAGGAATCCAAGAAAACAGCGGAGGCGGTTCTATGCATAACGCTTAAGCCCGAGGAGATAGCCAAGCTAGAAAACCTCAAGTTCGTGCAGGTGCTTTCAGCAGGCGTTGATGGTGTAGCGTGGCAGCATCTCCCCGAGCATGTTTTGGTCGCCGGAAACATGGGCTCAAACGCCGAGGCCGTATCCGAGCACACATGGGCCATGATACTGAGCATCGCCAAGAAAATTCCACATTATTTTGGTAGAGTGCGGAATGCTGTGTTTGAGAGAGACGTCGAAGTTTTGCAGCTCAACGGAAGAACAATGCTCGTAGTTGGAATGGGGTCGATAGGTGTGAAGGTGGCTGAAGTGGCGAGATGCTTCGGCATGCGTGTGATAGGTGTTACAAAGTCAGGCAAGGCAAGAGGATACGCAGACGTAACTCTTCCCTGGACAAGGCTGGAAGAGGCCCTGCCAGAAGCCGACATCATAGTTATCTCCACACCTTTGACCAAATACACAAGAGGAATGTTCAACCGAAACAACCTTCCTCTTCTTAAGAAAGGGTGTATAGTGGTGAACGTAGGTCGGGCTGAGGTGGTTAACCGAGAAGACCTCATAGCCTTTCTAAAAGAGAGGCAGGACATCGTCTTCGCAACAGACGTATGGTGGGAGGTCAAAAGAAACGAACCATGGGAAACAGAGCTCATCAAGCTTCCAAACTTCGTGGGAACACCATGGATAGCAGGAGCATTCGGCTCACCAGAGGTCTACAAAAAAATGCTGAAAACAGCTATCCAAAACATCGTAAAATACTTCTCGGGACAAACTCCCGACAACCTCATAAACAGAGAAGACTATGTATAAAAACGGCAAACAGCAACACAGGAAGAAGCCGGGGTCCCACAGCCAGGCAGTGGGCCGGCCTCGAGATCATACAAGCTGGTCAAGAAAGCCGGTGGCCTTTCCGGGCCGCGTGGGTTCAAATCCCACCCCCGGCGTTTTTCAGGAATATCCATGATTTTTGAGCGACTGCGCGCCGTTTTTCACATATTTATATATTTGTTTACCTTTTTTTGAATGATGCTAAAAGAGCTTGTGAGAAGAGCGCCTATAACCATAGATTCTTCGGCAACTCTTTATGATGTTGTCAAGATTATGGCGGAGCAGAACATAGGGTTTATCGTTGTTTTGGAGAATGGGCGGATGGTTGGAGTTTTGTCTGAGCGGGATGTTGTGCGGACGCTGGCTGAGAGGAGGGACTTTGATGTGAAGGTGGGTGAAATATGTAAAAGAGATATTATCACCCTACCGGCTGACGCCTCTGTGGAGGATGCCGCTGAGGAAATGGGGCGGCATAGGATAAGACATATTGTTGTGGTCGACGACGCTGGTAAGCTCGTGGGAGTGGTGTCGGCGAGAGACGTCCTTCAAGAGCTATATGCCCAAGAGAGCGGAACAGACTAGTTTGCTCTGAATCCGCGCCTGTTTTGCCGACGAGTCCTGTTTATGGGCGAAGTGGTTTGGAATTGGTCGTTCTCGAGAACGTAACAGCCTCGTATAGTATGCGGCGAGGCCTGATGGGGTCGCGCTCAGTAAAGGTTGTCGACGGCGTCAGCCTCTCCATATCCGAGAATGAGGCTGTGGCCTTGGTTGGTGAGTCGGGCAGTGGGAAAACAACCGTCGGGAAACTGAGCATAAGACTTCTCAAACCACTATCCGGCCGAATATTCTACGACGGGTTCGATGTAACCCATTTGCCTGAGAGTAGGCTGGGAAAACTGAGGCGGGAGACGCGGATGATTTTCCAAGACCCCTACGCAAGCCTCAACCCTTACATGAGTGTGGGAGAGTTTGTGGAGGAACCGCTTCTCGTCCACGGTGTCGAGGATAAAGCAGAGAGAACTGAAATTGTTTACAAGGCTCTCGAGGATGTGCGGCTCATGCCTCCGCAGGATTTTGCCCAAAAGTATCCTCATATGCTTTCTGGAGGCCAGCGTCAACGTGTCGCGATAGCCCGAGCAATCGTGTTAAAGCCGAGGTACCTGGTAGCGGATGAGCCTGTCTCGATGATTGATGCATCTAGCAGGGCTGAGGTGCTTGAAGTGCTTAATACTCTTCGTAAAGGTTACCGCATGGCCATTCTATACATCTCTCATGACCTTGCGACAACGCGCTACTTCGCTGACAGGGTTGCGGTTATGTATCTGGGAAGGATTGTGGAGATGGGTGGGATTGAGGAAATTTTGTCTGAGCCTTTGCATCCATACACACAGGGGTTAATAGCATCTATCCCCGAGCCGGACCCCCGCAACAGGTTTGTTGAGAGAGAGACTATACAAGGCGAGCTCCCCTCTCCCCAAAACATCCCCAGAGGCTGCAGGTTTCATCCACGATGTCCTAAGGCCTTTGACCGCTGCCGAGTTGAAGACCCGCCTCTACGTGAAGTGAGAAGGGGTCGTTGGGTGGCCTGTCATCTATACTGACGTGCTTGACGCGGGTTTATCTTCTTCTGTGTGTTGTTTGTAACGGCTTTTCAACGCCTCGGTTGCTGCGTGTCCTGTGTAGAGTAGGGCCGCCGCCAAAATAGCTAGACCCGCCGCCGTCCATGGAGCCTTCTCCACCTCAACCCTCTCCGTGTCAAAAACTGTGACAAGCTTTTCCGAGACCACGGTGTTAGTGTTGAAGACATGCGTTGTCACTGTTTCGGTAACCCGCTCGGTCACAACAGCCGTAACCGTCTGTGTAACCGTTTTGGGCCTGATAACCGAGACCGTGAGTGAATAGACGCCTGAAGAGTCTCCGAAGCCGAGCACAACAATGTAGTGAGGCCCTTTTTCCACGGCCGTGTATTCAACAGCGTCGGTCAAACCAGTGGCGCGTACACTTTGTCCAACAATTTCCCTAATTGGGTTGAGAAGGTAGAGGTCAAAATCCTGGTTGGAGGCCATCCGCACCTTTGCGACCAGTATGTCTCCCGGCTCAAGCGGTATCTTGAAAAAATGTATCTCGCCTGGGGCGAGGGCGAACGTGTATGAGCCAGGTGTAAGCTCTAGAGCCGAGCTAAACCCTGTTCCCGGAACCAACTCCTGCCCAGAAGCAGAAGAGGTAAACATCAGAGCCAGAAGCCAAGCTGCTAGAACTATTCTCGGAACCACGTCTTCAACCCGACGCGACCACGTTTAAACATTGCTCTACCTAGTCGAGTGTTGGGAAAAACGTTTAATCCAATAGTTTAACATGTTTATCCATGCGTTTTGGAGCACTAGTCCTGGTTCTGCTTCTTTCTGCTGGCTTAGCAATTCCTCTAGGCTTTGGTGCTGAATGGGGTGAGGAGTTTGCGGAACGCGGGCCCTCTTCGAAGCTCTTGACCACCTCTGATATGCTGGGGGAAAGAATTTCTGGGGGCGCAGCCTACAGGCTTGGAGCCGAGTTTAAGGAGAGAGAGTTTGAGGGATTTATTCTTCCTACGGTGACCGATGCGGCGAAGCCGATGGGACCCTTGATAAACATACCCTACCGCTCGCCGACTGCGAAATTCAGCCGAAACATAATGTTGACCTATGACATCGGCAACAGGCCTTACCAGAACGAGCCACATGTCGCCGTAAACCCCAACAACCCTGACCACATCGTCGTCGTGTCACATGACTTCGACGTATCCTGCGCCGTCTCATATGTGAGCTTCGACGGAGGTGAGACATGGAGGGGCCCAGGCATGCCTTCGCCGGGTCCGGAGGACACTTTTTGCAGCGACCCTGTCGTCGACTTTGGCAGAGATGGAACGGTCTATTACACGCTTCTCTCGATAGGGGCAAGGCCCTTGAGGATAGGGCGGCTGCTTTACGAGACCGAGGTGGCAAGCGTAACCGTCTCAGTATCCAAGGACGGTGGACTCAGCTGGAGCTCTCCCTTAATTGCCTCACGTGGTAGAGTTGTCCCACAAGTTGACAGAGCCTCTGTCTCGTTCTTGGACAAGCCGTGGATGGATGTGGGGCCCGACAAAAACGACCCGGCGAAAGACGCGATATACGTCACATACACAGAGTTCAGAATCATATATCCATTCCTTGACTTTTACCCCTTCGTAGGCGAGCCGACCATCGAGGTTTCGATAAAACTTGTCAAGTCAACGGATGGAGGATTGACATGGACATCGCCCGTGGCTGTCAGCCCCGTTTTCAGCGGGTTGGCAGGTGACGAGGATGCCAGGCTCGTTCAAGGAAGCCACGTCCACGTAGCAGAAGACGGAACAGTTTACGTGGCATACTATGATTCCCTCGACGACGGACCTTTCAAGGGATTGTTCACACCCATGGTTACAGTTTCAAGAGACGGGGGGAGAACCTGGTCAAAACCCTCGCCGGTGATACCTGGCGGCACATGGGAACAGCCATTCTTCCTCACACCCACCTACTTCAGGTCATGGTCCTCTATGTTTCCCGTTCTAAAGACTAATCCAGCAAACAGCAACGAGGCCTATATCGTTTTCGGAGCCGTGGGAGCTAATCCCGGCGACCTTTCCGACATCTACTTCTCAAAATCAGTTGACGGCGGAGCCACTTGGTCAAAGCCTAAGAGAATAAACGATGATTTGACGCAGAGAAACCAGTTCTTCCCCACGATGGCCGTCTCACCCAACGGAACAATCCACATAATGTGGGGAGACATGCGAGACGACCCCGATAACTACCGCTACCACATATACTACACACGTTCAACGGACGGCGGGACGACATTCATGGAGAACTCACGGGTGACCGATTATCCCTCAAACCCAGCCTACGGAATACCTCAGTTTGTCGGAGACTATTGGGGAATAGCGGCGACCAACACAGATGTTTACATGGTTTGGACGGATTCGCGAGCAGGGTTCCGCGGAGCACCTAACCAGGACATCGGATTCGCGAGACAGAGGCCCGTCAAGTCTCCCAGCATTTTCACAAGCCCGCCGCAGGGCCCCGCCGGACAGGTGATAACCATCATCGGAGACGGGTTTGCTCCTCGTCAGCGCGAGGTCTTCATAGAGTTTGATGGAGTTGTGGTCTCGTCTTTCGCAACAGATTCGGTAGGCAGATTCACCGCAACCATTTACATACCCGTATCCGGCGAAGGAGCTCACCTCATCAGAGCCATAGACGTGCTGGGAAACGTTGCCGAAGCAACCTACTATACAAGCTTCGGCTTCAACAACATCAACGACCAGCTAAGGGCCGCAAGGGATGAGGTGATTAAATCAGTCGAGGAAAAACTGTCAACACTCACGCCATCGATAGAGGTGGACAAGCTAGCCGACGCCGTCGCCGAAAGGCTGAAACCTCAGCTAAGCCAAACAAGCTCCAGCCCCATACTGGACATAGTTCTTGGACTGGCGATAGTTGCGCTTGCAGCAGCCCTAGTAAGCTTGGCGATATCCGCTAGAAGGGAGAGGAAGGCATGAAAAAAGCGTTGACCATCCTGCTGTTGTTGATGTTGTCCACTGTCTCCGCATGGGGTCAAGAATATAGACCGCCCCATGATAAGCCCGGTCCAGCGACCGATGTCATCAGGGTGAGAGCTTATGCCGAGGAGATTGCGCCGCAGGTCCTTGAGAGAGGCGACATCGACCTTTATCTCTACAACATGAGGGTTTCTCGTGTCCAAGCTCTTGAAAACAACCCGGGCATAAAGATTGTGAAAGCGCCTTCACTGCTTCTCTCAATCATCCTCAACCCCGCCCCCGACCCAACTGGGCTAAACCCCTTCAGCATAAAAGAGGTGCGTCAGGCCTTCCAATACCTCGTAAACAGAGACTACGTCGTCAAAGAACTCTATAGAGGATATGCTTCACCCATGACAACACCTCTCTCACCCTACGACTACGACTACGCACAGTTCTTCGAATCAATCCTGGAGGCGGGAATAAGGTATGACCCAGAGTACGCCAACCGACTAATCACGGGCGCGTTGACCTCCGCGGGTGCGGAGAAGAGGGATGGCAAATGGTTTTACAGGGACAAGCCTGTATCGGTTAAGTTCGTGATTAGGACGGAGGATGAGCGGCGGGAGCTCGGAGACCTTGTCGCCTCTGAGCTTGAGAAAATAGGCTTTACCGTAGAGAGAATTTATCTCCCCTTTGCACAAGCCATCGCACGAGTATACACAACCGACCCGGCAGAGTTCACGTGGCATCTTTACACCGAGGGATGGGGGCGAGGGGCACTTGAGAAATATGACTCCACATCAATCAACCAGTTCTGCGCCCCGTGGCTTGGCAACATGCCAGGCTGGCAAGAGTTTGGCTTCTGGCAATACAGAAACCCATTGCTTGACGACCTTGGGCAACGGATTTTCAAGGGCCAGTACAGCGGAAAGGAGGAGAGAAACCAGCTCTATCTCCGGGCCCTAAGCGAATGCATTTCGGAAAGTGTTAGAGTCTGGGTGGCGGTGGTTCTACAGAGCACACCAATGAAAGCCGAGGTACGAGGTGTCTCTGAGGACCTTGCGGCGGGTGCGAGAGGTCTGTGGACTTTCCGTGAAGCACACATACCGGGCAAGGATGTTCTGAACGTGGGGCATCTCTGGGTGTGGACGCCGAGAACTGTCTGGAACCCTGTGGGAGGGTTTGGCGACGTCTACAGCGCCGACCTGTGGAGAGCTGTCTCCGACCCCTCGATAACACGTCACCCATTCACTGGTCTGCCGATGCCTTTCCGAGCAAGCTACACAGTTGAGACAGCCGGGCCCTCGGGGACGCTCAAGGTTCCACCAGATGCATTTGTCTGGGACCCTGTTTCGAAAACTTGGAAAAACGTGGCCCCTGGCACGGTTGCCGTCAGCAAAGTAACCTTCGACTACAGCCTCTACACCTCGTCCAAGTGGCATCACGGCATCCCCATAACCATGGCTGACATCCTCTACAGAATATATCAGACCTTCGACTTGGCTTATGATGAGACAAAGAGCAGGATAGAATTCGCAATAGCGTACACGTCGAGACCTATTCTTGAGACATTCAAAGGCTTCCGCATAGTCGGGGACAGTTCACTGGAGGTCTATGTAGATTATTGGAACTTTGAGCCAGACTACATCGCCGAATACGCCGATGTCTTCGGCGGGGGCATGCCTTGGGAGCTGTTGGCGGTCTCGGATGAACTTGTCTTCAACAGACGGCTTGTAACATATAGCGACACAGCGGCGGCCCGTTTCAGGGTGGACCAGCTCAACCTCGTTCTCCGCGAGCAGGTCAGCTTGGTAAAAACCGCTTTGAACGACTTCATCACACGCAACATCTTTCCCGCGAACGTCTTCACCGTCGGCGACAAGCGATACGAGACCTTGGAAAATGCGCAGACAAGATACAGGGCTCTACTCAACTGGGTCAACACCTACAACCTCGCAGTGGTCAGCAACGGGCCCTACATCCTCGCAGCATTTGACCCCGCCTCACAGTTCGCAGAACTGAGAGCCTACCGAGACCCATCATACCCATTCAAACCAGGTAAATGGTTCTTCGGAGCTGTGGAGAAGCCGAGGATAACGAGGATACAGGACTCCGTGGTTGTTGGTGCCGACTCCGTGGTCACTGTTTCTGTGGCTGGACCCGACGACACAGCTGTGGCCTACAGGATTGTCGACGCCGTTTCGGGGAAGACGATAGCCTCGGGGAGAGAGCGAGCCATGGGCGGAAAGATAGAGATAAGATTGCCATCCACAGTCACATCCACTCTTACTCCCGGGCTGCTGGAGCTTGGGATGGTGGTGTACAGCGACAAAGTAGCTCAATCCTTCAACGTTGTAGAGAAACTGGAGGTCAGGAGAACAGCGGCAACCCAAACAATCACTACAACACCCATAGCCACCACAACACAGCAACCAACGGAACAGCCCAGCATCCCGACATGGCTGGTGATAGCTGTGGTGGGCGTAGCAGTTGTAGTCGCCGCAGCATTCATACTTACACGAAGACGCTAACCCTCCAAAACCCTGCTCAAAGAGTCGATATGAGCGATAACCGTGAGCAAAATCTCTTCCCGAAGCTGGTTCACTGCGTTGTTATACTCCTCCACACCGGGCGGCGCGTTAAGAAGCCAATCGATATAAAGTGGACACCATCTGATAAGCTCGTCACGCGTAACATCGGTTAACTGAGGAAACTGCTCAACCCAGTCATAGTAGAGGTCGAGGTTGTCTAAGATTTTGTCAACTGTTAGCACGAGGTTGGGGTCACTCTTCACGGCGAGGGCCCTTGTCTCGTTCCAATACTCTCTATCACCCTCCCTTGTTCCCGGAGGCTCGCTCCTCAACCAGCTTATCAAAACCCTATCATTCTCAAGAAGGGCCATCACGTTTTTGATTGATTCCATGCTGCTTCGCAGGTTTTTCAACTCGGTGTTGGCCGCCTCAAGCTGTGAGGAAAGTTGATTCAAGCGGTTCTCAAGTAAATTTATCCTTTCGGAAAATTGTTGAGCCCTGTTTTCAGCGGTTTGCAGGGATGTCTGTAGGCTGCTCAAGTCGGAGCGTAGCCTGTTGACTGTGTTCTCGGCTTCGCTGAGACGGGATTGTAGTTCAAGGTTTTCGGCTCTCATATCATCTAGAAGCTTTTGATATCTTGCCTCGGTTTCGCCTAAAACAAAGCTGTAGGCGACAGCTGCGGCGGCAGCTCCCGCAAACAGCGAGACAACCACAACGGCTACGAGAAAGGTTTTCATGATGTCTACCACCTTCTAACCCTGTTTATAAAAGTTTTTAAACAACTGCGAAAAAACACGTCGGATAAGTGTCTCATCGATGGAGAAGATGCAGCGTATTGTTCCTCATCTATGGTTTGATTCGAATGCCAGGGATGCTGCCGAGTTCTATGCAACGGTTTTCCCATTTTCACATATTGTTGCATCAATGGTGTTGCCCAACACCCCATCAGGCGATGCAGAACTTATCTGGTTCAAAATCAACGGTTACAAGTTTATAGCCATAAACGGAGGCCCTTACTTCTCTTTCAACCCTTCGATCTCCTTCGTGGTCAACTTCTCAGGATACTCCGAAAAAATCGTTGAATCTGTTTGGGAGAGGTTGGCTGAGAAGGGAAATGTTTTGATGCCCCTAGATGATTATCCTCCGCTGGGTAAGTATGGCTGGGTCGAGGATAGATTCGGGCTTTCGTGGCAGGTTGTTTTGCCGGTTGAAAAATGGGTAGACGCATTCATAGTTCCACATCTACTCTTCAAAGGCAAGACGAAGCAAGCGAGCGAATTTTACATCTCCGTATTCAAGAACTCGAGACAGGGACAACTATCAAGCCTGTTCGAGGGGAAATCAATTTTCACAGAATTCATGCTTGAGGGCCAGTGGTTCTCGGCATCGGACCGCGGCGTATCAATTGATTTTTCCTTCAACGAGTCTGTCTCTTTCATGATTTACTGCGAAACACAAAATGAAATCGACTATTACTGGGAGAGTCTCTCGGCTGTGCCGGAGGCTGAGCAATGCGGCTGGCTCAAGGACAAGTATGGAGTGTCATGGCAGGTTGTCCACAGAGACATGGATAAGATGCTGCAGAGCGGCAGCCCACGGCAGGTAATGGCTTTGACCCAGATGATACTGAAGATGAAGAAGCTAGATATTGCCAGGCTGTATGATTGTTTCAAGACTGCTTAGACTCGCACCCGCGGGTCCAACACCGTCACCAAAACCTCGATAATAAACCGGGCTGTGATGTAGATTATTGTGTAGATGAATGTTAGAGCGACGACGAGGCCTTCGTCGAAGGCTGTGATTGCGTCGTAGTAGAGTCTGCCCATTCCTGGCCAATTGAAAACTGTCTCGGTAAGTATTGCGCCTCCTAGGGAGCCGGCTATGGCGAAGACGATGTTTGTGGCTATGGGTGGAGCGGCTGGTCTCAGTATATATCTTCTTCGGAGAAGATTTTCGGGAAGTCCTTTGGCTTTGGCGACGGTGACGAAGTCCTCCTGCGTGATGTTAAGGACGATTGTCCGGGTCACGTAAGCCCATCCTCCGACTATAACTGTCACAAGTGTCATGAGAGGAAGCACTGCGTGCCAGAGCACGTCGAGAACCTTGGCTAAAGGCTCTGTGGGGGGTGGAGTGCTCATTATCCCTCCTGGGGGTAGCAGCCTTAGGTAAAAGTAGAAAACCAGCAGCAGTATCAGCCCTGTCCACCAAGACGGCAGTCCATACGACGCAGCAGCTGTGTATGAGATAAGTTTGTCGAAAAGAGAGCCTCTACGCGAAGCTGTTCTCAATCCAAAGTTTATCCCGATGACAGCGCTTATCACCACCGCCGACGTGACAAGCAATATTGAGTAAGGTAGACGTTCCACTATGATGTCTGCCACTTTTCGGCTTCCCGCGAAGCTTGTAATCGTTCTTGAGTAGCCGAGGTCGAGTGTGAGAACCCGCAGTATAAGCGACGGTATCCTTTCATACCACGGCCTATCCAATCCGTATGATTTTTCCAGCTCCAGCCTAACCTGTTCAAGGGCCTTCTCCAGCTCAACAGGGTCCTTAATCCTCTGAGAGAGACTCTGCCTCACCGCACGCAGCTCCTCGTTTACATACGCTGAGAGAATCTTGTCGGACACACCTGTCGCTCCGAGAACAACAGCCACCATTAGGAGCACGGTGAGTAACACAAAAACCAGCGTCACAGCCTGTGTAACAAGTGAACGTATCAGGGTCATGTTTTCCCAGCCTCATCACTTTGGTAAAGCCAACACCGGACCCCGACTCCGTCTTGGACAAAGCACGGCGGCTCCTCTGTTACGCATTTCTCGAAGACGCGGTGGCAGCGGGGATGGAATCTGCATCCCGTCGGCGGGTCTGTGAGGCTGGGAGGCGCGCCGGGTATGTAGTCGAGTGTCCTAGGGCCTTTCAGCCTCGGCGTGGAGCTGAGAAGCTTAGAGGAATATGGATGAAGAGGTGTGCATAGAATCTTCTCCGATGGACCCAGCTCCACAACCTTTCCAGCATACATCACCGCAATCTCATCCGCGATGTCGCTTACGAGAGCTAAATCGTGTGTGATAAATATCATCGAGAGGCCGTGCTCTCTTTTCAAGCGTTTGAGCATGTTCATAATCTGGGTTTGGATGGAGACATCCAGAGCAGATGTAGGCTCGTCGAGGATTATTAGCTTGGGCTGCATTATCAACGCCATCGCCACCAGAGCTCTTTGCTTCATCCCCCCGCTCAGCTCATGAGGGTATCTATCAACGTACTCGGGAGGTAGGCCCACTTGTCTGAAGACTTGCCTCGCTCTGTTGAGGGCCTCTGCCTTAGAAACACCCTCTTTAACCATCAGGGGCTCCGCAACCTGCAGCCCAACCCTCAAAACAGGGTTGAAGCTGTTCATCGCCCCCTGAAAAACCATCGAAATCTTTCTCCACTGATATTCTTTCGCAAAATCCTTGGGATTCATGGAGAGTATGTCGATGCCTTCGAACAGGATTTTTCCACCGAGTTTGACGACGTTGGGGGGGAGCATCCTTATCACGGCGAGGCCTGTGCTGGTTTTTCCGCATCCAGATTCGCCGACGAGTCCAAGGGCCTCGCCTTCACCGACGCTAAAGTCCACACCGTCAACTGCTTTCACAACCTTGCCGCCGAGACCATAGTAGACAACCAAGTTGACTACATTGAGCATCTTCAAATCATCCTCCTTAGCCTCGGGCTTACTACAGGCTCCAACCCCATCGAGAGCATCACGAATGTGAAGGAGAGCAGCGCAATCAGTGCTCCTGGTGGCAAAACCCACCACCACAGCCCGAGGTTAACTCCACCACTTCTGAAAGCATACTCGAGTATCTGGCCCCAGCTGGGTAGCGAGGGGTCGCCCAGGCCCAGGAAGCTTAGAGCGGCTTCAGCTAAAATGGCTGAGGGTGTGGAGAAGATTAGCTGCGCTATGAGGAAGGGCGCTATTTGTGGGAAGATGTAGCGTCTCAGTATTCGGCCGCGTGGTACGCCTATAGATTCCGCCGACTCGACGAACTGCGCCGTCTTCGCCTGCATAACGATGTTTCTGACAATAATTGCGAGGCCGGACCATCCGAAGGCTACTAGGATGGCTATGATTATCCAGATGCTTGGCCTCAGTATGAATGTGAAGAAGATGAGCAGCGGAAGCAACGGTATGTTGTTCAATATGTCGCATGTTCTCTGAATTATTGTGTCTGTTTTTCCGCCGATGTAGCCGCTGAACATGCCGAGGAGCGAGCCTATCGCCGTTGTTAGCGAAGCTGTCACAAACCCCACGAGGAGGGAGACGGGGAACCCGAATAGAAGGCCAGTCGCGAGGTCTCTTCCCAGCCTATCGGTGCCCAAGACACCGTAGACCCTGCCACCGAAAACCACCTTCACCTCATCCACTGTATCCATCTCATCAGCCTTACTCACTGTCACAGCCAGAACATAGTCCCCCGTCAGAGGAACAAGCTCACCATTCACAAACTCGCCGAAAATATAGCGCTCCACACCTGTTCGCAAAACCTCGTCAGGAGCCACCTCCAACCCATACTCGTTTCGTAGAAACCTGCTGACGAAAGAGGATGCATCAGGGTCTCCGCTGACGAATACCCTCAACGGTGTTTCGTAATGCCTTTTGTAAGGAGGCTGCTCACCGGGCAGAGGCCTCGAAACCGATAAGACGTAGAAGGGGACAACTTTTCCATCAGGTCTAACCAGCTCAAACAAAAGAGTCGGAGGTCTCGAGCTGTAGGTGACCCCCGAGACGGTTAGTGAGACGAAGCTGGGAAAACCAGGGTAGCTATAGCGGAACCGTGTTACGGTGTATTCGGAGGGTTTCTCTAGCCTGAAAACCATGTGTCGGGGCGGGGAAGAGGTTGTGAAAAACGCTGTCCACTCTGGAGGGGCTTCTCTCGGGTTGTCAGCCCAATATGAAGGGTTGTTCCAAAACCTTGTACCGAAGTCAAGCGGATAAAAAACAACAACATAGACAGAGATGCCGATATAGAGGATGAGAAGCACAACACCAATTTTAGACATGTTCGACGACCAGAACACTTTCCACGACGACGTGGACAAACTCATCTCAACACCCCCAGCTACATTCTAGGCCGCACAACATGTCACCCAAGTTTCCGCTCTTCAACCCCTTCGCACACAGTAAGGTAGTTGGCCTCGGATAGGAATGTGAGAAATTTTCCCAGCGTCTGGTTCTCCTTGTTGAGGCTGTACTTGGGTGGCGTTGTGGGATGCTTCCTAACCCAGCGCTGGGTAATGAGTTCCTGGAGAATTTTTTCAAGTCTTTGTATAGAGAGGCCTGTGAACTTAGCCAACGCATACTTTGTCGCCGGTTTACCGTGTTCAGCCAGCGTTTTGACTACTCTTATGTGTTGATAGGTTTTGAGCGCTTGTTCGAGAGGATGGCGTGGCGCCAATGTATTCACCTCTTGAGTGATTGCTCGAGAAGCGTGGTAAGTCTTCTGGCGTCTACGCCGACGAGCCCCACCTTGTCGCCATGTTTCTCGATATAGCCCCTTTCTGCGAGGTAGGATAGTGCTTTGTCGAAACCCGACGCCGACAAGCCATGGCTTTCACAGAAAACGCTGAACATCTCTCTAACTTCTTTCAGCTCTGCAGTTTGTTCATCTCTCCGTTGAAGAATCTTAGCTATCGAGAGCAACACAGCCTTTGGCTTCTCGGGCAGGTCGGCGTACTCTGAGGCCCGCGAAATGGAGATAGTCTCCGCTAACGCGTATCTCACATCGTCGACCTTCACAAAATCTCTTCCATCATTCTCTGCAAGGTTTCCAGCATAGAGAAGTAGGTCTAGGGCGAGGCGAACATCTCCAAAGTAGGGAGGTTTGGAGACAACGTCGGCCACGTATTCGACTACACTGTCTGGAACGGCGCCGCGGATGAAAGCTTCGGAGACACGGTCGGCTAGAATGTCGATGAGTTGTTCACGTGTATAAGGTTCGAGACGGAGCACCGAGGCGCCTAGCGAGCTTGTCTCCGCCCTGTCGAGATAGCCCCCATATCCGCTTTCACGCGATACAAACACAACGCCCAGAACGTTCATCGGCCTCACAGACGATATCTCATATAGCCTAGTGAAATCATAGACAACGGTGTCCCTTCCCCTACTCATCGAGACATGGTAGTCTGCATCATCAAAAGTTATGATTAGACGTTGTCCAGTGTTTTTTAGAAAGTTGAGGAGGTTTTCCAGAAGCTCCTCGGCTGAGAGGGAGACGCTGTAGGCCTCTTCCGAGACACTCCTGACAAGGTAGCGGTAAATGCTTACCTTGCTTGATGCGAATCTTCTAAGGTTGACGTATACATGTAATAGTTTTCTGTTTTTGCGCTGCATCTCCTGCCCAACCATAAGGCAGAGAGTTGTTTTTCCCGCTCCAACAGGGCCAACCACTTGCACACGACTGTAGAAAACATCGTCACCTCTCTCCACACCAGCCTCAAGAATCTGTCTAAGAAGGCTGAACTCTCTCTCGCGATGCAGCAGCCTCTTAGGTAAGTGGGCTGGGCTTAGCCTCGTCCTGTCTATGAAAACGGGCATCGGCAATATTTGCTGTTGGCCTGGTTTTAAATGGTTTACCTCAGACCAGCCAGCTTGAGCGCCTCTTCTCGTGGGAATGCAGCGAGCGTTTCGGTTGAGAGGTAGTCTGTGAACTGGAGGATGAATTTGAGGTAAGTCTCGGCGTCGGGCGCTTCGGCGACGAGGATGCCGTCGTAGTGGCCGAATGTCCACAGCATTTCCCTCACTTTGATGGATGGGTTTTCGCGGATGATGCGGTCGGTTCTGTCCACATCTTCTTTCGTCAATTTCTTCTTAAACCTTATCAGGGTTACGAAGTGCATAGTTTCTGATGTGATTGGCTGCACTTATGCTTTTAAGCTTTCAAAACATCGTTTCACCATGCCCTACATAACACAGGAAGAAAGGAAAGAGCTTGACGCGGAGATAGATGCACTGCTTGAGAAGCTGCGTAAAGCGCCGGCGGAGCGGGTTGATGGCAGGCTTAACTATGTCATCTCACGACTGCTCAACGGCGTCTACACTCCGAGTTACTACAACTACAACAGAGCCCTCGGCGTTCTCTCCGCTGTTGCCCACGAGTTTTACAGAAGAAAGGTAGCGCCTTACGAGGATATTAAGATAAAGGAGAACGGTGACATCTACTAATCAGGAAATTACGCATCTTCTCCCGTCGTAATACACCTCTTCGGCGAAGGCGATTATCCATCCTCTATCGACAGCCTCCCCCTGGTCAGGGCGCTGAAACCCGACGAAGCCGTATGCATCGGTCTTGAGAAGCAGCTCCTCAGCCACAAACTCCTCCTCAAGAATAAACCTGTTACCATTTATGCGTCCCACTCCCACCAGCCAGCCCGGCGGGTCATCGCCAAACTTTTTCCAATAACTAATGCGAACAGTCTTTCTCGAATGTCTCGCCTTCTCAACCGCCTCGCCTGGCATCACTATTTTTTCATAGGTGTATGTCGGCATTTTGGGATGAATGCGGCAAGGGGTTGTTTTTAAAGGTATTAAACAAGTGTTTGGCCCGTGTCTGTATGCGTTTTGACGTGGTTGTTGTTGGAGGCGGCTCAACCGGCTCGAGCATAGCTTATTATCTCGCCTCAAGGGGTGCGGGGAAAATAGCTCTGGTTGAGAAGCAGAGGGTTGGTTGGGGGCAGACGGGAAGGTCCACCGCCGTGGTTAGGATGCATTACAGCACCGAGCCACTGATAAGGATGGCTCTGGAAAGCTGGAAAATTCTCCGCGACATGGAGAAGGCCGTGGGAGGCCCCTCGGGATTCACAGAAGTCGGGTTCCTTATCTTCGCCGGCCCAGAGGACTTGGATGGATTGAAGAGAAACGTTGAGCTGCAGAAAAAGCTCGGTGTCGAGACACGTCTGCTTGACCCCGAGGAAGTCGAGGAAATTCTGCCTCACGTCTCCACAGAAGGTTTGGCGGCCGCCGCCTATGAACCACATTCAGGCTACGCAGACCCGGTAACCACTGCCCAGACCTATGCATCAGCCGCCGTGAGAGAAGGCCTGGTCCTAATGGAGGACTGCGAAGTCAGCTCTGTCAGGCGTCAAGGTAGGCGAATTCTCGGACTCGAGACATCCAAAGGGTTGCTGGAAGCCGATGTCGTTGTTAATGCTACGGGTGTTTGGTGCAACAGGTTCTTCGAAATGACAGGGGTCGAGATGCCGGTCAAAATTTACAGAGAGGAGATAGTTGTGTGGAAAAGGCCCGCCCGCTTCGAAGGCAATCATCCCGTTGTCGGAGACCTTCCCAACAACTATTACATGAGACCCGCTGGAGAGACCCAGACCTATATGGGGAGCATAAACCCAGACCTGTCCAAACCGGGGCGATATGCCACGGATTTTGACCTGGAGGAACGGGTTGGCATCGAAACGGCGACAAAATACGGTGAAGCGGTTTCGAAGCGTTTCCCAGTCATGGCTGAGGCGGGTTTCGCAGGCGGATGGGTCGGGCTATACGATGTGACACCCGACTGGCTACCCGTGATAGGTTTTTCACAGGATGTGGAGAACCTTTTCAACGCTGTTGGCATGAGCGGCCACGGCTTCAAGCTCTGCCCAGCCATCGGAATACTTGCCTCAGACATAATCATGGGAAAGAAAACAAGCATCATAGACCCTCTCTTTCTCCACGAAAAACGCTTCACAGAGAAACGCTATGCAACCAGCAGCTACAGATACGGCGTCATATCCTAAAACACAATTTTTAAGAAACCAAAACCACAGAAACAACCGGGCCCTGGTAGCTCAGCCTGGTGGAGCGACCGCTTGGTAAGCGGTAGAGCCTCGCCCAAGAGGCGCCGAGGTCCGGGGTTCAAAGCCCCGCCAGGGCTTGATGGGCTTCAACCACCTGTTCTCGCTCAAAACTTCACAGGTATGAACCGCCTACTGGCTGAGACCTTTTTCGCAGGAGGCTTCCCAAATATGTGCACCTTGTATCCGCATCTCGGGCATCTGTTGTCATCCACAAGCCTCCAGTCGACGATGTCGAAACCATGTCTCTCGACAACCATTTCACCGCAGCCGGGGCAATATGTGTTCTCAAGCGGATGCCCCGGAACATTTCCCACATAGACGTAAAGAAGCCCCTCCTCCTTAGCTATTTGGCAATGTTTCTCAAGAGTTTCGACCGGTGTCCACGGGAGATGAAGGAGCTTGTAGTCTGGATGAAACCTTAGAAAATGTATAGGGGTTTCGGGGCCCAGGTTGTCATGTATCCATTTGCAGAGGCGGCGGGCGGCTTCGAGGCTGTCACCAATCTCGGGGACAATCAGGTCTGTTATCTCCAAATGTATGCGGGTTTTCCTCTTTATCTCGAGGAGGGTGTCGAAAATGGGCTCGGCGCTGGGTATGCCTATAAACCTCTGAACAAAGCCCCGTTCGCCACTGCCTTTGAAGTCCACGGTCGCGCAGTCGAGAAACTCTCCAGCCATCTTAACAGCGTCGGGTGTCCAGTAGCCGTTTGTGACGAAGATGTTTATCAAGCCTTTTCTCCTCGCTATGACTCCGATGTCGTGGGCATATTCCATGAAGATGGAGGGCTCGTTGTAGGTGTAGGCGATTCCGTCGCTGCCATAACGTAGGGCAAGCTCCACAACCTCCTCAGGCGAAGCCTCAACACCCTCGACCTTCCTACGCTGGCTTATGTCAAAGTTTTGACAGTAGGCGCAGAGCCAGTTGCAGCCGGTCGTCGCTATGCTGAAAATCTTGGTGCCGGGCATATAGTGTGTAACAGGTTTTTTCTCAATCGGGTCAACATGCCCCGTGATTACTCGGCCGTAGACGAGTAGCCGCAGCTGGCCGTCGAAAACGCCTCTTACACCGCAAAGCCCAATCTGCCCCTCCTTCAGCCTACAATAACGAGCACAGGCCGTGCACTCTATTCTTCCGTCTGGCAGCGGACGGGCCAGCTCCGCTGGTTTGCCCAGTGTTTTTAGTTCCACTCCAGTAGAAAAATGGTCATGGTTTGTTATAAGCTCTCACTTACCAAGCGGGACGTATGGCTTCGTGTTGAATAGCCTGTTATGCTCCTTCATCATGCACCTGTTCCAGACCACTGTTACGCCTTTTGACTTGAGTAGCTCAGCCGCCTCCCTGTTGTATATGCCTTCCTGCATCCAGAAAACCTTAGGCAATATTTTTGCAGCGGATTCGGCGACCTCGTAAACAGCCTCGCTTGGCCGAAAGACATCAACTATGTCGACCGGCTTGGGAATTTCCTCGAGAGTTTTGTAAACTTTTTGTCCGAGTATTTCGTCAGCGAAAGGGTTAACGGGAATAACTTCGTAACCCTGTCTCATCAAGAAACGTGGAACGTAGTGAGCCGGCTTGGTAGGTTCACGGGATGCCCCAACCACCGCGACCACACGGTATTTCTGAAGTATCTCACGTATTTGTTCATCATTTAAACCATCGGGCTCCATACATCCTCACTCTACACATCATCAAATAAGTTTTAGGGTGGTTCAAGAAAAAACGTATTTTACCATCTAGATTGGTAAGGCCGCCGTGAAGCATGAGCTTTTGGAGCGTCTGGTCCACATCTCTGACACGCATATCTCAAGGTTTGGGATGTTTCTACCGGATAGGCTTGACGCATGCATAAGGATAGTTAACGGCCTCGACCCCCCGCCACAATTCATCATTCACACGGGTGACTTGACAGATTACGGCATACTGATGGATTATGAAATGGCTGTGGAGAAGATGGATGAGTTTGTGCCAGACATCATCTATGTTCCTGGGAACCATGATGAGAGAAACTATGGCGACTCCCTTTTCCGCGAAATGGTTTCTCAGGTAGATGTCTTGAACAGCTTCGGGAAAATAGTTGTTCTAACGCTGGGAAGCGCGATACCCGACAGTGACAACGGACGGCTGGGAAGAGGGAGGCAACAGTTGATAAAGCAGAAGATGAAGGGATTCGGCGAAGACATACTGAAAATCGTCGCATTCCATCACCATCTGATACCGGTGCCGTTCGCGGGACGTGAAAAAGACATTCTCGAAGACGCTGGAGACGTTCTCCGAATCATCCTCGAATCAGGTGTCAACATGGTGTTGATGGGTCACCGTCATGTACGAAACGCGATAAAGGTTGGAGAGACACTTTTGGTGAACGCGGGCACTGTTTCCTGCGTTAGGACAAGGGGCAGACTCGGCAACAGCTTTAACATTATAGACCTCTACAGCGACGGGTCAGTCGAGGTATCTGAGGTCGGAATACCCTCGGGCGAAGCCCGAAGCATCGGCAGGTTCCCGATAATGAGGGGATTGCTGTGAAGACCGGAGCCCTCATAGTGGTTGTTATCATTATTTCAGGGCTTGTTCTAGGAACTCTTCTCCTAGCTATGCCGAGAACCTTTGAAACCACATCTACCACAAGCCGGTTGGTGACTGTTACGGCAACCTATACCTCTACAAGCTATGCGACTGTTACGCGGCAGGGCTATGGGATGCCAACACAGTTACTCGAAAAACTTTCCTCAATTCTTCCCGACTATGAGAAGGCTCAAGCCTATCACGTCTATGTTCCAAGCGAGCCGGGCAGGTACAGTTACAGTTTCGCAGTTTTCTGGCGATACGAAGAAAACCACACCCACTTGATTTACTTTCACGCTCCGCTGAACAAGACATTCATCATAGGCTTGAACAGCCTTATCCAGACAAGATTCGCCGCAGCCAAAAACATCCCCAACACGCCAGCGGCATTTATTCCCAGAGCCGAGATGACCGAAACAGTCATAACCGACAGAGGTGACACAATGACCAGACGCTGGGACATCGTCCCCACTTCTCCAGGATACCCAAGCACTCCACAGGTGGAGAGAGCGGGAGACATGGCCTGGGTCATCACATATCGGCTACTGGATGACAGAGAATATGGGGAAAGCCTCGTCGCACGATATTATTTCCTCGAAATAATAGTCCGCTAGCGTCTCAGCCTCTTCAGCTCCGTGACATCCGTTGTTCTATAGACCCTGTAAACCTGAACCGTCAGGAGAAGCGCTAATGCAACAACGGTTGCGCCAACACCGAGAGAGATTATGATGAAGGACATTGCATAGGGGTCTATGACCCCGTTTCCAGCCTTTGAGCTGAGCGCTACAAAGCTGAGGTGTGCAGCGTTAACCATTATCTCCAAGCCGATTATCTGTTTGATGATGCTTTTTCTCGTCGCGAGGCAGTATGCACCTATGATGAAGAGGAAGGATGCGGCGAGCACGTAATAAATAACGTTCAGCGACATCCTACTCCTCCCCTCTGAGCAGAGCAGACAGGCCTATCACAAGGGTTAGAACAACGAGGCCGAAGGAGACAAAGAGTGGGAAAAGGCCGCTGAAGAGAAGGATGCTGACAGCGCGCCATTCCGTGTTAGGCTCGGCTGGAACAAGCCGCTGGTTCTCTTCTCCCCAGTATCTATAGGCTGGGGAGGGGCCGGCGAGCGCCGAGAAGACCACAAAGGCGAGAAGTATTGCTGTGACCGCTCCAAGGACTTCAGCCAGCCTCATTTCTCAACACCTTTGGTCAATAGAATCACAAAGATGAATAATGCGATTATTCCGCCGGCGTAGACAAGTAGCTGGAGAATAGCCACTGGGTATGCGCCAAGCACGAAGAATAATACACCGAGGGTGGCCGTGTAGCCGAGGAGGGCGATCACGCTTCTTACGAGACGACCCTGTTCAACGGCCGCCACTGCGAAAACAGCGGCAGCGATAAGTAGAACCATCTCAAGAAGTTCGAGAGAAATCATTCATCTCACCACGCGGCGCATGGCGCCCATGCCTTTGATGGCGGAGAGGTATTATAAAGATGTGTTGTCGGTTTTGTGAATGGTTAATATTGTTGTCTTGTTTTTCGGTTCTTGACGGGTTTGGGCCTCTCTCATGTGCTTGGTGTTGCGGTAATTGCTCCGAGGCACAGGTCTGAGGAGCTGGTCAGAGATTTGATGAGGTTTGAGGATTTTCACCCCGCCGAGAAACCGAAATACCGTGACCCGCGTCTCCACGAAATAGAGTATAGAGCAGACCTGGGTTACTCAACTGTTCAAGCACTCATCCAAGAGCTCAACATAAAAGAGTCGGTTGGCATCCTCGAACAGCTTTCAAAACCCGTGGAAATAGAGGCTAAAAACTTCTCCGCCTCAGACCTGCTATCGCTGCTGGATAAACTTGAGACAGAGAGCAGGCCCGTGATCGAGAGCATTAACACCATACTCAACAGAAAAAAAGCAGCCGAAGATAAACTAAATCAAATAACCGCCCTCTATGATTCACTGAAAACATTGAAAGAACTTAAACTCAGCCTAGACCAGTTCACGAGCCTAAAATGGTTCCACGTTTTCGTCACAACAGCCTCCTCGTCTGAGCTTTCGGAGCTCCGCAAAGCACTGCCAAGGTCGGCTGTCATCATGCAGTCCCTTGAAAACACCAACCTTGTTGTCGTGATTTCTAAGAGGAGTGATGGAGAGGATGTGGAGAGAGTGGTTAAGGGACTTGGGCTTAAGCCGCTGACAACTCCTCCGGGGTATCCGAAAAATGTTTCAGAGGCGGTTGCGCGCCTTGAGGAAGAGTTACAGAATCTGAAGAAGGAAGTGGATTCTCTCGGTTCAGAGTTGGACAGTCTTCTCGAGCGTGAAAGACTCCGGATAATAGCTGCTCGAGATGGCTATCAACTGGTTAAGGAGGCCTTATCCCGTATTGCTGGGGCCGGGGAGCTGAGGTCCTTCGCGATATCGGAGGGCTATATCCCTGCTGAGAAGAAAGAGGAGTTCCTAAAGGTCATTGGCTCGAAATACCATGTGGTACTAAAGGAGGATAAACATGGACATCATGAGGAGAAGCCTGTTTTACTAAGAAACCCCTCACCAGTTAAACCCTTCGAGAATGTCACACTTATTCAAGGCCCACCGAAAAGCGGAGAAATTGACCCAACACCATTTGTCTCCATATTTTTCACCGTTTTCTACGGCTTGATGTTCGCGGACCTTGGGCACGGGCTTGTAATCCTTGGATTCGGGGCCTTCATGTACAAACGTGTAAGAGGAGCTTTGAGGGAGTGGGCAAAGCTTCTCATGTTTCTAGGCATATCTGCCGCGGTCATGGGTTTCCTGCTAGGCGAGGCGTTCGGCTTCAAGGTCGGAAAGCTCATCAGCTCACCCGAGCTAATCCACTTGGTTGAGGAACATGGAGAGACCAAGCAGTTCAGCCTAGTAGAGGTGCAGAGAATGCTTGTCTTCACAATATTCTTAGGCGTTGTCCACATGATAGTCGGCTACATTCTTTCTATAGTGAAGCTTGTTAAGGAGAAAGAGCTCGCCGAGGCTTTGACGGTCAAGCTTCCCACTCTACTGATGTACGTTTTTGGAATATTTTTTGCACTGGCATTCTTTGGCGCAGGCGGAAACATACAGGGAATTCTCGTCACCGAGTCCCCCGCGCCGCTGGTCAATCTTCCAACCAGCCTTGTAGGAGCTGTGGGCATCTATGGAGCCTTGGCCTGCATAATCGTTTTGATGCTGGGCAGGTTTGCGGCGGGGTTGGCTGGGTTAGGACACAGGACGGGACTCGTCTCCTCGATTGGCATGGGCCTGCTCGAGGTCCTCGAGAACATCATACATTTCCTCTCCAACACCATCTCCTACTCACGAATAACCATACTGCTGATAGTTCACGTTGCGCTGCTTCTTCTCCTCAACACTGCCTGGGAGGCTCTTGGACTGGTGTCGCTGCCGCTTCTCATAATCGGAAACGCAGGAGTAATAGTACTCGAGGGGCTGCTTGTCTTCATACAGGCCATGAGGCTCCATGTATACGAGTTCTTCAGCAAGTTCTACGACGGCACTGGAACACCTTTCAGAAAATTATCGCGTCAAACCATCTACGCCAAAATCACTTTCGAGTAAACCACGCCGTTTAACAATCTTCCCCTTTGCAGAAGGTACGACCGAGAACAATGCGTCCGGATAAACCTTGTCCAACTCCGTCCCTTGGAAAACCCAGTCCAAGAAAACAGCCAAAGCCGCGGCCTCGCTGTGAGGCTGGCTTGTAACCGCGACATTGTAGTCAGCTACTTGAAAGACCTCGCCCTCGACCTTTTCACCACCCACAATAACCAACAAGTCAAATTGTCTCATCACCGTTCTTATTTCATCAATGACTGTTTTGAGCGGAAGCCCATACATTGTGAGATGGACAATTTTCCCCCTCCAAGTTTTTACCAATGTTTTCCATGATGAGGTGTATTCGATTTTAAATGCTCCACCCCATTTCTCGACAACCTTGTTCACCGAATCCTCCAGCGTCTGGTCATAGTCGCCTGTGTAGAACAAGTTGTCTGCCCCGAAGGCCCTGGCTACGAGAGCTACGTGGGTCGAAAGTCTCTTGTCTCTCTCTGCTCTGTGGCCGAGTCGCAGCACCGTAATCAAGCCAGCTTTTCAAGCTCCGCTATTTTGTTTCGCAGGTTTTCGATAAAGGCTGTGTTGTCGTAGATTGTCAAAGGTTTTCCACAAGTTTTGCATCTGAACAACAGCTCCATGGCTGCTTCAAACCCGTATTTTCCGCAGCCGGGTGTCCCACACCAGTACATCTGGTTGCTTGACTCATATTCGAGCCGAGCCTTCAACCTCTCGAGCACTTTTCTAATCAGGGTTTTGGCGTACCCGACAAGCTGCTCCTGCTGAACCCTCCACCTGAAAATCCTATGCCCCGTTTCCTTGTCCCTGTGAACCTCGTAGGAGACCGCCCCCACCTCGTTGAGCCGGTGCAAAACCCGTCTAACATCCTTTATGTCAAGCGACGTCATCGACGAGACATCTTCATCCGTCAAACCCGGCTTATCCAGCAAAAGCCCAACAATTTTAACAGCCTCCTCCCCACCTATCATACCAACTATTTTTAAACTCGACTCCTTATCAACAACCACCATCAAGGGAAACTACCTAAAGACATTGTGTCCTGACGATATTTTTGCTTTACGCCCGATAAGGTTTTCCAAAGCTTTGAACGGCTTCGTCCAAAATAGGAAAATAGGGACAAGATGATGTTTTCACGCAATTTTCCGTTTAGGGATTGCTGAATCTTGGCCTAGGTTGCGGCTTCTCAGGATTTGGTGAGATAGCTATAATGATTGATTGCTCATGTGTGGACTGTGGTTATGCATATACCATAACTAGATGTGTATAGACGCTCAAGAGTTGCTGCTTAATCACGCACGATGGCGGAGGTCATGTGAACAGTGGCTGACCGAGGAAACCATCCACCTAAAGCATTTAAACACGGGCCCGGCGGGATTTGAACCCGCGGCCCCCGGGTTAAAAGCCCGGTGCTCTGTCCTGGCTGAGCTACGGGCCCGGAGTGTTTGTGGATTGTTTGCTATTTAAGTGGTTTGCGTCCATTCATGTTTTTATCAGCCTCTTGGGTGTGGTTTGGCATGGTTTCTCTCAAAAGTTCGTTGAACAATTTCATTCCTTATTCATGGGAGGCTTCGAGTGAGGAGATTGCGAGAAAGTATGGGGTGAAAGCTGAGCAGATTGTGAGAATGGATTTGAACACCTCTCCTTATAAGCCGAGTAGATGGCTGAGGAGCCTTGCAGCCAAATTGCCCGACATGGCCGTAAACCTCTACCCAGACACCAGTTACCGGAGATTCCGTGAAAAAGTTTCAAACTACACTGGTTTGAGCGCGGATATGGTGCTTGTGGGAAACGGCGGCGACGAGTGCATAATGATAGTTTGTCAAGCTTTTCTTGAGAAGGGACGGAACGCAGTGATAAGCATCCCCACCTATTCCTACTTCCGCATCGCAGCCGAAATCAACTCGGCGGAGGCTCGACTGGTAGAACGAAAGCCCGACGGCTCCGACGACGTGGATAAAATTCTCGAGGCGGTGGATAAAAACACGGGAGCGATATTTCTCTGCAGCCCCAACAACCCGACAGGTGTCACCACATCTCTCCAAGACATCCGCAAAATCGCCGCCGAGGCCCCCTGTCCGGTTATAGTTGATGAAGCGTATTATGAATATAGCGGCAAGACAGCCACATCCCTTTTGAGCAGCTACCCAAACATCATAGTGATTAGGACTCTTTCCAAGGCTTTTTCACTGGCAGGTGCAAGAGTTGGCTACGCTCTCGCAGCCGAGGAAACAATCAACATACTCAACAAGGTTAGGCCGCCGAACAGCCTAAGCATAATCTCCTTGGCGTTGGCTGAAAAAGCGATGTCACAAGTCGACCTGGTAAAGAGATGGGTAGAAGCCACGGTGGCTGAGAGGAGAAGACTCGCCTCAGCCATAGGGAAAATTCCTGGAATAGTTGTCAAAGAGTCTGAAGCCAACTTTCTACTCCTAACCTTCAAGACACATGATGCAGGCAAAATCCATGAAAAACTTATGGAGAAGGGCTTTATCACAAGAAACCTCGGCAACACGATACCCAACACGTTAAGAGTCACAGTAGCCGCACCCAAAGCAAACAGAAAATTCTTCAAAACACTTCAGAGCATCGTTAAGGTAGCCCTGGGAGGGCTTTGAACCCTCGACCTGCCGCTTACAAGGCGGCCGCTCTACCGGGCTGAGCTACCAGGGCTCGAAAATATTGAAGGATAACCAGTTTTTATCCTTACGTCTTTAGACAAGTTTTTTCCTAGTGATTTTCACCATGCTTCCCTGGCCGAGTCCCGATGGTCCTCCCTGTGAAATTGCCTCCTCCGAAAACCTGACACGGAGAGTGTCGTCTTCATGAAGGTCTGTCACTACGCCTTGCCATATCTCGCCTTTGAAGTCCTCGTAAAGGACCTCGCATCCCACCAGCGTCTCAAGCTCTTTTCTATCCATAGGGGAAGTAGTCGAGACTATGCAGTCGTCGCCGTCGAAGGCCACAACTATCGCGCTAACTTCCTCTTCTTCACTCAACGGTTCACCAGATTTCCAGGCTACATATATATTGTTATTCACCAAAACTTATTAGTCGAGTGGCACGTCATCAACACGATGTCGTTAGACGATGAACTTGAGAGGATAAAAATGCGAAAAATGATGGAAATGCTGTCGGCGTCCAAAAAACCCAGCCCAGCCGTTGTCGAGGAGCCAATAGAGTTGACTGACCAGAGCTTCGATGAATTCGTGGGCAGCCACGATTTTGTTGTTGTTGATTTCTGGGCTGAATGGTGCGCGCCCTGCCGAGCAATAGCACCTATTGTGAAAGAGCTTGCAAAACAATATGCAGGTCGGGTGTATTTTGGGAAGCTTAACGTCGACGAAAATCCACGCACCGCGTCCGCCTTCGGCATTATGGGCATTCCAACGCTGCTCTTCTTTAAAAACGGCCGAGTAGTTGACATGGTTGTGGGCGCTGTGCCGAAAAGGGTTTTGGAGGCTAGGATAAACCAATACCTTTAGCTGAAAAAAGGTAAAAATTCCTCAAGTAAAGGAGTTGAAGGATGGCCGCCTCGCTTCAAGAAACAGACACGGCGACGCTGGTAGAGACCTTAAGACATGACTTAGAAACGCGTCTACGGGAAAAAATAGAAGGCAGACCTGACAGCCACCTGATTGAGCGGGCTGTAAGAGGCGGCAAGAGACTTAGGCCCATCCTACTTCTAACGGTTTTTAAAGCCCTCGGAGGCACAGACTATACTAAAGCACTAGATGTCGCTGTGGCGCTAGAGCTAGCCCACAGCGCAAGCCTAGTACACGATGACATAGTGGATTTTGACAAGACGCGGCGTGGAAGAGTTAGTCTGTGGTATCAGATTGGTGCGGGGAAAGCAATCATCCAGGGCCACCGAATAATCAATCTCGCCTTCAACATTGTTCTCGACATAGGGGAGGAGATGACGCGGATATTCGTGGAGGCATGGGATAGGGCCTCAAAAGGCATACTCGACGAGGTGGTCAACAAGGCGGCTCTGACCGAGCGCCTCTATCTGTTGATGATAAGAGAGAAGACTGCCTCACTCTTTGAAGCCGCTGCACGGGCTGGAGCCGTTTTGGCTGGCGCATCACCCGATATGGTTCAACTCATGAGAAGATATGGTTCCGAGGTTGGAACAGTCTATCAACTTGCCGACGACCTTACCGAAAACATAAAGAGAAAGAGCTTAGGCCGAATCTATTTCCTCACGCATGAGATGAGAGAGCGGCTAATTCATCTCCTTGTAGCCACTAAAACTAAACAGATCAGGAAGCTATACAGAGCTGTAACACCATACACGCCGCAAGAGGAGTTTATGAAGAGGCAAATTGTCGAAAGAATTCGCTCAGCCGTAAATCTTGCAGGCGATGAAAGGATACCTGAGAGTGCTTACAAGATTCTTTTGAAGGAGTTGCCTTGGATGTTTGTTAAACAGATGCTGAGAGAAGGTGGTAAAAGGGTTTAAACGCTCCTTTAGTGTGGACATCGTGACATGGATGTTTTAGCCACAGTTACGGTTAGCTTTTTGGCGGTTTTGGTCTCTTTCCTTAGGATGGCCGCGGCACTAATAGTCTCAGTTCTGTTTTCGATTGTTGTTGGAACAGCTGCGGGGGTCAACAAGTCTTTTGAAAAAGTGGCTGTCCCAGTGTTGGATATTCTTCAGTCTATCCCCATCCTCGGTTTCTTCCCCGTCGCTATCCAAGTTTTCTACGCTGCCTCACCTATGTTTGGCGCAGAACTGGCGGCCATATTCCTCATTTTCACGAGCCAAGTATGGAACATCACCTTTGCCGTATATGAGTCGACGAGGTTTATTCAGCCTGAGCTTCTCGATGTTGCCAACTCGATGAGGATGAGCGCTTTTGAAAGGTTTAGGCATATCTACCTACCTGCGTGTTTGCCGAGGATTGTGAGAAACTTTCAACCCTCATGGGCCAACGGCATGTTCTTCATAGTCGGCGCTGAGATACTTTCCTTCGGCGACGTCGAGCTAAAGCTTTTCGGAGTAGGAACACTGGTCTCGGAGTTTGCTGTGGCAGGTGATTTGCTGGGAATCGTCACAGTTCTCCTCATTCTCGTCGCAGCGACAATCATGGTTAACGTCCTCCTCTTCATACCGCTCGGCACCATGTTCGAGACGGCGGGTCCTCCGTCACCGGGGCTGTTGAGACGCTTCGCGTTCATAAAAAAACTAGCCAAACCTTTTCAAACAACTTTAGCTACACCTGTGATAAGCTTCTTTGAATATCAGCGGTCAGTATCCGGGCTGGTTAACAAAGTTTCTGTACTAGGTTCATTGGTCCGCAACCTGATTTTCCTCATATTGATAGGATTTTTGGCAACCCTTGCCATAACACGTGGGAACGAATTTTTTGGAAGCCTTTACCAAACATTAGGCAGGGTAGGTGTGGATAATCTTCTAAGTTCAGCTGTTTTCTCATTTGTAAGAGTAATGGGGGCCGTGGGATTCTCAGTTGCGTGGAGCATCCCGGCCGCGGTGGCGATTGCCCGAAGACCGCAGCTATCCACCGCAGTTACGACGGTGTTCCAGGTGGTGGCATCTATCCCCGTTACAATAGTGTATCCTCTTTTTGCGGAGACGCTAAAAGACCAGCCTGAGCTGAGAGCTTTTGTGATGATTCTCGCGGCCACGCAGTGGTATGTTTTTTTCCAGGTTTTGGCAGGCCTTAAAAACATTCCAAGGTCTGAGCTGGAGGTGGCAGATATGCTGCAGCTCAAGACGTGGACGAGGATTAGGATGGTGTATCTGCCGAGGGCTCTGCCTGCATTAATAACGGGATGTATAACAGCCGCGGGAGGAGCATGGAACGGGCTGGTTGTAGCGGAGCGTCTAGTCCTCGGCGACTTGGTGGCGGAAACAAACTTGCCCGGCTTAGGAAAGCTTCTTTCACAGCTAACCTATGCAGGGGACTTGCTGGGTAGCGTATCCGTCCTCATCGTCATGTCATCGATTGTCGTGCTGATGAACCGTTTCTTCTGGAAAAAGCTCTACGACATGGTTGCTTCTAAGCTTAAAATTGAGTAAGCTCGCTAAACGACTCAAGAAAAAGCGGGCGATACTTCATGGATGATGCGATACTGAAAGTTGTTGACGTAAGCCACAGCTACTACACGAAAAAGGGTGCTGTACTGGAGGTCATCAAGAACATGAGTTTCGACGTCAAGTATGGCGAGTTTCTCGGAATTGTTGGTCAAAGCGGTTCAGGCAAAACTACGCTGCTCAAGATTATGGCAGGGCTTATCAAGCCATTGTCGGGCAAGGTTCTCTACAAGGGAAAACCGGTGACAGGCCCGACTCCCGCGATCTCGCTTGTTTTCCAGGAGCCTGTTCTGTTTCCTTGGCTAACTGTTTTGGAGAACGTGGTTCTCGCCCTCAAACGTGTGGAGAACATCTCCAAGGATGAGATGATTGTTAAAGCCCAGTCTTTTTTGGACATGGTGGGTCTTTCGGGTTTTGAGAACAGCTACCCGGGGGAGTTGAGTGGCGGGATGAAGCAGAGGGTTGTGCTTGCGAGAGCCCTTGTCACAAACCCAGATGTTTTGTTGATGGACGAGCCCTTCAGCAACCTCGACCCCTTGACAGCCATATCTCTGAGAAGGGAAATTGACATGTTGCGACAGCACGAGACCCTGCCGCCTACATCGGTCGTGCTTGTTTCACACAACGTCGAGGAAATCGTGGAGCTAAGCGACCGCGTGCTTGTGCTCACCAGCAGACCAGCCCAAGTCACGGGCGAAATCGTGATAGATATGGCGAAGCCGAGGGATAGGAGAACCCCTCGTTTCTACGAATACGTCGACGCTATCTTCACGTTGATGAGTTAGTTGTTTTGCGCATGCGTAGCTTGAAGAGCCCCTTGTCTCCATCGTATGAGAGTATCTCGCTGTAAATAAGCCAGTCGAGGATAAGCTCCCTAAGCTTTTCAGGCTCCTGCGTATACTCTACCAGTTCCGTTTTATTTGCTAAGACGTTTATCAGGTCCTCTATGTTAAAGCCTTTGGGCTTTGTTTTCGCGAGTTCTATGATTGTTCTGAAAGGCTCGAGATGGGGAAGCTGCTCCTTCAATATCTTCTTCTTCCCTTTCGCCAGGCTTTTGCTGACCTTAATTCCCAGCTGTGTCGCGGCTCCTTCTCCGTCATGGACTTCAAGTAGGCCGAGAAGCTCAGCGGCGTTCGATGCCGGAAGAATCTGGTCAACCTCCATCTGAAGCTCGCGTGCGATGAATGCGAGGTCTGCTTTTCCTCCATAGGCCACAACCATCTCGAGTAGGCCTAAAACTGTTCCAAGCCTTGCTTCGGGTGGAAACTTCGACGGCTGTTGTCCCATCTGCATAATTGGTCCTGTTCGAGGAATTAAAGCATTAGCCTGGATAAAACTAATATAGAGACTCTACAGAGTCCGCAGCCTCCGCAACCCCTCCACAGCTCCATGCAATTTCCGACAAATTTTCCACTCTTTCAGCAACTTCCTCATTCCTCAACAGAGATTTGACAGCCTTTTCAAAATTCTCGGGTGAAAGGTTTTTCTGGTCAACCATTTTTGCAACTCCCATTTTCTCCGCCTTTACGGCGTTGGCAAGCTGTTCACCATGTTGAGGAGGCGGAATGACCACCATGGGCTTCCCATAGAGAATGCATTTTAGCAGGAGAGTCAACCCGCCACGGCATACAACAAGGTCGGCGGCCTCGATGTAGAGGTCGAGGTCCGGTATCCAGCTTCTAATATGCAGAGGCCCCAGCCGTCTATCCGTTTTCGCTGAAGGCTCTGCCGTGGACATCACATAGACAAAATCGCTGCTCAGCTTCTCACCAAACATGTTGAACCACTCCACAAGAGCCCTTTTTTCCTCAACTCCGCCACTGAACACCAACAGAACAAACGGCTTGTCCAAAGCACCGTGAACAGACCTTATCTCCTCTATCTGTTGACGACTGTGTAGAATAGGCTTGGTCAAAGGCCCCGTGTAGACAACATTCGTCGTCAGCTTGCTGGGCAGTTGAAGGGTGTGTTCGGAGAGGGTGTAGGGGGGAGGTAGGTCGGGTATAATTATCTTGTCTGAGAGGTTCCAGACCAGCTGGGGAGCTTGTAGCATAGGCTGAATAAACTCGGCTGCTCTTTGATGTTTCTCGCTCTGCAGCAGAAGGTTGTATTGGTTGAGAATAGTGGCGACCGGTTTTCGGCGAAGCTTCGCGGCGAGGATTGCCGAGGCCCTTGTATCGGAGACCACAACATCTGCGTCAGCGATGATTGAGATTTCGGCTAATGTCTGTGCAGCCACCTTGACTGGGAGAAAAAGGTTGTAGACGATTGTTTTCTTCACCGAGATGGCCCCATCCACTCCAACTCCATAACCCACCGAGGGAACATGAGCTGGCTCGCATCCGTTTTTCGACAGAAACTCGAAGCCCTGTCCATATGAGGAGAAGGTAAGTGTGTGCCCTCTTCTCCAAAGCTCTTCAGCAACAGCGTAAGAGCGTGTGGCATGTCCCAGCCCGATGCCGCAGACAGCCAGATGTATCAACATTTTCCCAACTTGAAATTTCTAGGGAGAACCGGGCCTCCGGGACGCTCTTCAGCAAAAACATCGGCGGTAAACTTTAGCAGCCTCATCTTGCCGTGAAGCCAATAGGTCGGGTTTAGTCCAGCCTTGATGCAGAGATGGCTTAGAAACTCCTCGGCATTCCATCCATACTCGACAGGAACCTGTGGAAGAAGAAGCCCCGAGCCGAAAGGTGTCTCGATAATCAACCCATCCACACCCACCTCAACCAAGTCGGGCAAGCTATTTCTATTAGAGACGTCGATTTCGACAGGTTTGGATAAAACGCTGACCTCAAAGACAACGTGAGGCAGTTCTTCGGGAGAAAGAGGTGGAAACCTTGGGTCCTCCACCGCAGAGGCCACCGCTGCGCGAACGGTCGCTTCTCCAAGCGGCAAAGTTGGTAAAGGATATCCTATACATCCACGCAGCTCTTTATCGGGATATGTGTAGATGGAGACAAACACTCCACGTTTCTCCACGAGCCAATCAGCCGTTGGAGCCTTCTCAAGGGTCCCCGTCTCCAGATAAGTCTCTACAGCTCGCCGAGCTAGATGAACAAGCTGTACCCCCTTTTCATCGTCCACTGGCCGTCGCCCTAACCTTCTCCAAAACTTTGCTGATGTTCCGCCAGTGTCCTCCTATCCAGTAGGTTTTTCCACATCCTCGGCATATCCATCTATGTTCACCGGCCTCTTGAAAATGTTCCAACAAAGTGTTGCAGACAGGGCATCTGGTATTCAGCGGGTTGAAAACCAGTTCTACACCGGTTTCGCTACCTATTTTAGCCAGCGTCTCGACGGTGTCAACTGTTTCGAGCAGAACTGTTTTTACGCCAAGTTTCTTCAGCTTAGCCGCAAGCATCTTGTCACGGGTCACCACAACCCTCTTCTCAGTCACGGACATCGTAATCAAATCATCGTCCGAAGCTTCTCTAACATATATAGTGTCGTGTCCTAGTAGACGGAGCCAAGTAACCAAATGACCCATCATGGTGTCGAGGAGAAACTTCATTCTGAGACAGATGCGCCGCCTTTTCTCTCAAGCTCGATGCGACAGTCTTCGCAGAGAAGCTGGTCCTCCACACGCACTAGATAGTCAGACCATTCTCCACAAAGCTCGCAGTAACCTTCGGTGACTATCTGGTTAGATGGAGACGCGGGGGCACCTATCCTCAGCTTTTCACGCACGATTGACAGTATCTCCGGTGTAACCTGTAGGATGTCCTTTATAGTCACTATTCCCGCGAGTCTTTCCTTGTAGACGACGACTAGGCGGCTCAGCTTGAGTTTGTTCATCTTGCTCAGTGCATCGTCGATTGTTACATCTGGTTCAACAGTCTGAAGCGGGGTATTAATTATGTCGCGGGCCTTCACGGTGTTGGGGTCTGTTCCGTTGGCGACAACCTTTGTTACCAAGTCTGTTTTGGTGATTATGCCTACCGGCTTGCCTTGGGAAGATATCACGACGCTTCCTATTCCATATCGCCTCATAAGCTCAGCCACTTCAACCGCTGACGCCTCTACATCAGCCTCGACCACGGGACTCGACATCACGTCCCTAACCCTCAGCTCCTCAACGAGTGTCGCGGGCTTCACCATCCCACCTAACAACCTAATCATGGATTAATAAGCTTGTCTACTATGCTGCATCGGCCGAAAGGAATCTGAGCGGCGACTGCCTCAACTCTTTCCCCCGCAGCGTCGAAGCCGAGTAGCGTTAAAATTTTCTTGGCGGCATCAGATGACTTGACGTGCCCTGGTCTTATCTCCACAAAAGGTTTGTTCATCCGTTGAGCGGTCAAATAGGGAACAACTTTAACATCATCATCTTCTTTGAAAGCGGCTAGCCGCAGCTCGACTACATAGAAGTTTTTGGGGCCGTAGACCATGAATGAGCCTTTGGGCAAATACTGTCCCGACGGCGGAGTAAAGGAGACCTGCTCAGCCTTCACGGCATAAACCGATACGTTGCTGAAGTTTTCGCGCCAAGCCCTACTATGGCAACCCACCATCTGGGCACATTCTTCGACATCGGTTTCAGAGGCCTTGGAACCGTTTATCAGCACGGCCGCTGGAGAACCGGGGGTTTCCGTGTGTAGGACAAGGTCATTCTCCCTTAGATGTCGTTTGAGGAGCATTATGTTGCTGCGGGCGTCCTTGCCTAACAAGGCCCTGAACCCGCCAGAGGTGACAAATTCTCTAAAAGGTCTTGGCTTTGACGTGGTCTTCTTGACCACGACAGCGGGTCTGGGCACATATTCTACGCTAACGGTGTTCATCTTTTCCTCTATCTCAGCTATTTCCTGCCTAAGCTTCTCCACCGCCTTCCTCACTGTCTTAAGCTCCTCGTAAACGGGCCCTAGCTGCTTCACAGGGGAAGTATCCTTGCTTAAGATTATCTTCAACCCGTTTTTGGTGAGAAGAATTTTTCCGTTCTGCATCTCTGCATCCAAGCCCGTTGTCTCTCTTATCTTCTCGAGTGCCTCGTCTGGTTTCTGCCATAGTATTTCCCAGAAAGCCGAAGCCTGCTCAACCCCTGATATGAAAAACTCAAGCTCCGATTTTCTTCTCTCGAGATTCTCGAGGGTGTGCATTCTATAGCTCTTCTCTTTCTCCAAGGACTCTAATTCCCTGCGACTCTTTTCCTCGACCTCACGCATACGCAGGCTCCTCAGCTCCTCGAGATAAGCCAGGAAAACGGCTTCGGAGAAAGAACTAACCTCAGTTACCTTGAGGCCGCTAAGTGTTTGAAACTCTGTTGCACAGGGTATTGCTTCACCGTCTCTTCTGTAGAGTCTCGGACGCGGATGCTCAAGCTCACGCATCAACTCTAGCCATGCGGTGTTGAGACGGTTGACCTCTTCGTCACTAAGCTGCTCAACACGCTTTCTTTTGTCCAACCCAGCTCTTGCCACAAGCTCTTCCGCAAATTTGCCTCCTAGTCCAAGGTCGCGCGCCAGAGCGACCACGATGCTCGTCTTGGGGTTATGGTCTTTGAGAAGCGGTGGCCACGCTTCTGCAATAGGATGCGAATGTTTGGCTGGTGGGGGATGATATTTTTCCCCGACCTTCAATATCCTAGTTGAAGACTCAAACTTTTCTAAGAGCCACTCCACCACTCCGTCTTTCACCAAAACTATGTTGCCCGGCGGCATGCATTCAACCACAATCTCGAAGCCGTCGAGGCCAACGGTAACCAACCGTTCTCCACCAACCTGCCTAATCTCGTTAATCCGTTTGCCGACAACTTTTCTCCGCAATTGGAGCACTTGACTCGAGGGGGTGGGCTCTTTTTCCACGGATTGCTCCGCGTAGAACACGGAGTATCCGGCTGCCAGCCAAAGCTCGCCACTCCCCATCGAGGGCTTCCAAACCTTGATCAAAATCGCCTTCGAACCGACACCGTAAACGTTTCTCACATATGAGTCTAGAGCCTTCTCTCGACACTCCGCGACAAGAACACCAATCTCATATGTGTTAAGCCCAGGCAACCCCTCCATCATCACTGTTTTGTGCCAAGATTTAATTCATGGGTCATGTAGAAGCTGGACGGTTGAAATGGCGCTGGATGCTGTTTATTGGACGAAGTTTGTCATAGGCCTGGGATATGGGGTTCTGGCAGCTTGGCTGGCGGCGTCTAATCAAACACCCCTGATGACCTACCTCCTGATAATTGGTGCCGCCTTCCTGTATGTAATTGTTGCAGAGATTTTCTGGAGGCTTTTCGACAAAAAACTGCGGAGACGCCAGTCTTACTTGAACGGCCTCGGAGGATACGCTGGAATATTTCTGCTCGTTTGGATACTTATGTATAACCTGTTTGTTGGGGCTTGATTTTCTGTGGCTCGGGCAAATTGTCGACGAGGCTTAAAAAAGTCTGCCATGCTTGGAAAAACCGGTCGTTTAAACCGAGTAGCCCCTGCAAGCTGTTGAAGTATTCAGCGATTTTCTTTATGTTTTTCCGCTGGATTTCGTTGGTGTAAATTGTGTATAAAAGGGAGTCTTTATCCTCGCCTACGTAGCTTAGATAGATGCCGCGTAGAGCATGTAGGTAGCGTGTGTCCTCGGGATGTTTCTCGGCAAGCTGCTGAAGGATGCGTTCCGCTTCGGTGAGCCTGTTTCTGAAAAGGGTTTCCAGAAACTCTTCCGTCTCTTTTTTTGAGACCAGACTCATCTACTCTGTCGCCTCCACGTCTTCGACACCTCTTTCTGTGATTTTGAAGACTGCCTCACCTTCTGGCAGGTAGGGGCTTGAAACCAGTCTCGCTATGCGGAGCGGTTTTCCCGCTACTTTCCGGAGAAAAACTCTGTTATGGCTTGTGTGGCCCACTATGTGTCCACCGATGGGGTATACGGCCATGGTGCTGAAAATGTCGTCAGGCCTTGACATAACTTGATTTGTCACGACTGCTGCTATGTTGAATGCTCGGCACAGTCTTATCAGTTTATGCATATGCTTGTTAAGCTTCTGCTGCCTCTCTGGAAGAAGTTGTCTACCGAGATATTCGCTTCTGAAATGAGAGGTGAGAGAGTCGACTATGATGAGTTTCACGTTCTTCTCCTTTATTATTTTGTCCGCTTTCTCCACGAGCAGGATTTGGTGGTCGCTTGTGTATGCTTCTGCGTAGATGATCCGCTCAAGGACTTCGTCGGCGTTCAGTCCGAGGCTGTTGGCCATCGACGTCACCCTCTCCGGCCTGAACGTGTTTTCGGTGTCTATGTATAGGGCTGAGCCGTCGAGTCCTCCGCGTCGAACTGGGAGTTGAACGTTCACGGCAAGCTGATGACAGATCTGAGACTTCCCTGACCCAAATTCTCCGAAAAACTCTGTGATAGCTTGTGTCTCGACTCCTCCCCCTATTAAGAGGTCCAGTCTCGTGCTGCCCGTGGTAATGCGTCCAATGTTTGTCTTGATTTCAGCCAGCTCCTTCGCCGTCACCCAAGCAATCTCAATCCCCTCCCGCGCTGCGGAAATGATACGCGAAGCATGTTCCTCATCAACTCCGGCTGCGACCAGCTCGGAGACGGTCGCGGTCGCTATGGACTCCACTGTCGAGTATCCGAGTTCCCTAAGTTTTTCAGCCAACTTGGCCGATACACCGGGCAGCTCCTCGATGTCGTTGTAGCGTTGGCTCAAGTTTTCCTCATAGTTAAAGGGGCATTGGGCTTATAAAAACTAATAGCTGGTCAACCCTTCTCATTCTTCATGAAAGCTGTGTTAGTTGTTTTGGATGGTTTGGGGGATAGACGATGTAAAAGCCTCGGCTACATGACTCCTTTACAGTATGCTCGCAACAGGGTTTTGGACCGTTTAGCGGCCGAGGGGGAGACTGGGTTGGTTGACGTAGTGGCCCGAGGCATCCCCAACGGAAGCGACACAGGTCATCTCGCTCTTCTCGGATACGACCCGTTCACGTGCTACACCGGCAGGGGACCGTTTGAGGCGCTTGGCGCAGGTCTCAGCCTAAGCCATGAAGATGTCGCTTTTCGATGCAACTTCGCCACAGTTGCGGATGATGGGACAGTGCTCGACAGGAGAGCTGGGCGAATATCAACTGAGGAAAGCAGGGAGCTGGCTGAATCGATACAATCGATGGAGATAGACGGTATCCAGTTCATTTTTAGACACACCGTTGAACATAGAGGAGTCTTAATCATGAGAGGCGAGGGAATCTCTCATCGTGTTTCAAACGTCGACCCTCATGGCAAAACATCGGCAATCCAGAAACCAAGGCCGCTCGACGATTCGCCCGAGTCATTAAAAACCGCACAAGCTCTGCAAAAATTTCTAGAGAAAACGAGTCAGATTCTACAAGCTCATCCGATCAACATCAAGAGACGTGAGAAGAATCTCCCCCTCGCAAACTATATACTGACACGTGGAGCGGGGCGGTTACCTAACCTAGCGCCTTTTGAGCAAAAATTCGGGTTAAGGGCCGCAGTCGTCGCGGGCGGAGCGCTTTACAAAGGTGTATGCAGGGCGGCGGGTTTCGACGTTGTAAATGTTGAGGGGGCAACTGGAACTGTCAACACAAACCTCGGAAACAAAGTCAAGGCCGTCGTAGAATCTCTGAAAACTCATGATTTCGTCCTGTTGCATGTCAAGGCGACTGACACACTCAGCCACGACAAAAAACCCCGCGAAAAAGCCGAGATGATCAACAGGGTCGGCGATGCCTTGGAGAAGATGCTTGAGCAGCTGACTACAGACACCTATGTAGCGGTAACAGGAGACCACACAACGTCGTCGGAGGTCGGAGACCATCGGGGAGACCCCGTGCCTGTTCTGATATGGGGCCCTGACGTGAGGGGTGACCGTGTTACAAAGTTCGATGAGATAAGCTGCATGGAAGGAGGCCTTGGTAGGATAAGGGGTGTAGAACTTATGCCAATCCTCGCCAATTACCTGGGCACTTTGGAGCTGTATGGCGAATGAGTGGAGCGAGGATACCTATTGTCGTTCATGTCGAGGGGCTTGAACAGGTTGAGGGAGAGCTTCACAGGTTCGCGGCTCCGCTTACAGTGGAAGAGGTTGTGAAACGACTGCCCATTGAAGGGTTTGTCGCAAGATGGCAGAACGCCGTCTACATCATAACCGAGATAAGAAGAGGTGTGGAAAAATCGGTCACCAAACTTGAGAAAGGCGATATCTTCTACTGGTCACCTGAACAAGCTCTCGGCATAGCTCTCTCACAGCATGCCGCGCCAAGCCAAACCATCAAGATAGGAAGCGTGGGAAAAGGTGCTGATGAAATATCCAAGGCCCGGGTCGGTGCTATGATGAGGATTTTTTCGAAGACCGTTTAGCCTTCGCAGGCTTCTCCTCTGTTGTCGCGGCCTTCGCTTCGGTGGCCACCGCCTGTACTAGTGGCGCGTAAACCCTTAACCTATTGCTTCCCACCACCTCTTTCACCAACCCTTTGGCGACGAGTTCGCGGAGAAGCGCCTTGGCAACTGACAGCCTCACCTTGAAGCGTTCCGCGAGTGATGCTGGAGTCAAAACCTTGACACCCTTGACATATTCTCTAACCTCTTCAAGAGAAGGAGCGGCTACACCCATCACACCCCTCTCAACAACTTCCTCCTTCTTCTCAGGCCCTTTCTTCTCCTTCCCACCCTTCTTCTTAGCCTCCGAGCTCACGTACTCATCAGCAAAAAACTCGGTTAATAAGGCTTAAACGGTCGTCAGCCAAAACATTCACCGGTGAAGCCCAGCGTCAAATACCTTGGAAGAGTGGCGATAGTGAGGGTGCCGAGAGGCTCCAACATAGACCTCGTAGAGTTCGCTAAAGATATAATGAAGAGGAACAACGGTGTGGAGACTGTTCTGGAGATTGAGAGGGTCGAGGGGGCTTATCGGGTTCCGGTGGTTCGGCATGTTGCTGGCAGCCTCGACACCGTTACAACTGTTAAGGAGGACGGTGTTATATACACTTTCGACGCTTCGCGTCTCATGTTTTCTCTTGGAAACTTTGAGGAGCGACGCCGGGTAAGGAAGCTGCCGCGTCCCGGAGAGATAGTGGTGGACATGTTCGCGGGAGTGGGCCAGTTCACGCTTCCAGCCGCAAAATCGGAGGCAAGCCATGTATACTCCTTCGAAATCAACGAAGAAGCCTACGCATTTCTCGTTAAGAACATAAGGCTTAACCGGGTCGAGCATAAAGTGACCGCTTTTAATGCCGATTGTCGAAAATCGGTAGACATGGGTCTCAAGGGATGTGCAGACAGGGTTCTGATGGGTTATTTTAAGGGGACGGTCGAATATTTTCCGACTGCGCTACAGCTTCTCAAGAATATGGGTGGCTATATTCATTTTCATGAGATTGCCGAGAACGAAAGCGGCTGGGCCACGCTATACAAAACTGTTTCAGAATTGGCTGAAAGGCTCGGCTACTTCGTCGAGCTTGTGAACAAACGTGTTGTCAAAACTTATTCACCGAAGCTGAGCCACTGGGTTCTGGACCTATTCGCTCGCCGAAAGCTTTGATTTGAGCCATCTCGCAACCTGTGTTAGGAGACTGCTTCTTGAGACGTTAATCACCATGGCTTCGGGGCCTTTCTCGACACTAAGCATAGGCGAATAGTTGGCCATAGGTGCGAAGGATACGCTCATCCAGAAGACACGGCCGTTTAACAGCTCCTCAACAACTTTGGCGTTGTTTGTCGGGACAGGGATGGGGAGAAAGACAACCCCTTCAGCCCAGTAAAGCACAGCTGGCTGACCCGGAGGCAGCATCATGTTCCGCACCAGCTCCTCAGCCGAAGGAAAACGGATATACTCCATGATAACGAGCTCTTTCACGGGCTGGTGAACAATTTCAACCATATCATCTTCAACTTGCTGATGTCCATTTAAGGTTTCGCGATAGATTTTTAAGCACTGCGGTGAAGAATTATGATGTAAAATGAATGGTCTAGAGTTTGTTCTAAGTAAGCCTTGGACGCGCTTTTACCACAGCAAAGTTAACCCAAACATAACCGCGCCACTTGTTTCTCTGCCCCAGATGTTCGACGAGGTTTGTTTAAAGTATCCGAAAAAGGTGGCGGCAATTTTTCTCGACACGCCGGTAACCTTTGAGGCGTTGAAAAACTTCAGCGACAGGTTTGCATCAGCCCTGAACAAGCTCGGCGTGGGGAAGGGAAGCCGCGTGATGATAGTCCTCCCCAACAGCATACAATTCATCGTCTCATACTACGGTATCTTAAAGACAGGCGCCACGGTTGTTCCAGTCAATCCACTCAGCACAGGTCAGGAGATAAAGGAACTCGCCAAACTCTCTGAAGCCACGGTAATCGTCACACTCGACCTGTTCATAGACGAGGTAATGAGTGCGTTGGGCGAAACAGCTGTCAAACACGTTGTTGTCACAAACATAGCCGACCATCTACCATCTCTCAAAAAAGCTCTTGGAAAAATGTTGAAGAAAATCCCCTCTAAACAGGTGCCGAGCAACCCGGCGGTGAAGAGCTACCTCAAGATGATAACAGGTCCCGCTGAGAAGCTTGAGGTCGAGGTCAACCCTGAGAAAGATCTCGCTTCAATACAGTTCACCGGCGGCACAACAGGTTTTCCAAAAGGCGTGATGCTCACCCATCACAACATCGTATCCAACATTTATCAGATGTATGAATTTATCAAGCCCTATCTTGATGAGGGTAACGAGCGTTTCGCAGCTCTGCTACCGTTTTACCATATCTATGGCCAGAGCGTTATACTGGGAGCCGGCCTGCTGATGGGCAACACATTGGTTGTGTTCCCTAGGCTAGAGCTGGAGAAATTCATGAGGGACTTGGAGAAATATGATGTGACCATCTTCCCCGGAGTTCCGACACTGTTTAACCTAATGTCTAACCATAGGCTCGCAGACCAGCTCAGGTATCCCAAGCTCAAGATGGTGATATCGGGAGCCGACATGCTTCCTCCCGAGGTGGCTGAAAATTTTGAAAGGAAATTCGGGAAGAAAATTGTGGAGGGTTATGGGTTGTCCGAGGCCTCGCCGGTGACACATGTGAATCCGCCAGACAAGGTGAAAAAAGGGTCTTTCGGGGTTCCAATCCCATCTACCCTCGCCGCAGTCATAAATCCAGAGACTAAGGAGTTTCTGGGACCGGGTGAAATCGGTGAAATCATCGTATCCGGGCCACAGGTGATGCAGGGTTACCTTGGCCAGGACAACAGCAACGTCTTCCTCTACGAGGCGGGGAGAAAATGGCTGAGAACAGGAGACATGGGACAAATGGACAGCGACGGCTACTTCTACTTCGCCGAGAGAGCCAAAGACATCATCAAACACAAAGGGTTCACAGTTTTCCCAGCAGAAATTGAAAAAGTTCTCTACGAGTCAGATGCGGTTAAAGAGGCAGCCGTTGTCGGTATACCGGACCCCGTTGTGGGTGAAAAAATTGTGGCAGCCGTTGTTTTGAAGCCTGGATACGGCCCCGAACAAGTTAAAACTCTTCATGAACTCTGTCGTAGCAAGCTCGCCGAATACAAGAGGCCCTCTGAGATTGTTTTGGTGGACGAACTGCCCAAATCTCTCGTCGGGAAAATGCTGCGCCGCCGAGTCCGTGATATAGTGAGAGAAAAGCTTTCAACCCCCATGTGAATCATCTATTTATTGTGAACCCTCCAGTCATGCCTATGTGAATGTCGGCTTTGAGAAAGTTGAAAAAGGTTTAGAAAACATCGCGATAAAGGAAACCCGTTTATCAAACATCGATGGTGAGAAGGGGAAGCTTTACTACGTTGGCTATTCTATCGAAGAATTGGCCGAGTATTCATCGTATGAGGAGGTCTGTTTTC
>CALHAG010000010.1 GCA_937934305.1 Candidatus Caldarchaeum subterraneum
GAATACAGGAACAGGATTATCCTGGAGGATTTGTTGGAAGAAAGCTGGCTATCGTCGTGGCCGCCGGCTTCATTTCGTCTCTGCTTGGCGTTGGCGGAGGCTTGTTGATGGTGCCGGGCTTCATTCTCCTGTCTAAAATGAGCTCGAGGGAGGCGGTGGCTGTCAGCCAGTTTCTCACGGGCTTCACATCGGCCACAGGGCTTGCAACCTATCTTATCCAAGGCAGTTTTTTCCCAAGCCTTTATGTATCCGCTTTCGCGGGAGGCTTGTTGGGAGGATTTGTCGGAAGCAGTATACAGATAGGTTTATCCGAGAAACAGTTGAAAATGGCCATCGCCTCAGGTTTCTCAGCCATAGGTTTATGGATGCTGCTCTCTGCGCTACTATAGGAGACGCGCCAACGTCAGAACAACAAGAGACAAAACAAACACAACTGTCCAGACTTTTCTGCTCCAGATAAACACTTTCTCCCCGTCGAGCGGCATTATGGGCAGCATGTTGAAAAACATCAAGAACGCGTTGAGTGATGCGACGGCGAACAGAACACCGCTGCCCAGAAGTATTCCGACGGCAAGGGAGACAGCGGCGACCACCATGTTGAAGAGGGGGCCCGCGAGCGCCACCTGCCCCATATCCCGCAAACTCTGGATACCGCGGATGACAACAGCACCGGGCATTATCACCTTGAAGGGAATAGGGAGGACTGCGGTCAGAACAGTCACGAGCAGGCCCGCGAAATAAACCCTGAACTCTGCTCCGAAACCCTTCCTCAACGCGACGATTTTATGAGCAAGCTCATGGCCGAGAAAAGAGGCCGCGAACCCTAACAAGAGAGCAGCGTAGTAAATTGTGGGTGTAAAAGCGAACCCGAGCAGGCTCACACCCGCGAGGACAACAACAACAGTTGCCACCAAAAGATGAGCCATCTCCTCTCTTGTAAAAAGAGCGGCCCGAGACCGTCTTAGATACTCAACTTTCCAAGTCCGAACCCTGATTTCTTCAGGCCTCCGCGCCAAAGTAATGCCTCCACATCCATGGTTCTCAGGAAGCCGATGCTCCGGGCAGAAACTCTGACCGCAGTACTTGCATGTGAAAGGTAAAAGCTCCTCGGCTCCGCAGACAGCGCATCTACCCAATTCAACGGCTTTTTAGGCATCTTGTTTTTATAGTTTCCCAAACTTATATTTGAAGCATGATATTTATCATGTATGAGCGCTGGTGTAGATTGGGATGAGTTTTTCAAGAGGGTTAGGGAAGATGTTGAGAGCCGTTTAAGGGAGGCTTTTGATCAGCTGGCGGCTGGCTTCGAGCCATTCGTCAGAGGAGAGGGCGTCTACTACACCTACGTAGGCGACCGTTTATACGCTGTTTTCGAGGTCGCTGGATGTCCACGTGACAAAATCGAGCTGACGGCTGAAGAAAACCAAATCACGGTCTCCGCCGAGCTTGTTTCACCACCGTCTCCAGAGTTTGGTAGGCTACATCCATTCGCACGAGGCAAAAGTATCCACAGAGTGTTGCGGCTGCCGAGAGCCATAGACCCCTCGAAAGTCGAGGCAAAATATGACTCAGGCCTGCTATTCATCATGGCGGAGATAGCCAAACCCCGTGGCGTCAAGGTATCAGTAGAGTAGAGTATGCCAAGGCTATTCAGCGAGCTCGCTGACCTTTGCGAAAAACTCGAGTCCACGAACTCCAGAAAAGAGAAGATAAAGCTTATCTCTGATTTTTTCGGCGAATTCGGTTCAGAGGAGGCGGATGAAGCTGCCGCGGCCGCAAATCTTCTCGTCGGCCTTTCCTCAGGGGTTAGGAAGCTCGGCATAAACGTAGGTCCGGCAACCCTCTACAGGGCCCTGAGGGACCAGCAGTCGGTTTTGTCGCCGCTCACACCGCTCACCATATCGGAGGTCTGGGAAACCATAGAGAAAGCCAGTTCTCTCACGGGCAAAGGCGTCATCGACACGAGGAAAGCTTTGCTATCAAACCTCTTAAACAGAGCCGGTGAAAAAGAGCGGAAATGGCTCACCCGAATTCTCATGGGTGAGATGAGACATGGGGTAAGCGTCGGCATATTGGTGGAATCGCTTGCAAAATACCTCAACATGCCTCTCGAGAAGGTGAAGGCTGCGGAAATGGTTTTGGGCAGGCTTGACACACTTGTAAAAAACGCGGTTAAAAACAGGCTACAGGAGACGAGGCTGAAACTCTTCATCCCCGTCAAACCCATGCTGGCGGAATACGCCTACAGCCCCGATGAAATCTTCGAGAAGCTGAAGCCTCCCATTTACTTGGAGCCGAAAATCGATGGAGTAAGGCTTCAGGTCCACGTGGGAGACGGTATGGTCAAAGTATTTACGAGAGGGTTGAAAGACGTCACCGAATCTGTTCCAGACATCGTAAAGAGGGTGCGGCAGGCCTTGAAAGCCGACAGCTGTATTCTCGACGGAGAGGGCTACTGCGTCGACGAAAACGGGCGCCCAACCCCTTTCCAAGAGACGATGCGTCGGATAGGAAGGGAGAAAAACGTGGATGAGGCGTTGAAAGAACTAAGCCTGCGGATAAAATTCTTCGACATCATCCATCTAAACGGGGAAGACCTCTGGCAAAAGCCGCTGGAGGAGCGGAGGCGGTCTCTTGAGGAAGCGGTGGCACAACCGCTGATAAATTCTCTAACTGTTGCGGATAACCGTGACATGGTTCAGGAGGCGTTGCAAACCTGGACATCAATGGGCTATGAAGGATTGATGGTCAAGTCGCCCAAAAGCCCCTACACACCAGGTAGAAGAGGTGGATACTGGCTAAAGATGAAGAAAGCTCTTTCTCTCGACGTCGTGGTTGTAGCAGCTGAATGGGGACACGGCAGGAGAAGAGGCTGGCTTAGCAACTATCATCTCGCAGTGTTGGACGACCGCGGCGGAGGCTTCACACCCGTCGGAAAAACCTTCAAGGGCTTGACCGACGACGAGTTCCGTAAAATGACCCAGCTTCTTCTCGGGATTGCAAAGTCTCGCCAGGAATGGGGAGTGGTGGTCGAGCCGAGGATAGTGGTCGAGATAGAGTTTAACGAGGTTCAGAGAAGTCCAACCTACCCTAGCGGATATGCACTACGATTTGCACGGATAAAGGCGATAAGAACCGACAAGCAGCCCGAAGATGTCAACACATTATCCGACATAGAGAAAATCTACAACAGCCAACGTAATCCCCTTGGAATACAATCGTATTAAGCCAGGTTACACAATATTAATTGGGGCCACAAACCCTTAAATCCCCACCCCCGAGCCATCCCAACCATGAAGGGGTTAGCAGCGACTCTCACAGCCCTTGCCGTCTTATTGATTGTGGGAGGAGTTGTGGCGAGGCCCGCTTTCGAGAGCATACCTCCGCTCGGTTTCCAGACAGCTGTTCTCGCGGTGATGCTGACTGCCCTAGCCGCAGTCGTCACACCGCTCTCCTCAGCTCTTGGCGCGTCAACAGTCATGCCGCCCATGGGGACAAATCTCCACCTTGGCCTGTGGCCGCTGTTTACATGGTTTCTAGCAGGAATAACCATAGCACTTATCACGAGAAGGTCGAGAGAGTCGGTAATCCCACCGCTCATCGCCTCAACCTTGACTTACCTACTGGTTTTAGGTCTCTCCATATACGTGTTGCCCAGGGTTCCAGGGGCGATGAGCTGGGAGGTGTATCTCACGGCTTTGGCCAAGCAGATCATAATAGACGGGCCCCTCGACTTCGCATTCCTCTTCGCATTTCCCCTGTTCACAGCCCTAATTTCAGCCAGTTTCGTAGAAGCTTTAACACCTAAGAAGCAGGTTTACAGGGTAAATAGGCCGAGAAGGTTCTGGGAGTGGAGCGAAGAGGAATAAAATAAAAAAGGGTTGGAGTTTTAGCCCGCAGCGGGAGCTGCCTCTTCAGCAGCGGGGGCCGCGGGCTTGGCTTTCTTCACCCGTCTTGTTGTTTTCTTTTTCTTACCTCCCTTCTTTGCTGCCTTCTTTTTTGCCTTCGGCATTTTTGCTCAACTTGTAGATGTTTTGCATGTTTAAAAAATTTTCTGAAAAATTTGTAGAAAATTCTTGTGCATAACTATTTTTGATGCGTTAACTGATGTATCGGCCATGATTTCGATAAATGAGTTTAAGCGTGTTGAGATGAGGGTTGGCAGGGTTGTGCATGCGGAGAGGCTGAAGGGTTCTGATAAGCTGCTGAAGCTGAGGGTGCGGTTCGGCGAGGTTGAGAAGCAGGTGTTAACAGGGTTGGCGGAGTATTATAGCCCCGACCACTTCATAGGACGGTTGTTCGTCTTCGTCACGAACCTCGAGACGAGGAAAATTAGGGGAGAGGTTTCGGAGGCGATGCTGTTGACGGCGGTGGAAAGCGAGCAAAAGATTGTCCCTGTTGTTCCCGAAAGCGAGGTTGCTGAAGGAACCGTGATAATGTAGCCCTATATACGGCATATTCCATCTTGAACGGGGATGTTGGCTGACTGTGGACGTGTAAACAGTCTTCCCGACGGCGCCGGGGTGGAGCTGAGGGGATGGATACGTTCCAAGAGACATCATGGCCGGTTGATGTTCATAGACCTGAGAGACGGGACGGGTGTTGTGCAGGTTACTTTGAAGGCTGCCGAGTTGCCTGAAGCCGATTTCCAAGCGGTATCATCAGCTGGAAGAGAGTCTGCCGTCGTTGTTTGGGGCGTGGTTGTTCATGACCCTAGGGCTCCGGGCGGCGCAGAGGTTAGGGCCAGAAAAATTGAGCTGCTATCGGCTTCTCTCGAGGAATTTCCGATAAAGAAGGGGGTTGGCCCCCGCTTCCTCAGCGACCACAGACACCTCGCTATCCGCAGCCCCAAGGCCGCGGCCATCCTACGCTTCCGCTCAAACCTTCTCAAAAGCATCCGAAACTGGTTTGAGAGAGAAGGGTTCGTCGAAGTTCACTGCCCAACATTCATAACAGCCGCCGTCGAGGGAGGCGCCACCCTATTCGAGGTTAATTATTTCGGGAAAAAAGTATACCTAACACAGAGTGTTCAGTTTTACCAGGAGGCTGCAATCTATTCGCTGGGCAAGGTTTACAGTATTCAGCCCAGCTTTAGAGCGGAGAGGAGCAAGACACGGAGGCATTTGACCGAGTTTTGGCATGTCGAGGGCGAGATGGCTTTTGCCGGGTTGGATGACTTGATGAGGGTTGTTGAGAGGCTGGTGGGGGAGGCGAGCGCCGAGACTTTGGAGAATTCAAGGGAGTTGTTGAAGCTGCTGGGGCGTGAGAGGTCGCCGGAATCCGTTGAGCCACCATATCATCGTGTAAAATACTCCGAGGCCCTAGACATCCTTGCTTCAAAGGGTGTCCAGCTGGAATGGGGCTCTGACCTCGGAGCCGACGAAGAGAAAATCCTAACCATGGAGTTTGACAAACCATTCTTTCTGACTCATTTCCCGAGGAAAGCCAAAGCCTTTTACCACATGCCGGACCCAGCCAACCCCGAGCTCACCCTCTCCGCGGACCTTCTCGCTCCCGAGGGATACGGCGAGATAGTTGGAAGCGGACAGAGAATACATGATTATGAACAGCTTTTGGCCAGGATTGTGGAGGAGGGGCTGGAGCCGGCTGATTACAAGTGGTATCTCGACCTGAGAAAGTATGGTAGCGTTCCACATAGCGGGTTTGGGCTGGGTGTGGAGAGGCTGGTCCAGTGGCTTCTCGGGCTGAAGAATATACGCTCAGCCGTCATGTTTCCGAGAACCATGTCCCGGACCTATCCATGACCGAGCCCTACCATCCACGTGAAGACACTTTCCTAACCATAGACTGTGTAGCCAAAGCCTCCCATGTCCAGGTGGCGGCGGAGGTGGGATGTGGGACAGGTGAGGTGTTGAAGGCCCTTGCCGAGAAGTCGGACGATATAATAGGGATTGACATAGACCCAGAAGCTCTAAAGATTGCAGCCGATAGCCTCACAAACCTAAAACCCCGCCTAAACCTACTCAACGCATCCCTTCTACCGCTTCGCCCCCACTCATTAGACATGGTGGTGGCAAACCCTCCCTACCTACCGGACGAACCGGGCCTCCACGACCCCTCCATACATGGAGGACCGCGAGGAGTCGAGTTAGCTGAGCAAATAGTGGAGCATTCGTCCAAAGCCTTGCGTAAACAAGGTATCCTCGTGCTGACCGCCTCATCTCTGTCAGCCGTCGACGACCTTCTCTCAAAAGCTTCTCTGAAAGGTTTTAAACTGCTTCATAAACTGGTTTTAAAGTCTTTTTTTGAAACGGTTTTCTGCTTTATATTCACGCTTTCCGACGCTCAACGGTAGGCGACTTGATTGTCTAAGCCGCGTCAGGTAGGCTATAGGCGGGAGATTGGCTGGTTCGGCTCCTTCGCCCTCGGGTATGGAGACGTGGGACCCAACATATTCATAGCACTTGGAGTGATAACTCTCTACGCCGGCGGAGCGGCGCCGATAGCCTTCCTCATAGCCGCAGTACTTTATGCAACTGTGGGGCTGATGTATGCTGAGCTGGGGCCCACCTATCCCTATTCCGGCGGGGTTCATGTGTATGGGTTGAAGGCTTTCAACAGTGTCGTCAGCTTCGTAGCTGGATGGGCGATGCTGCTTGCATACATTATTTGCATCTCCCTTTTCGCCGTGGCCGCCGCGGGCTACCTCCGCCAGCTATTACCGGTTTTGATGTTTCCTGACGTCACCATAATGGGAGTCTCTATACCTTCGATAGGTGTTTTGGCTGGGCTTCTGGCATCCCTCCTCATTCTGCTCAACATCGTCGGCATCAAATATTCCGCTTTTATGGTCTCAGCCCTCGTCTTCGTGGGACTCTCCATCGAGGCACTCATACTATCGACAGGGTTTCTTCTCAAATTTGACCCACAGCTCTTTCTTAGACAGATAACCGAGTTCGGTAGCCCCCAGCTTCAAAGGGACGTCGCATATCTCCCGCTTCTACCGGTCGAGACAAACAACTTCCTCTACGCCATAACTCTCGCCATGGCCTCTTTCGTCGGCATAGAGTCGATATCTCAGGCCGCGGAGGAAACACGTAGACCGCACATATCCCTCCCCAAGGCCGCTAAGATGGTGGTTGTCGTTGTCGCGGCCTCTGCTATAGCCTTTCCGGTTCTGGCTGTAGGGTCGACTGACTGGCGTGTGATTGCTGCTGCTTATGAAAACCCCGTCTACACGCTTGTCAGCACATACCCCTATTTGGCGGAGATTTTGATGCCGCTGGTTGCCTTGGCCGCTTTCATCCTCTGCTACTCATCCTCCAACACGGGTGTTGTCGGCGTCTCTCGGTTGACTGCTAGCATGGGTAGGTTCAGGCTCTTACCCGCATGGCTTCAAGCCATCCACCCCAAGTTCAGAACACCTGTAAGAACCATTCTCATCTTCGGAGGAATAGGTGTCGGCCTGGCTTTCCTAGGCGACGTAACTTTCCTCGCAAGCGTCTACGCATTCTCAGCGGTAATCAGCTACCTTATACTGGGTTTTGCATACTTTAGGCTGAGGAGGCTTGAGAAAACGGTGTATAGTCCTTGGTGCATGCCGTTGTGTGTTAAATTCCGTGGACGTGAAGTTCCCGTGCTGGCTTTGATGGAGGTTTTGGGGATGGCTGTTATACTCGGCTTGATGGCTCTGTTTCACGCTGTTGGGAGAGTGATGGCCCTGCTATGGGTTGGCGGCGGATTGATGTTCTACGCTCTTTACAGGAAAAGGGCTGGGATGAAGATTTTGAGCAGAGATGAAGCTGTCCTTGTTGAACCGCTCAGCTACAGGATAAAGGTCGGCGTCTTGATACGCCCCTACGAAAACATGGAGACCGCTTACCGCTCAATAAAACATTCATTCGACAGAAGATTCGACCTCTTTCTCGTCACCGTCGTCGAGCCTAGCAGATGGTTTGGCGGCGAGTTGGAGAAGGTGGATGAAGATGTTGTCAACGACTTGGAGATGTTGGAGAAGAGGCTGAAGCATGATAAGTATGTTGTAGACCGAGTGGTTGCGGTGGGCGAGTTTGAGGAAAAGGTTTCAGAGCTGCTGGATAGCGAGAAAGTCGACCTCGTCGCATATATCCAGAGAAGGCCAGAGAAATCTGCTCTGGAGAAGGGGCATGAGGTCAATATACACAACCTTTTATCCAAGTATCCCGGAAGGGTCATTTCGCTGAAGAGGGTGGGTGAATAGATTGAGTGTTGGCGGTGTAAAAGCTATCGTCCACATCTTTGTGGAAAGCAACATGATAGAGAAGGTGGCTAAACAGGTCAGCAGGCTTGAGGAGGTTCTCGACGTCTACGAGGTGACTGGAGAGTTTGACCTCATACTGCTTGTCCAGACAAACGACATCCGCGGATTCCGCGAATTCCTGAAAAACAAGATACTAGCTGTTCAGGGAGTCAAGAGCGCAGTAACCAGCATCGTCCTCTACACACATAAAAAAGGTGGAGAAGAAACAGGGGAGTGACTAAAACTCCTCCTCTTCCTCTTCTTCCCACTCTTCCTCCTCGAAATCTTCCTCTTCCCACTCTTCCTCGAACTCTTCCTCTTCTTCAGCCCAGAGGATTTTTTCTCCGAACATTTTGTTCACGCGGCGAATAAGGAAAACAGCCCTGTTTTAAGGTTTTTGAAACCTCTTCAAAGCATAATAGCTGAGGGTTTTACCTATGCATGGGGGATGAGGCCGCTGCCCCAGACTGAGATGTGATGCAGGAAGAGCCGAGCCGACCCCTCTCTTCAGAGAGTTGGGGGATAGTTGACCCAAAGCTTCTCCCCCGCCTTGAGAGCGCTTGTTCCCGGCGGCGCTATAATGAACCCGTCGGAACGTGATGGAATACTCATGCCGCTTGACTCTCCCAAAACAGGGTAGCATCTCAGCCCCTCATCATCTTCCACAACACGCACCCATACAACCTTGACAAAGTCATGGTATTTTCTGAAAGTTATGTCCTCAGCCAGCACGGCTTTTACCCTGTGATGGTAATAACGAGGCTCCTGATGCAGCATCTTCCTCAACACGGGGTAGGCGAGAAACATGAAAACGTTAAGTGTTGACATAATCAAGCCCGGTAGAAAAATGAAGGGCTTGTCTCCGTAGAAAGTGAAGCCTCCGACTCTCCCAGGTTGAAGAGTTAACCCGTGGACATATAGCTTGTTCTCTGAAGCGAGAATAGATGAGACATCCTTTTCGCTGACCGATGAGCCTGCTATCGACAATAGAATGTCCAGCCGCTGTATTTGATTTTCAAGTAGCTGCAAAAAGGCTGCTCGGTTATCGGGAACTATTCCGAGGAACAGTGGCTCGCCTCCCGCTGTCTCCACAAGCCGTGCGACCACGTGGCTATGTGTGTTGAGAACTTTACCACGCTTAGCCTCCGAAAAATCATCTGTCAACTCATCACCGACCGCTACAATCCCAACCCTAGGTCTTCTCACCACCTTCAGCTTCTCAAAACCGAGGGCAGCAGCCAAAGCCACATCAGCCATCTTCAGAACTCTCCCCCTCTCAAACAAAGTCTGCCCAGCGGAGACGTCGAAACCCTTCATGTCAACATATTGATAAGGTGTGGCAGGCGATGTGAAAACCACATACTCTCCCTCCAATGTGACACTTTCCTGAGGGACGACAGCGTCACACCCCTCAGGCAAGTAAGCGCCTGTCAATATGCGGGCCGTCTCACCGGCGCCCACCTTGAACTCAGGCTTTTTACCGGCATAGCAGACGCCAACTGTTCTCAGCTTGACGGGGTTGCTGGGCGAGGCATTTTGGAGCAAGGATGAGTTGACGGCGTAGCCATCCATGTGTGATGCGTTATGAGGCGGCAGGTCAGCAGGCGACACAACTGGCTCGTAAACTACTCGTCCAAAAGCCTGAAAAACCGGAACAACCTCATAATCCTTAATAGGATTCAGGTGCTCCACCAACAGCCTCTGAGCATCCCAGACATCCGTAAACTTGGTAATTCTCCGGTACAAACGCCTATGCTTCATGCGATTGACTTATATTTAGGTGAATAATTTTTTATCAAGGGTTGGATAATTTAACCTTCTACTCAAAGGTCGCAGAGCTCATCGCCGAGAACAAGAAATTCTGTATAGCAACGGTTGTCAAAACCATAGGACATACCTCGGGCAAGGTGGGTTCCAAAGCCATTATACTCGAGGACGGGAAGGGATTGTTTGGATGGGTTGGCGGGGGATGTGTCGAAACAACAGTCCTGCATGAAGCTCTGAAAACCATCAAGGAGGGTAGAAGCAGAACCATTTTCCTCGAGATGGAGGACGAACTCAGAGGAACCGGTGTCCCATGCGGAGGCTCCATGGAGGTATACCTCGAGCCAGTTCTTCCAAAAAAACAGCTGCTGTTGGTGGGACACGGGGGGATAGTTGAAAGCCTCGCAAAAATAGGCAAGATGCTTGACTACAAGGTTGTGGTAGCTGACCCCGAGGGCATGTTTAAAGACCCTTCCACGGTTGACCAATACGTTGTCGACCCTGACCTTAAGGGTGTGACGGTTGACGGCAACACCGCCGTCGTAGTTTCAACGATGCATAAGCTTGACCACAAGTACCTCAAAATAGCGTTGGAAGGTGGCGCACGATATATTGGGTTAGTCGCCAGCAAGAAGAGAGCCGGAATAGTGTTTGAGACTCTAGCCCGTCTAGGTGTCCCCGAGGAAAGCATCCGCCGCATCTCCTCCCCCGCCGGCATAGACATAGGAGCTGAGAAGCCGGAGGAAATAGCTCTAAGCATATTCGCTGAGATAATTAGCAGTGAGAAGGGTGGCACAGGCAAGAGATTGGCCGAGGTTAAGTCTGTTGAGGCAGAGCTGAAGGATATAATCTCGGAGGCTACGGGAGAGCGGGTCGGGCCCGTCTGCTGACAGGTCTCCTACCCATAGGCTGGACACCTGCTCCAAAATATGTCTTGAAGCCTTTCAGACTCTTTAGAGCATTCATTCCAGCGAGCACGTCGATATATGGCATTGCTGTTTCCATGCCTATTGTTCGTGGTTTGAAGCCTGGTTTGTCTGCGTGAGGATTAATCCAGATAACCCTGCCCACAAGCTCTTTCATGCTCCTCATCGCTCGGTCAAGAACCTCTGGGTCGCCTGTGTCCCATCCATCGCTCACAATCATGACAACCGTCCCCTTGCCGACTATGCCTCGATACTTGTCAATGAAAGTTGCTAGGCAATTGCCGATTCTCGTGCCGCTTCCCCAGATGTTGACCTCTCTCGAGATTAGCTCGGCAGCCTTTTTAGGCCCGAAGTATTTCAGGAGAGAGCTTACCTTAAGGAGACGAGTGCTGAAAACAAAAACCTCCACAGCCACGCTCTGCCTAGCCAACGCATACATAGACTGCATCAGAAACTCTGTATAGGTGTCCATAGAGCCGCTGACGTCGAAAATTGCGACGAGCTTGCACCTCGTCACTTTTCTTTTCATGTGGAGGAGGCGGAGAATTTCTCCATGTGTTCTCAGGCTTGTGCGTATGGTTTCCCTGAAGTCAACATATCCTTTCGCGCTTCTTGTGTATCTGCGGCCAGGTAAGAGGGCCAGTCTTCTCCGCAGCCTCTTCATGACCCGCTTGCTTTCCCTCATGAATGCTTGTGTGGGTGTTGGTAGCTCCCTCTTCATGAAAACCTCAACAGGGCTGTAGTAGACCGTCATCTCCTTACGTTTATCCGCCGAAGACTCGCCACGTTCAACGGTCTTGACCGCCTGCACCTTATCTCCCTGCGTCTCGTTCTTCGGCTGCTCCTGAGGCCTTTTCTGTTTCTCCAGTTCATCGAATATTTTGTCAAAAATTTCATAATCCTCAAGCCTTTTTACCATGCACAGCCGCAGAACATTCTTCAGGTCCTGGACTGTCCGCATTTGCACAAACTCGCCAGCTCTGTAGGCGTCTATTGTTTCAGCTGTGCCGCATTTTACTCCCTCAAGCCTTAGCCGACGAGCAACTTCCGTGACCAGAAACAGGTAAGGCTGCTCCAACATGGTTTAGACAAGCCCGAGGTCGCGCACTATGCGAAGGTCATCCTCGTTCTTTATCAAGCAGGTGAGTGTCGAGGAAAGTATTGAGGGGTTTATCTCCGTCGCCCCAAGGACAGTTAAAGCGTTCGCCCAGTCAAGCGTCTCTGATATCCCGGGTTTTTTCGCAAGCTCACCAACTTGGCGAAGCCTCTGTACAAAGTTAACCACCTCGGCGGCCAGTTTGGGCGAGAGCTGCGGAACCTTCAAGGAGAGAATCTTCATCTCTTTTTCAGGCGACGGATACGTCACGTATAGATAGAGGCAGCGGCGGCGAAGCCCGTCCCCAACTTCACGGGTCCTGTTTGATGTTATTATGACGACAGGTTTTTTCTTGGCTCTTATGGTGCCGAGCTCAGGTATGGTTACCTGAAACTCTGCAAGAAATTCTAGGAGAAAGCCCTCGAACTCCTCGTCGCTTCTATCTATCTCATCAATCAACAGCACAGGTGGATTGGGGCCCTCATATAGAAGAGCCGCGAGCAGAGGCCTTTTCAGCAGAAACTTCTCGCTAAAAATCTCCTCCGTTATTTCATCTACCGATTTCTTGTCCTCTAACAGCCTTATGTTAATGAGTTGACGCGGATAATCCCACTCATACAGGGCCTGTGAAGCAGTGATCCCCTCGTAGCACTGTAGCCTAATCAACTCGGTGTTCAATAGACGGGCCAGAACCTTGGCGACCTCTGTTTTTCCGCAGCCAGGCTCCCCTTCTATCAATAGAGGCTTCTCGAGCTTGAGAGCAAGGTAGACCGCGAGTGCCAGAGGCTCATCAGCAACATAGAGCTCCTTCTCCATCTCCTTGACAAGAATTTCAGGGGTTAGGTTTTCCAGCAACACCACCGACTTTTTCTTTACGGCATTTAATTAAATTATGGCTAGTTCAATTAAGTTTGTAAAAATTTTTAAGTCAGCCGACAATACGCATACCCGATGATTCCTCGAAAGTTTGAGTATTTTGCGCCGACTACCGTCTCTGAGGCTGTTTCCCTACTTCGAAAGTATAGAGACAACGCTAAGATTCTAAGCGGTGGAATGAGTCTCATACCTATGATGAAGCTCAGGGTTCTTTCACCTCAGGTGATAATCGACATCAACAACATCAAGGGACTCGCATACATCAAGGACGGTGGAAAGGCTGTACGCATAGGTGCCTTGGTTAGACACGCCGACATAGAGCATTCACCTATCATCAGGGAGAAGTTTCCCATGATGGCTGATGCGGCGCCACACATTGCAGATATGCAGGTTCGCAACCTCGGAACCTTCCTCGGAGCACTTGCACACGCAGACCCAGCCGCGGATTGGCCCGCTTCGGCTCTCGCCTTAGATGCTGAGCTTGTTGCCCAAGGGACAGCTAAGCGGGTCATTAAGGCGACAAAGTTTTTCAAGGGGCCGTTTGAGACTGCTCTCAAGCCGACGGAGATGCTTGTAGAAGCTATACTCCCTGTGCCTAGAGGAGAGAAAGTTGGGCAAGCCTATCTCAAGTTCGAGAGAAAGGCAGGCGATTACGCCATAGTAGGCGTTGCCTCACTTCTCACACTTAACAGAGAAAACGTGATACAGAAGGCTGCCATCGCATTAACCGCTGTTAACCCGTTCCCGTTCCGTGCAACAGATGCCGAGGAGCTTCTGGTGGGCCAGAAGCCGAGCAAGGACTTGATTGAGCAGGCGGCGAAGGCTGCGGCCGCGATGGCTGACCCGTCCTCAGACCTCAGAGGCTCGGCTGAGTATAAGCGTGAGATGGCGAAGGTGTTCACGAGACGCAGCTTAAATAGGGCCCTTGAGAGAGCAGGTGTAGCGGTGTAGGTGAAAGTGTATGGCCGCTAAAAAAACGAAAAGTTTGGAACCCTCTAAGAAACAGGTCGTGATAGATATCAACGGCACAAAATACTCCTACGAAGTCGAGCCTAGACTTCTGCTCGTACACTTCATCAGAGAGTATGCGGGGCTTACGGGCACTCACATCGGATGCGATACAACGAACTGCGGAGCCTGCACAGTGCTTATGGAAGTGGATGGAAAATGGAAAGCCATCAAATCATGCACACACTTCGCGGTCCAAGCCAACGGCAAAAGAATAATCACCATCGAAGGGCTAGCCAAGGGAGACCAGCTTCACCCGCTTCAGAAAGCTTTCTGGGAAAACCATGGTCTGCAGTGT
>CALHAG010000011.1 GCA_937934305.1 Candidatus Caldarchaeum subterraneum
TGAGAGCCTGTTGGCCGAGGTGGGGTAGCCTGGTAGCCCTCAGGGCTGTGGACCCTGCAGCGCGAGTTCGAATCTCGCCCTCGGCCCTTATATATCTCGCAGCAATCATGTGACACGGTTTGAGGTTAAGCCTGATTCTGACAATCGTCACCGCCTTTGCGACGATGGTGATGATACCTTTCGTTGTGGGCAGCCAGTCGGTGTTTTGGACCTTCGTCGTCTCGGTCATATTTGCTCTCGTTCTGTTAGTTGATGCTCTGGTTTCTGACGGCGGCCGCCGTAAAATGCTTATCCCATCCATGGTGCTGGGCTACTCGACCGTCGTTGTCCCGAGCCTCGCGACGTTGCTTGTTTTCGTCGAGGAATTCAATTTTTTCAGAGACTGGTACAAGCCCATCATGCTCTCGAGCTACGCAGCCTTGTTTCTCACCAACCTAATGTTCCTGCCGCTGGCCGCCGCCAACTACAGTCGAGAGGAGAAAAATGTAGCCGAACAGACCTACTTCCCATCGGTCTCAGTCATCGTCCCAGCATACAACGAGGAAAAATGGATAGGGCACTGCATAGAGGCCCTTCTCGAAAACGATTACCCAAACAAGGAAATCATCGTCGTCGACGACGGCAGTGTTGACGGAACCTATGAGATAGCAAGTAGATACGTTAGGAGGGGTGTCACCGTTTTGAGGAAACCCAACGGCGGAAAAGCTTCGGCCCTCAACTACGGCATGTTGTTCGCCACCGGCGAAATTATCGTCACCGTCGACGCGGACAGCATCTTGACAAGGGATACGCTGCGGCGGATTGTGATGCCGTTTAGAGACGAGAAAGTGGTCGGGGTCGCGGGAAACGTCAGAGTCGTAAACCGGGAAAACTGGCTCACCAAAAACCAAGCCCTCGAATACGTCACGCAGCTCAACGTAGCGAGAAGAGCGACCTCGTTCCTCGGAGTTGTGCAGGTGATGCCAGGGCCTCTAGCGGCTTTTAGGCGCAGCATGGCCGCGACGCTTGGGGGATACGACCGCATCACTTTGACAGAGGATTTTGACCTCACGGTAAAGCTTCTCAAGACAGGTGGAGTAATACAGGCCCCGCCCGGTGCGTTCGCCTTCACAGAAGCTCCAGCCCGTCTGCGAGACCTTTACAAACAGCGACTCAGATGGTACAGAGGAAATACCCAGGTTTTGATTAGGCATTCCGACGCTTTCAGGGTGAGGAGATATGGGCGGCTGAGCCAGCTTGTGTTTCCTCTCATGGTTTTGCAGCAAATAGTTATTCCTGTGCTGGGGGTGGCGTCTATCCCCGCTGCCATATTCATTATACTCGCAGGTGGGCTGGGTTATGTGCTACGTTTATTCGCGGTCTTCAGTGTTCTTCAGCTATGCATCTCGCTTATTGCCTTGGATATTCAGGATGATGATATGAGGCTCGGTATATACGCGCCCTTCGCAGTCGTCGGCTACAAACATTTACTCGACATCATCGCGTTGAAGGCTGTTTTCGACATCCTTGTTTTGAGAAGAAAGCCCAAGTGGACCCGTGCCGAGAAGAAAGGCTTGGAAGCTACTCTCCGTTCCTGATGCTCTCCAATATACGTTGCGGCAGCTTTTGTCCCCATTTCTCGACGAAGGATTTGTCCAGCTTCCTATCCCTCATTTCGTCGGGCAACATCCTTGGAATCTCTTCAACCACTGGATACCATCTACCGCATCCACCGCATTCAACATAGCCAGATGCTATCTCCAAGCCGTAGCATCTCTCACAATCGGTTTTGGTGAAATCCCGCACATATCCACCATGCAGAGCACAGTATAGCTCACACTGCCTAATGAAAGGAGGCTTCTCGATAATCCTCTCCTCGAGAACCACAAGCTTCAGAGGAAAAGACTTGCACATGGGGCAGGCGAGAATATCCATCAGACGATACTTCATGAAAACACGCATAGAAGGAATGATTTAAGCCATGAGCAGCTACACAAACACTATATAGTGTACAACAGCGGTAAAGATGGATGGCTTCTCTGGCAGGATTTGGAAAATTGCATGATGTATTGGGCTTGTTCATGGAAAGGTTTAGGATACTCGGCGGATACGCGGCTTTGGCGGAAAACCCCGAATCAGCGGCCACAGTCGCGGCAGATTTTCTCAGACAACATGGCTCGAGAACTGTTTTCATCTCGAAGCTGCCGACTGGCCTCACACAGCCTCTTGAGAAAAAATTGAAGGAAATGGGCCTCCAGGTCTATTCATATGATTCCTCTGAAGACCCTGTCCACGTGGTCAAAATGGTCGACGCAGGCATCTCCACGGCTGCCGCAGCAGTGGCGGAGACGGGTACGCTTGTCGAGGTCGCCTTCGACGATGTTGAACGTCTCGTCTCAAGCCTCCCCAAAACCTATGTATGCTTTGTCAACGGCTCCACCGTCGTCAAATCTGTTTACATGACTTCTGGCCTGCTTCGCTCAGCGATGGAGAGGGATAGAGTGTCTGTTACGTTTATCTCGGGCCCAAGCAGGTCGGGGGATATTGAGCAGAGGCTTGTGCTGGGCATTCATGGTCCTCATCATGTCTTGTCGGTGGTGTGCAGCTGGCTATGAGAAAAGCCTCTGAGCTGCATCATGTTTTATCTGAGAAAGTGGCCGCCGTCCTCCCCAAAAGTGAATGGCGAAAATATCTGAGGGAGGCTCTTTTCAGAACGCTTGACAAGAGGAGCGAGGCCATACAGCTTATGGCACACGACTTTGAAAAATTTAGACACGATGCTCGAAGGGTGAAAGCACACGCGGTAAATAACCTCGACAAGCTTCTTCAACAATTTATCCAAAACTGTGAAAAAAGGGGGGCTAAAGTCTATCTGGCGAAAGATGCGGAGGAGGCGTGTCGAATAGTTTACCGCATAGCTGAGGAGAAGAATGCTCGTCTAATTACGAAGAGCAAGTCGATGACCACGGAGGAGATTGGGCTTAACCAGTTTCTCGAAAAGCATGAGCTCAAGGTTGTCGACACCGATTTGGGTGAGCTGATTGTCCAGCTTGCGGGTGAAAGGCCATTCCATCTCGTTTATCCCGCCGTACATAAAACACGTCAAGATGTTGCGGAGCTCTTTAGCCGAGAAGCGGGAAGGAAGCTGAGCGACGACATCGGCGAGTTGATGAACTTCGCCCGAGAATATCTGAGAGAAAAGTTTCTCACAGCCGACTTGGCGATAACAGGGGTAAACATAGCCATAGCGGAGACAGGCACCGTAATTGTGGAGACAAACGAGGGGAACGATAGACTGGGCAACATCCCCGCCAAAACATACATAGCAGTCATGGGTATGGAGAAGCTTGTCGAAAAAATCGAGGACGCTCTCAAACTCATAGTGGCGCATCCAGTAAGCTCAACGGGCCAGTGGCTCACAAACTATGTCTCATTCCTCTCGGGGAGAACACCCCTCGCAGGCCGTGCCGAGGAACGTGAGATGCACATAGTCATAATCGATAACGGACGCTCATCCATGCGTGATGACCCTGTTTTCCGAGAAGCACTCTACTGCATTAGATGCGGCGCATGCATGAACATCTGCCCCACCTACTCATCCCTCGGAGGACACGTTTTCGGACACATCTACACAGGACCGATAGGAATACCTTGGACCGCTTTTGTACATGGTCTCGAGAAAGCCGCTGAATTCGCTCCCCTATGCATATCCTGTGGGCTTTGCAGAGAAATCTGCCCAACGATAATCGACATGCCCTACATGATTGCCGAGGTAAAGCACCGCTACATCCAGAAGGGTGGACAAATGTTTGTCAACAAGGTTGTCGAAAGCTATGAAACAGCCTATAGAGTAGGCTCGAAGTTTCCACGTCTCTTTAACCATCTCATCTCATCAACCACAACACGTTTTTTGATGGAGAAGTTTCTGGGCATAGAGCGTAGAAGAACATTACCCAAGGTCGCCGCCAAACCACTTGACAAGCTTTTGCTTGGAAAAGTTGTCGAGAACGGTGCCGATGCCCTCTTTTTCGCCGACTTTTTCGCGAGATATCTGAGACCTGACATCGGAGCTAAGGCCGTGGATGCCCTGATACATGCGGGTTACAGAGTTTCGCTTCCGCCCCAGCGCTCAAGCGGATACCCATACTTCGCCTACGGAGACCTTGACAAAGCAAGGAAACAGGCGGAATACAACGTGCGTAACCTTTCCAAGGCACTCAGCGATGGCGCAGTAATTGTCTCTATCGAGCCGACAGCCACATACACTCTCAAACACCTCTACCCCAAGCTACTCAACCACATCCCAGAGGCCGAGAAAGTATCCGAGGCAACCACCTCCCTAACCATGCTGCTGCACACACTCACCAAAGATGGCAAACTGGAGGCTAAACCAGTGATTGAAGGACGAGCGGCAGTCCACGTACCATGTCATGAAAGAGCCTTTAACTCATGCCGCGAAGTCGTGGCGCTGCTAGAGTCGGCGGGAATTGAGGCTACAGTGGTGGAGACGGGGACTTGTTGCGGCATGGCTGGCACATTCGGCATGAAGCACGGCGTACTTGGCTACGAGCTATCCAACGTGGTGGGAGAAGAGCTTTTCAATAGAATGAAAGCAAGCAGCTGCAGCTATGTGGTCTCGACAAGCAGCGTATGCAAAATACACATCAGCGACGGCACTTCATTACCCGTCTACCATCCCCTCGAAACTCTCGAATTCACCGCCCCACGTAAGCGATAAAGTCAATCTCCACCAGAAACTCTTTCCGCGGAAAATGCGCCGCAACAGTTGTTCGAGCCGGTGGATTCTGTGGAAAATATTGGCTATAGACCTCGTTCATCGCCGCAAAGTCATCCGGGTTCGCCAGATACACCGTGGCTTTGACGACATGTTCAAAAGACAAGCCTGCAGCTTCGAGAACAGCTCTGGCATTTTCCATAATCCGTCTAGTCTGAGAACTAACATCGGTTTCCTCGACCTTTCCTGTAGCAGGGTTTATCGCAACCATGCCTGAGAGGAAAAGAAAATCGCCAACCCGAACAGCCTGCGAATACGGGCCTATCGGCTTAGGAGCCTTCTCCGTAAAGATAATCTCCTTCCTCATGCATGACCACCTGATTCACCTCATTTAAGCTTTGCATTATCTCGACCGTAGAGCATAGGTTAACAAGCCGAGGATGACTCCCACGATAAACCCGAGGGCTGAGTAGTTGTTTGAAGCAAGCAGCGAGGCTAGGAGGTTTACGCCGTTGAAAAACGCGGCGATCACCTGTTCGGGGGTAAGCGGTGAGCTTACACCCGCGAGTGATATGATAAACGGCAGCAAAACCGCTAAAACAACCACCAGAATTAACACCTTCCAGAAACGCAGCAACGCAAGACCAGCCCCGAACCCTATGAAAAACCATATAATCGCGAGAACAGTCGACTGGTCAATCTGCAGGTTCATCAAACCCGATTCATTCACCACTCCCTATATACTTTTTACCCACCGGGTAACAGAGGAGACTAGATGTCTTTCGTAGATGATTGGCTGGCCGAGACGATGAGACATGTTAACGATGCTCTCCCCCGCCGAGCCGCGAAGCTGTCGACGCTGCTGGAGATGGAGAAACCTTTTGTTGAAACAGTAGGAGGAGGCCGTCACTATTTTGACAGAAGCGAGCTAGAAGAGCTGTTGATAAAATTGCCGAGAGAGGTTTCTGAGAACCTTTACCTTCCAATCGTCTTCGCGAAAAACCTTGAGATGGGCGAGAACACGTACATAGTCAAGGCAAGGGGCTCGGAGGCGGAGGCCTTCCGCATACTAATGGGCCTTAGAGAACTACCACGAGTTGACAACCAGCCCTACACCTACAAACCCCTAGTCGCGGAATTCATCAACAGATACCCAACCCTCGCCGTAATAGGCTACATATAAGCGACGTCTCTATTGTAGGCTGCTGTACAAAAAAGACGCCCTGGAGACGTCGCATACACGGGCCCGGTGGGACTTGAACCCACGACCCCCGACTTAGAAGGCCGGTGCGCTATCCATTCTGCGCCACGGGCCCTTACGGTTGATGAAAAACGGTGTGGAGTATTTGAGCTTTCATTATCTGTAGGCCCATCCGACGAGGCGTTTTTCGAGGATGGCGAAGACTAGGAAGAGGCTTATGCCGATGAAGGAGATTACGAGGAGGCCTGCGAAAACGAGTGGGACGTCGAAGCGGGATGAGGCTGCTATCATTAGGTATCCTGTTCCCTCGTTGCTTGCGACGGATTCGGAGATGACTGCTCCGACAAAAGCGAGTGTGGATGCTACTTTTAATGAGCCGAAGAAATAGGGCATGGACCTCGGCACCCCTATCTTGACGAATATCTGTGTTTTTGAGGCGCCTAGGGAGCGGAGGACGTCTCTTATCTCGGGTTCTATTGTTGCCAGTGCGACCGCGACATTGACGACGATGGGGAAGAAGGAGATGAGAAATGCTGTGAGAACCGCTGGCACCTTCCCTATGCCGAACCATATCACGAGAATCGGGACGATTGCCACCTTGGGGATGGTGTTGAAAGCGACCAGAAGCGGGTACACGGCTCGGTAGATTATCGCCGAGTATCCGACAGCTAATCCTAGCAAGAGGCCGAAAACGATTGAAAGCCCGAAACCTATCAAGGTAGCTTCAAGAGTTGCATAGGAGTGACGGATGATGATCGGGAAGTTGGCGAGCATAACCTCCACAGTTCTCGAAGGAGATGGAAGTATAAACTCTGGAATAGCGAAGATTCTTGTTACCGCTTCCCATAGAAGGAAGAATCCAGCGAAGACCGCTGTCGGCAATGCGTAGTCTTTAACGGCAGATACAAAAAGGGAGGAAAGAGACTGTTTCGACATCTACTTCACCTGAATCATTTCACGAAGCCTGTGCATCTGCTCCACGAAACGATCTTCATAAGATATGTCGATCTCCCTAGGCCGTGGATAGTCGGACACCATCGTGCCTATTACTGTTCCAGGCCGTTTGCTCATGACATAGATGATGTCTGAGAGGTAGATGGCTTCTCTGAGGTCATGTGTGACCATTAGGACTGTGCATCGTGTTTGAAGCCAAAGGTTCTGGAGCACGTTCCAGAGTTCTTCGCGGGTGAAGAGGTCGAGGGCTCCAAAGGGCTCGTCGAGCAGAAGTATCTCGGGGTCGTGTATTAGGGCTCTGCAGAGTGAGACGCGCTGCTGCATGCCTCCAGAGAGCTCCCATGGCTTTTTGTCCGCGAAGCCCTCGAGACCCACAAGCCTGAGCAGCTTCAAAGCCTTCTCGACATAGATGCTTCGGTTTTTCTGGAGCTGAGACCTGTGGGGCTCCACAACCTCGAGAGGAAGGAGAATATTCTGCAACACGGTGCGCCATGGGAGAAGCACAGGGTTTTGGAAAGCCATTCCAACTATTGGCAGAGGCTTCTCCACTCTTTTTCCATCGATGAAAACCTCGCCTTCACTCGGCTGAATAAGGCCTGAAACGATTTTTAGGATGGTTGTTTTGCCGCATCCACTCGGGCCAACTATCGATGTGAAGCTGCCCTTCTCAACTACGAGGTTAACGTTTCGCAGGGCCTCAAGCTCGTTTAACGTTCTAAACCCGGATTTGGAGACATATCTGAGGCTGACGTTTCTAAGCTCTATCAAACGTTTCCCACGTAGATAAAAATGTGGTGATTTTTAGATTGTGCGCTCTTCTTTCGGCGGAAGGAACCTGTCGGTAAACACCTCGTCGACTGAAGGTGTTCTCGGAAGATTGAAGGCCTCTACGACGCTTTTGATTGCTCTCTCAAGACGTGCCTTGTCAACGGCTCCCAGCCCGTTTCTCCTAACCTCCTCCGTCACCATGTTGTCTTTGATGGCGAGCTTTAGTCTCTCGAGCTCAACGTTTCGGTCGACAAGTGGGTCACGTTGCTTGACGAGGTCGGCGGCCATCTCGGGGTTGGCTATCACCTCTTTGAAGGCTCGGTTGACGGCTCTGACAAACTTAGCCACGGCATCTGGATGCTGCTGCATAAAGTCTTTCCTCACCATTATCGCGTTTCCATAAAGCTCCACCCCGTAATCAGTGTACTTGAATGCAATTATGTCGTTGGGGTTTACGTTTAGGGCTAGGAGGTTGAGGTAGCCTGTGAAGTAGAACCCTGTTATGGCGTCGACCTCGCCTTTTACCAGTGATGGCTCTCGCAGGGGCGGAGACATGCTGACCCATTCAACCTTGCTGGGGTCTATGCCTGTCGCCTTGGCGAAGACTGGGAAAAGCCGCCTAGGCGCGTCGCCCTCGGGTGCACCAATCTTCTTGCCCTCCAAATCTTTCGGCGAGTTAATCCCTTTGCCTTTGAGTGTAATCACTGAGTAGGGCGGGTTGTTGAGGACGACGTATACCGCTATCAGCTCTTTTCCCGGGTTCTTAACGTTGAACTCTATCATGGCGTCGAGGCTTCCGTAACCCATTTGATATGCGCCTGAAGCCACTTTTGTGACCGCGTCGGCTGAGCCATAGCCTCTGTCAACGATAACAGCTAAACCCTCCTGCGCAAAGTATCCCTTCTCAAGGGCTACAACGAAAGGCGCCTGAGGCCCTTGAATCGCCCAGTCGAGGACAAACTTTATCGAGACAACCTCGGTTCGTGGAGGCGGCATCACGATGGGGCTGATGAATATTCCGGCTACGAGACCTATCACGAGGAAGACCACGGCTACACCCAAAACCCTAACCGACACCATAGCGCAAATAATCATAATTATTGATCATAATTAAGCATTACGAGAGTTTGGGAGTCTATTTTATAATCATAGAAGGCATGCAGGATTATTTTTGCCCCAAGAACATGTTTAGTTTACATGCGGCGTAACGTCTTTAACTCACTGAACCTGACATGGATGATGGCTTGGGATTTGGGAAACATGGTTTGAGAAGGCGAGGAAATTCGTCAAATATCCTGAGGATGATTTCCGGCTGGGCCGTTATGATTCAGCTTCCTTTTTCGCACAACAATCGGTGGAAATGCTTCTCAAGGGGGTTCTTGTAAAGAGGACGGAGGCAAGACCATACACTCACTCCATATCAGAGATGCTAAACACCCTTTCGCTGATACTTCAGAAGGAGGTCCCACAGGATATTTTGATCTGTGCATCCAAGCTGGAGAGACATTATGCTGCGGCGAGATATCCAGACACGGGGGTGGTGGATTATGGGAAGTGGGATGCTGAAGAAGCGTTGGAATGCATGCGGAGGATAATCAGGTATGTCGACGAGTTGGGTGAACATATCTAGGAAGTTGTCCACGTTGAAGGAGAAGGAGTTTGAGGCGGTTAGAGATATGTTGTGTGGAGATTCGGTTCTTGTGATTTTGTTTGGGTCGCGGGCGAGAGGTGAAGCGACACCCTTGAGTGACTATGATGTTCTTGCAATCAAGAAACAGAGGAGTGATAGGGTTGTTTTGAAGTGGCCTGCGCAAATCTTTAACTACACGGTTGACGAGGTTTTTGAGGAACTGCTGCGTCTTAACACATTGGTGCTGGATGCTGTTTTGGAGGGCATTTTTCTGTGTGGAGATGAAAAGCTCTTTGAGGAGTTGAGGAGAGAGGCGGAGACGATTGTCGAGAGGCGGCGGCTGAAGAAAGCTGAGACGGGGTGGGTTTCCCGCGCTGTGCTCCGAGACGGCGGTGTTTAGAAGGTGAGGATGGTGAAGCCGTTCAACGCTGCTTCGGCGACGACGGCGGTGGAGTCGTCGGCTATGAAGAGGTTTTTGTCTATTTTTTCCTCAAGTTTGTAGACGCGGAGGTTTCCTGCACATACCGTGCATCTTACTCCTGCTTGGTTCAGCTCTGTTGCATAGTGTTTGACTATGTCGTAGTGTTGGTTGTCCGGGTCGAGGAGAGTGGTTCCGGGGCCGACGAAGAGTAGCTTTACCTCGGTTGCGATTTTTTCCTTGGCTATGTTTCTGGCGATGCGGAGGCCTTGTCTCGCTTTCTCAAAGTCGCTGGGACCTGAGAGGATGATGAAGAGTATCCGTGTCTGTGTCATTTCGCCACGACATAAATGGCTGGTTTAAGCGGAAGAGCTTGTTTAGCCTTGGTTTTTTCTCTATCGCCTGTCGCGTCTTCTTCTCCGTGGAGAGTTGTCTCGATGTTGAGCTCGTGTTTGACGAAGTCTGCAAGCTCTTTGAGTAGATTTGTCTCCTTTTCCAGCAATTGTGCAACCAAGGCTGCTGGCTGCTCTGTTAGCGATGATGCTTTCTGCGTCAAATCTCTGATGTTGTCGGCTATTTTCCGGATGGTGGAGGGGTCTTGCCGGAGGAGCTCGGGCCTGTTTCTTTTCACCGCCTCGAAACCGTTGGACTCTTGGCTGGACAGCATCACCTTAGCTGCCTCATGTTTCCATCCAGCGGCACGGTATAGCTTGACCTCGACAGGCTTGCCCTTCACCAGCCCCAAAACCTCACGCACATCAGACAGCAAACTCTCCAACACCATCTCAGAGAAAATCACCCTACCTCTCTCCGAACCCATGGAAGGCTTGGGCCACTCCTGTAGAGATGCATACCCCTTCTTGCCGAGTTTCTCCCACGCCTCTTCAGCGGCGAAGGGCGCGAATGGTGAGAGAATGAGAATCCACTTCTCTGCAAAAACTTTAGCCGCACGCGTTATCCTATCCCTATTTCTCCGTGTGTACCAGCGCCAGTTGTTGAGCATGCCGTAGACCGCCTCGCTGCAGGCCGACCTCGTCTTCAGCTTCTCCAGATTCTCTGAAACAATCTCACAGCTTCTATCCGTGGCCGCGAGAAGCCATTCATCGCACGGCCCCTCGTCATCGCTTGCCTCGTTCGCTATTTTCTCGATGATTGTTAGGAAGTTTTTGACGAATGCGCCTGCTTCCTCGGCTGCTTTCTCACGCCAGTCAGGGTCGTCAAGGTCTTCTGCGCTGAGCAGGAGAGCAAGCCTTGTTGCGTCGCTTCCATGTCTTGCGAGAGCTTGCTTGAGTGTTACGAAGTTTCCCCTGCTCTTCGACATCTTGTTTCCCTCGATGGTTATCATGCCGTTCACCGCCACACCACGTGGCCAGTGCCTCTCCTCGAAAATCCCCGTGTGATGGAAGAGGTAGAAAGTTAGATGGTTTGCGACAAGGTCTTTTCCCGAGACACGGAGGTCCACACCATACCAGTAGAGAAACTCTCTCCTCATAGACTCGAGATGTTCCTGCTCTAGACCGTATTTCTCAGCTAGTTTGCGCGGGTCGCCGAGTCCGAGGAAAACATAGTCAAAGACTTCGACGCCGAGTTTAGCCGCTTTCTCAGGGAACTTGTTGAGGATTTTGCTGATTGTGTAGAGGGCTGGGTAGATGGTTGAGTCGCTGAGCGTCTCGATTATCCAAGACGGGTCCCATGGAAGACGTGTTCCGAGACCGGTTTTCCGTGTGCACGCCCAGTCATGAAGCCAGTCAACAACATTCAGAAGCCATGTCCGCGCAGCCTCCGGATAAACATTCATAGAGGATATGAGCCGCTTCACCCTCGCTTTCCATTCAGTGTTTGAGAAGTTGAGAAACCACTGGTCGTCAACAATCTTGACTATGCATTCGTCGCCTGACCTGCAGATGACCTTGCCTGAAAGGTCGTAGAAGACATCGCCATCACCATTCTGCTTCAGCCTCTCGATGACCTTCTCCCGGGCAACAGAGACCGAAACATCCCGAAACTCTTCTACAACCATCTTCCCTGAATAAAACTCCTTGGAGTAAATTTCTCTGGTTAATTCCTCGAGCCTCTCATCCAATTGGCTGGTTATCCCCGCTTTCTCCACAGCATCCACGGCAGGATGTTCGCCGAGACCGGGTGTCTCTATCACCTTGATAGGCTGTATCACTTCGACAAGCTTGGGGTCCAGTCCTTTTTCCCGCAGATGGCCCGGGTTGTTTCTAAGCTCTTTGACCGCGATGTAGTCGTAGGGTGCGTGCGCGGGCACGCTGTAAACCACGCCAGTTCCCAGAGAGACGTCCACAAACTTCGCGGGCAGAATCGGGACAGCCCTACCCGTAAACGGTGACCTCACATATTTCCCCAGCAGCTCATGTCCATTCATCTCCTTCACCACTTTGCCAAGACCAAGTTGCTCACCCAGCTTCGCAACAGCCTCTCTGCTCATCAGAAGCTTGACGCCGTTCCGCTCAACCACTTGGTAGACACCATCGGGATGTATCCAGACGTTTGTGACACCGAATATCGTCTCGGGCCTCAGAGTAGCCGCTGCAAGCTTGACCCCATCCAGCTCGAAGAAAACCATGGTATATTCCTCAGGGTAGATGCCTTCTCCACGCAGCCTGTCATGGTCACCTGTCGCGCTCTGACACTTGGGACACCAGACGACTGGATGCCGTCCCTGAACAAGCAATCCATTCCGCCTAAGCACATGATACTGCCACTCGATGAACCTGCTGTAGTAGGGATGTAGATCTGTTGTATGAAATTCGCGACTCCAGTCAACCGACCAACCCATCGCGTCCACGACCTTCCTGTTCTCTGCGGTGTAGTAGGCGCAGATGAACTCGGGATGGGTGAAGTTGTTGAGCAGGCTCTCGGGAACACCGTCTATTTCGAGAAGCATTCGTTTAACGGATTCGTCGCCTTTCTTCAGCCTCTCGCTTGTTCCCGCAACAGCCTCACCCGTCCAGTGCCACGCCCAAGGAAACAAAACATTATAGCCTCTCATCCTCATGTAGCGAGCAACAGCATCCCCGCGAGTGAATGTGAAGCCATGCCCAAGATGCAGAGGCCCGTTCTGGTAAGAGTAGGGAACGCAGATGAAAAATTTTCGCCGCCCAGGGTCAGGATGTGCTTCGAAAACCCTGTCTACACGCCATCTACTAATCCATTTGGCTTCATACGGCTTAGGCGAGGAAATCGTTGTCTCTCCTCCCAGCCGAAACCCTTGCTCAAGCAGCTGTCTAACCTGGTCCGTCAACCTCTGTGAAAAGCCCCGAAGCCTCTAATTTATGTTATGTTATGAAGTGTCCTGACTCTATGTCGGGCATGTCTTTCTTCACCCGCTGGGCTGCGACCTCCGAAGCCTCCCGCAGAATCGCCTCGGCCTCTGGGTCCGCTATTGATGTTCCGATGTAGGTGTCTGAGACGGTGCCGACGCTGACTGATAGGTCTTCGAGAAGGTCTTGGACGCCCCGTAGCCCGCTGGAGATCTCGGGCATCACGCCTCCTACATCTTTCTGAACAGCCATGACAACGGCTGCGACGGGTCCGATGACTTTCCTCACCTCATTATAGTCTCGGACAGCCTCGAGCCTGAGAACGACTCCTTCGAGCGAGGCTTGGCTCCTAACTGTTGCATGCATCATTTTACGTAGCTGCGCGAGCTCGTTGGCGTAAACAGCTGCACGCTCCTCATCCTTCTCCATCTTTGCGCGGACGATTTGGTTGAAGAGCTCCCTACCTCTCATCTGCATCGCTCGCGCCTTGGAGTCCATCCTGTTCTGAATCGTCATAAGCCGTGTAACTATCTCTGACAGTCTCTGGTCGAAAGGCGGCTTAGGAGGCTCCTTCTTCCTGAACAACCGGAACATCTCCGATGACGGTGATTCCCTGCTCTGGGATAAAAATGCTGCATCAAAAAAATGGGGGATGTATCTATGGGTATTAACGTGAGATGGCCTACTCTGCTCTTCGTCGCCACATGATTATGTAGCCGAGGCCTCCGCAAGCCACTCCGATAGCCAGCAGGAAAATGAACATCGCTATCCACGTCGGATACCCCAGAGGAATGCCGTAGAAAATGTTTGTATGTACTTGTCCAGCGTTCCATCCACGGCCGCCCACCTCAGGCGGAAGCATAGCCGCTCCCCCTAGGTATCCGCCCACCATCATCAGCCAAGTAGCGCCTATGACGCCGACATTCATTAGAATGAGGTGTAGCCAGGCTAGGGTGTTGGCGATGCCTTTGTAGGGTTTGCCGAGCACGTTTTCGATGTAGTGGTAGAAGAGGGCTGTGACGGCGACTCCGATGACTCCGACTATGAGGTAGCTGAGGTAGCCGACGGTAAACCATGTACCGGCGCTGCCGAAGGCTATCACCCTGCTGAACTCAGGCTTCATGAACCCCAGCTGCCCAATCACCCAGAACAAAGTGTTACCCACAGCCAAAGCTCCCTGAACATATGCCGCCACTATGAACCTCGTCGCCCACTTTCCCTTAAGGGCCTCCCGCGCCATCACGTCAATAACCACCCCACCCATTTATAAAACATCCTGTCTACAAAATTATACATCTGCGCAACTTTGCTCAGGAAGTATATAAGAAGCGATGTGTAAAAGCTCGGCGAAGGGCCCGTGGCCTAGAATGGATAGGGCGTCGGCCTGCGGAGCCGGAGGTCGTGGGTTCAAGTCCCACCGGGCCCGTTTACAAAAATTTTATTGCCAACATGTATGTCCCATGTTTGGATGCTTCTCTGGGAGCCTTCCGCGGACACAATAGCCAACTCCAACATGAACTCTTTCATGAAGTTTGTCGACGACCACGAGGGTCTGGGTCTCGATGTTTTCGAGAAGGGGAGCTACTTCAAGCTGTATCAATGGTCTGTAACCAATATACCGAAGTTCTGGATGCATGTCTGGGATTTTTTCGAAATAAAATGCTCTAAACGGTTTGACGCCGTTGTGGATGACTTGTCCAAGTTTCCAGGCGCCCGCTGGTATGTGGGGGCGCGGCTGAACTTTGCCGAGAACCTTCTCAGGCACAGAGGCCACGAAGCCGCGTTGATAGGTGTGCGTGAGGATGGTGAGACGCGTACGATAAGGTTTCTCGAGCTCTACAACGAGGCAGCCGCTATTGCGAGGGGGTTGAGGGAATTGGGTGTCGCCGCCGGAGACAGGGTGGCTGGATATTTGCCCAACATTCCGGAAACTGTTGTTGCGATGCTTGGGGCCACATCTCTCGGCGCTTCGTGGTCTTCTGTCGGGACGGAGCTGGGCGTTGACGCCGTCGTCGATAGGATTGGGCAAATTGAGCCGAAGGTGTTGTTCACGGTTGACGGATATCTTTACAGGGGTAAGGTGTTTGATGTTTTGGATAAGGTGAAGCAGGTTGTTGAACGAGTTGCATCTATTCAGAAGGTTGTTGTCTTTCCGTATATCGGTGAAAGCCCGCGGATAGAGGGCTTGGCTAAGGCCGTGCTCTATCCCGACTTCAAGGCACGTGAGGGTGGAGCGATGAATTTTGCCCAAGTTCCTTCAGACACTCCTCTCTACATCATGTTTTCATCAGGGACAACGGGCAAGCCCAAGTGCATGGTCCAGCCCGTGGCAGGTATCTTGGTCAACCAGCTCAAGGATGTGGTTATTCACAGCGACCTCAAACGGGGAGAGGTAATCACCTACATCACGACGCCCAGCTGGATGATGTGGAACTGGCTGGTTTCATCCCTCGCCGCAGGAGGGACAGTGCTCCTATACGACGGAGACCCCAACTACCCCGACTGGAGAAAGATGTGGCGCCTCATCGACGAATACGGTATATCTATCTTTGGATGCAGCGCGAGCTACATCAATCATCTAAGAGGTGTTGGGGCCTCTCCACGGCGCGAGTTTGGGTTGGAGAGTCTGCGGCAGATAAATCAGACTGGTTCTCCGCTTTCCGCCGAGGGCTTCAAATGGGTATATGATGAGGTGAAGAGAGATTTGCACTTCAACTCCATCTCAGGGGGTACAGATATTAACGGCACTTTCGCAATCGGCTCCCCAATACTCCCGGTTTATGCAGGGCAGGTTCAGTCCCCTGCGCTGGGGATGAAGATAATGTGTTATGATGAGAGGGGTGAGCCGGTTTTTGACAGGGAGGGAGAGCTTGTATGCGAAGCACCCGCGCCACCCATGCCTCTCTATTTCCTCAACGACCCAGGTGACGAGAAATACCTTGACGCATACTTCCGCTACTACACCCACAAACGTGTCTGGAGACACGGCGACTATGTCATCTTTCACAGCGACACTGGTGGGATAACTTTTCTCGGCAGGTCTGATGCAGTCCTCAAGCCATCCGGCGTCAGAATAGGGACTGCTGAGATATACTCTATCGTGGAGAGCTTTAGAGAGGTTGCGGACAGCTTGGCTGTTGGACAGGAGTGGAGAGGAGACCAGCGCATCATACTCTTCGTCAAAATGGCTGAGGGCTATGTTTTGACGGAGGAGCTGAAGAACCGGATTAAGCAGGCTCTCCGCGAAAGAGCTTCGCCACGCCACGTCCCAGCCATCATCATGGAAGCACCCGACATACCATACACATACAACATGAAAAAAGTCGAGATAGCCGTTTCAAACATCATCAACGGAAGAAAAGTCACCAACAGAGAATCCATCCGAAACCCCGAGTCGCTGCACTTCTTTGAAAAAGCAGCGGAAATTCTGCGTAGCGGCTAAAGCTTAATTATTTTAAATGTTGTATAATCTTCATGCTTCCTGATGAGCAGGTTTTGGTTCTTCAGACCGCTGAGAAGGTTGGTGAGAGGTTTGGGCGGAGGAATTGGGTTGCTTATGGTCGTGAGAGAAGGGAGCCGGCGCCTCTTTGGGAGGAGCTTTTGAAATCTGGCTTGACTGGGGCCGGTGTCGTAGAGGGGTCGGGAACCCTCGACGCCGTGCTTGTTCAGGAGGGGTTGGCGAGAGCGGGTATTCCGCTGCTACATTTTCTCACAACCCATTTCTCACGGGTCATGATAGCTAGGCATGGCACGCGAAGTCAGTTTGAAAGATTTGTGGACCCTACGGTCAAGCATGCAAAAAAAATCAGCTTCGCCTTGACTGAGTCTGAGGCCGGCTCCGAGACTTGGCGGATAAAGACCTTCGCGGAGAGAAGGAACGGCGGGTTTGTTTTGAACGGCCAGAAAACATTCATCACAGGGGCCCGGGAGTCGGATTATCTGGTCGTCGTGGCGCGGACAAAGCCCCTCCAAGAGGTTTCGGACAAGAGGGATGGGATTTCCGTGTTTGCGCTCGAGACACGAACGAGCGGGGTTATGTTTGAGCCGCTCAACATCGAGCTTTACTCTCCCGAGACACAGTATACGGTGTATTTTGACATGGTTGAGCTGGGTGAGGAGAATCTGGTGGGTAGGCTGGACCGTGGTGTGGAGGTTTTGTTCGACGGGTTGAACGTTGAGCGTATGCTTATCGCGGCGTGTAGCATCGGGTTGGGGGAACATGTTCTACGGAGGGCTGTGGAATATGGGCGTCAGAGGGTTGTCTTCGGGCATCCCGTGGGAAGTTATCAGGGGCTGCAGTTTAGGATGGCGAGGGCCAAGGCGAGGCTCGAGGCGGCGCGTATGCTGAACTATGAGGCGGCGAGGCTTTTTGACGCCGGCAAACCCTGTGGAGCTGAGGCTAACATGGCGAAGCTTGTCGCGTCTGAGGCTGGGTTGGAGGCTTTTGAGGCCGCTATGCAGACCTTCGGGGGAAACGCCTATGACCTTGGCACAGACATCATCACCCTCTACCCAGTCATAAGGCTCTTTCTCACGGCTCCCGTCGCCAACGAGCTGATACTCTCATACATCGGCACCCACGTCCTCGGCCTCCCCAAATCATACTAGAGGTGAATTCATGACCGAGGTCTATGTAGCAGGTGTCGGCGAAATCCCCTGCAAACCATCCTATCCACAAGATTTCCGCGAAATGCTCTTCAAAGCATTCAAAAACTGTCTCGAAGACTCTGGGATAGATGTCTCCGAGATTGACGCTGTGGTGGCTAGCGGCCTAGACTTCTTCGAGGGAGTAAGCATCACCGACTCCTATACACCCGACCAAGTTGGTGGAAGGCTTAAGTTCAACACTCTTGTCACAAACGACTCGCTCAACGCATTCATCCACGGCTACATGCTCATCAAAACAGGCTGGTTCAAAAACGTTCTAGTTACAGCCTACGCCAAAGCCTCAAACATACTCAACTACGGAGAAATAGTGCTAAACACCTGGGACCCGCATCTTATCCGCCCTCTTCTGATTCATCACTTCTCGATGGCTGCTCTCGATGCACAGGCCTTTCTTTCACGCAGGAGAGGTGAGCCACGCGACCTGTCCATCGTGGCCGCGAAGAACATCCGCAACGCTCAGCGTAATTCCGCCGCAGCATATGGAGCAGATACCGACATAGAGAAAATCGAGTCTGATGAGTTTGTTTCAGAGCCTTTGAGGAGAAGCCATGTGGCTCGCCTCTGTGACTATGCCTCTGTTGTGCTTTTGTCATCTGACAATCGTTCTGCGAAGGCTGTGGTGAAAGGTGTTGGGTTCGCTCATGGCTCTCATTCCTCTGATTTGTCGGAGAGAGTTTTCGGAAAGTTTGCCTGGGTGAGGCCAGCTGTCTCACAAGCGTTACCTAGTTCTTCGAGGAGGGTTGTGGAGTTTGTGGAGGTTTCTGAACCTTTTGCTTCTACGGAGTTGATGGTGTTGGATGAGCTGGGTGTCTACGACGGTGATGTTTTGAAAGGTGTTCGCGGTGGTGATTTCATGTTTGATGGAGCGTTGCCTATTAACCCGTCGGGTGGCTGTATCGGGATGGGTTATCCGCTTAACGCAGCGGGGCTGCAGCGAGTTGTTCAAGCGGTTAAGCTGTTGAGGATGGGGAGGTGGAGAGGATGCTTGGTAGCGTCTGTCGACGGCGAGGTTGTGGACGGCGGCTCAATTGTCGTGTTGTCTGCTGGGTGATGATGTGTGAGACGACGGGTAGCTATTGTTGGTGCGGGGATGACGTATTTCCGCTCGATGTTGCCCATGACTTCTGAGGAGATGGTTTTCGAGGCTGTGAGGAAATGCCTCGACGACGCTGGACTGGATGCTGGGGATGTTGATGCTGTGGTGTGTGGTTCGGCGCCCGATGCCTTCGACGGCTATCATCACAAGGGCCTCGTAGCTGTTGAGCCTTCTGGAGCCTTTGCCAAACCTTTTTCACGCGTCTTCGTTGGAGGCGGCACCGGTGTAGGGGTTACCATATCTGGATGGTGGCATATTGCATCAGGTCTGTTTGATAAGGTTCTGGTCGTCGCGTGGGAGAAGATGAGCCATCCCTATCCCCATGCACAGCCGCTTTTCCGCTCAATATTCGAGCCTATACTTGAGCAGCCTCTTGGCCCCAACCTCATCTGGATATTTGCCTTGGAGATGCGCCGCTACATGGAGAGACATAGGCTCGATAAGGAGCTTATCGCGAGGGTCGCGGTCAAAAACAAGGCCAACGCCATGGACCATCCATATGCACAGCTCGGAGCAAAAATAACCGTGGACGATGTCCTCAAATCACCCGTGCTCGTCTGGCCGGTGCATAGGCTCGACATCAGCCCCACATCAGACGGCGCCGTAGCTCTGTTGTTCGCATCGGAGCATGAGGCCAAGAAGATAACCGACACACCTGTCTGGGTCGACGGAGTGGGTGCATGCCTCGACAGCCAATATTGGACAAACAGGGACCTCAGCTACCCCTACTACGTGTACCTCGCAGCCCAGCAAGCCTACAAAATGGCGGGCATAACCAACCCGTTGAAAGAAATCGATGTATTCGAGCCCTACGACCCCTTCACATACAAGGAGCTACACCACCTCGACGCTCTTCTCGGCAAACCCGGACTCGCTCCACAGCTACTCAAAGAAGGTCAGCTGGAGAGAGACGGCGACCATCCCACATCACCTTCAGGAGGGTTGCTGGGCGTCGGCAACCCGATAGCCGCCGCAGGACTAATGAAGGTGGCGGAGCTTTACTGGCAGCTGAGCGGAAGAGCTGGAAAACGCCAAGTCCCAAACGCGTATGTCGGAGTTGCACAGGCCTGGGGTGATTTGATGCAGGTTGGACAGGTCGTGGTGTGCAGAGCATGACAAGCAGAATAATATACACACATGATTACCTGCAACAGCTACCTCAAGCATTCCGTCAACACCTTCTCAAAAACGGACTCAACAAAGAATATGGAAAGGATTGGGAAGATATTTTGAACAAAGAATATTCCGAGACATGGAGAGTTGAAAACCTTGTCCTCAGCCACTGGAAAATACTGTGCAGGTACGCACACACCCCTGGTGAGGCTCTTGCAGAGTTTCTCGTAGGACTCCGGGAAGGAAGGTTACTCGGAACACGGTGCAGCGGATGCGGGAGAGTGTTGATACCGCCGCGTCTCTTCTGCGAATGGTGCTTGAGAGAGGTCTCGGACTGGGTTGAGCACAGCGGCGAAGCATTCGTCTCAACCTATTCCCTGGCTTACATAGGCACTGACCCCGGGGTTAGGTTAGCCGAGCCAAACATCGTGGCAGTCCTCTGGTTCAAAGACACTGTTAAAGAGACTCCGTCTTCAAAAACAGTTCTCCACGCGGCTGGTCTGATGCATATGATACGCGAGTGCAGACCCGAAGATGTCAGAATCGGGATGAGGGTGAAACCCGTTTGGAGGCCAGTGGAGCAGCGGAGGGGAAGCATACTCGACATAAGCCATTTCAAGCCCGCGGGTGAATAGCCTTGGACATCGAAAGCCAATATGAATATCCGGCGGGCGTCGCCCTCTCAAAGTTCCTCGAAGGCCTCCGCAACGGCAAAATCATCGCAAGCAGATGCGAAAAATGCTTCTCAAAACATGTGCCGCCACGAGCATATTGTCTCGACTGCTTCAAACCCATCAACGAATACATCGAGGTCGACCCCGTTGCCGAAGTTCAAACCTACACACGTTCACGCCTGCTCGCCGTCGGCGAAACAGGTGAAGAGATTGTATGGGTTTTTGTGAGGTTTGTGGATACCTTGGGCGGGTTGCTTCACATGCTTGACACGGCGACGACGCCGCGGATTGGGTTGAAGGTTAAGCCGGTTTTCCGCGAAAAACGTGTCGGAAGCATTCATGACATCAAATGCTTTACCGCAGCTGACTAAACTCTTCCCTTTCCTCTATTAGATGCCACGGTGGTGTGGCGTAGACGTCCTCAAGTATCGACTCGGGAGGAAGAGGCGGATTCTTTTCGCATTCTTCTATAGTTTTTCGTATGGTCTCCTCGGCTGTTTGCCATAGTTTCTCATCCTCGTCCATGCTCCAGAGACCGCGTCGCAGTAGATGGCTTCGAAGCCTCGTGATTGGGTCTCTTCTCCGCCACATCTCAACCTCTTCATCATCTCTGTATCGTGAGGGGTCGTCGGCTGTCGTGTGTGGGCCAATTCTGTAGGTCACCGCCTCAATCAACGTCGGGCCCTCTCCGCGTCTCGCTTTCTCAACAGCCCTCTTCGCCGCAAGATAACACGCTACGACATCGTTGCCATCAACGCTAACCCCCTCAAACCCGTAAGCCACAGCCTTCACCGACAGACGCTCAACAGCTGTCTGCCTACTTACTGGAACAGATATGGCATACTGGTTGTTTACGCAGACAAAAACAATGGGTGCTTTGAAGACTCCGGCGAAGTTGAGTGCCTCGTGAAAATCACCCTTTGAAGTCGCCCCATCCCCGAAGTAGTTGATGACCACTTCGCTCAGCTTTTTATATTTGAGGGAGAGCGCGAAGCCGACCGCCGAGGGAATATGCACCGCCACGGGAATGGGTGCGGGAACTATGCGGTATTTGATGTCACCGTATACCGCGAAGTCTCTGCCCTTTAGGGGGTCTGCCCTGTTTGAGAGATTCCTGTTCACGATGTCTGATATGGGGACCTTCCGGGCGACAAAGACCGGGAGCTCGCGGTAAAGCGGGAATATCCAATCATTTTCCCCGAGAGCATAGGCTGTTCCAACGCCGGCTGCTTCCTGTCCCTCGGAGGGCGCGTGAATACCTATTTTCCCCATGCGCTGTAGACGCATAAGCCACCTATCGAGAACACGTGCATAAACCATATCACGGTACATCGACAAAAGCAGCCTGGGGTCAAGCTCCTCCTCTGCGAACCCCTCGGGCGAGAGAACTTGATACATATCCTCTATTCATTATATTCCTATGCGGTGTAAATAAATTTTGCCCGAATTAACCCTAATACCGTATTCTGAACCCTTTTTCAACACTTTCGGGGGTGATTTCCTCTGTCTCTACCCTTGTTACAGAGGCGAGAGGCGGCCCTCTTCTACACCATTCAAGAATTTTCCTGACCGTCTCCTCTTCTCCCGCCACAACGGCCTCCACCGAGCCATCGTCCATGTTCCGCACATAGCCATCCACTCCAAGTCTGTCTGCAACCTCTTTCATAGACGCTCTGTAAAAAACTCCCTGAACTTTTCCATACACACGTAGCCTGTAAGCCACGCGGGCCATGTAAGAGCTAAAGCATGCAGCTCAAAAAAGTTGACGGCAGAAATGGATTATGACGTCGTGGTTGTCGGCGGAAGCTCCACGGGATTGATCGCGGCGCGTGAGGCGGCTAAACGCGGTCTCCGCACAATCGTCTTCGAAGAGGACAGGGTTATTGGACGTCCTGAGAAATGCGCGGGCCTCTATAGCATTGAGGGGGTTAAGTCGCTAAGCATACCTGTTAAAGGACCGTATCTGCAGAACATAGTGCGTGGAGCGGTGTTCGTCTCGCCGTCGGGCAAACACTTCGAAGTGGATGCCTCCAGAGATATCGCGGTGGTTTACAACCGCGAGAGGCTAGACCTCTATCTTGCGCAGCAGGCGGCAGAGGCGGGTGCGGAAATCCATGTTAACACAAGGGTGACAGAAGTTGGAGTCAGCGGTCAAAACCTCCTAGTCAGAACATCCGACCAGATAATCTCCACACGAAACGTTATCTCGGCCGAGGGCCGGACAGCCACAGTGGCCCGTCAGATGTTCCCCCGCTACCGCTCAGGAAAATGGCTCCCCATAATACAATACATGATAGCAAACCATGGCGAAAGCCACGACATGGTCTACCTCTACTTCAAAAAATATCTCCCTGAATTCTTCGGATACCTTGTCCCCGTGGACGATGAGTTCGGTAAACTTGGTGTCGCCGCGTCGAAGGGCACACAGTTGCTTGTTGACAAACTGCTGCGCGAAAATTTTCCACACGCCAAAGTTGTCGGCATCATGTCGTCCGCGATTTATGTGGGCGGCCCCTTGGAGCCGATGAGAGTTGGCAATTTTTTCCTCGCGGGCGAGGTGGCTGGACAGGTCAAGGCAACCACGGGTGGAGGAGTTGTTACGGGCGGCAAAGCGGCTGAGGCGGCGGCACGCCACATAGCAGGCCAGGGAACATACGAGCAACTTTACCGCGAAACACTCCGCGAGCTGAAAGGCACCTATGCACTCCGCCGACTCATCGAACATCTATCACCCAAACACGTAGACCTCATCCTCTCATCTCTCGCCGACTCGGGCTACGGACATGTTTTTGCAAATGTGGGCGACATGGACAAACACCGCACCACACTCGTGAGAGCCCTCACCTCGAAAACATCAATCAAACTAACGCTTAACATAGTGGCTAAGATGCTCACAGGCGCATACGTTTAAATTGCTGGCCTATTCTCGTGAAGGTGATGAGCGGGCAGCTGACGCTTCCACAATGCTCATGGTGCCACAGACCTATACTGCCATCCGAGTCAGCCGTCTCCTTCCCATGCCCCAACTGCGGCAAATCAACCATCTGGCGATGCAAAGTATGCAGAGAACTAGCCAAACCATACGTCTGCCCCACCTGCGCCTTCCAAGGCCCGTGAACAAATTTATAAACAGCCAAAAACAATTGAATAATTGCCCAAAGAAGATGAAGACATCCATCCGCGGATGGGTGTCCGAATGCGGTGTTTGAGAAGCTTACGCTTCAATGACCGCGTCCATAGGGTTTGGATGCGTCGCCAACTGGACGGCAGACGCCTTAGGCCAAACTACGCCAGCCGGTGGATAACTCGGCTTGGGGGCCGAAGAAGGGCGCGGCAAGCTGCGAAAAGCCCCGGGTAGCCGCAAGCAGGCGTTGAACCGGGGATGCCCGAATGGGATTTCCCGACATCCCGCGCTTCGGCGTGGGATGTCGCTCCACTGCCTCGAGCTGTGGAGCGGGAACCGGCCGAACGGAAGCATCCAAGTAGGCCGAGGAAAAGAAATCAAAACGAGACTCCCCTAGTAACGGCGAGTGAACGGGGACCAGGCCAAACCGAACCCGCATGGGAAACCATGTGGGGATGTGGAGTGTGGGCCAGCCGCCCTCCTGTGCCCAGCGACCCGAAGCGACCTGGAAGGGTCCGCCATAGAGGGTGACAGCCCCGTAGGGGAAGCTGGGAGTGGAGATGGGCTGGTTCCCGAGTACCGCACCTCGGATATGGTGCGGGAAGGCAGGAGCCACTGGCTTCTAAGCCTAAGTACCTCCCAAGACCGATAGCGCAACAGTACCGTGAGGGAAAGTTGAAAACTACCCCGAGAGGGGGGTGAAAAGCGGTTGAAACCGGCTGGTAACGGACGAGGGCGGCGCGCAAGGTACTCCGTCCGAACACATCGCGTAGGTGTGGAGGGCGGATTATCCGGCGTCGTCCGCTCCGTCTTGAAACACGGGCCGGGGAGTTCACCGTCGTGGCGAGCTTAACCGCGGAAAGCGGGTAGGCATGGGGAAACCGAGAAGCCCGCAACCGACTCTTGTCGGCGAGGGGCCGGGTCCGAACAGGGCCTGTAGTCACGGCGGTGAGGCTAGAAACCGGGCGATCTAGCCCTGGGTAGGGTGAAGCCGGGCGAAAGCTCGGTCGAGGCCCGAACGCGTCCTGACGTGCAATTCGGTGCGTTGACCTGGGGCTAGGGGCTAAAAACCAATCTAGCCCGGTGATAGCTAGTTCCCCCCGAAGTGTCTCGCAGGACAGCCTCGGCGGAGGTGGTCCGCGGGGTAGAGCACCGATGGGGTGGTAAGGGCTCGAAAGGGCCCGCCATCCTTTCGAACTCCGAATCCGCGGACGCCGTAGATGCCGGGAGTGGGGTGTGCGGGGTAAGCTCGCACGCCGAGAGGGGAACAACCCAGACCGCGGGTTAAGGCCCCAAAGTGCCCGCTAAGTGACAAACCAAAGGGCGTCTCCCTCCTAAGACAGCGGGG
>CALHAG010000012.1 GCA_937934305.1 Candidatus Caldarchaeum subterraneum
AAAAACATGAGGAGCTTATGAAATGGGCCGATGAGGTGGTGGAAGCTGTCGTAAAAAATGAACCAAGGCAAGAAATTGCTCGCCGCATAAACGACGCCCTGAAAAACATTAGAGTGATGCGAATTCTATGCGAATACCATAAAAAAGTAGAGCCAGATATAGATGTTGACTCTTGCCATGTCTGCGACTAAACCCTTGAGCTAAGGAGAATAACCCTCTCAACCAGCTCGTCGAGGTTTTCGGCGAAAAGATAGGTTATCGGCTCGTAGCCTATTCCTCCTCCATGAACCAGGGCCTCCAACCTGCCCCCCTTCTCTCTGAATGCATTCGCAACATCTTCAATAACAACCTCGTCAGAAATCGGCTCCGCCCTAGCCTCCACGACAGCAAACTTCACACCCAATTTCTCGAGAGCCCGAATCATTTCAGGAGAATGTTTTAGGTTGATGGCGGCGCGGATGCGTTTGTTGAAGTTTCGCGCAGTCAACAATATGTTGGCTAGATGCCGGCTTCCGCCGAACATGGGCCTGCCAACAGCCTTCACCTCATCATCAGCCAAAACTATTCTACCAGCTACACCGGCCACATCAGATTCATTTGATGCGTCGGCGACACAGTAGACAAGGTTGGCACCAACCTGTGGAATAAGACGTTTGAAGCCCGGGCTTGTCTCCAGCCTCTTCAAGCTGTTCTCAAGTTTTTTGAGAACTCTCGTCCTTTCCTCATCGAGGATACCCAGTTGGACGGCGCCTATGCAGATGTCGCATGCCGCGAGCTGTGGATAAAGTTTCCGATGATATTCGCAGAATCTACCCTCCGAAAGCAACCCTCTCCAGTAGGAGTATAGAATAGCGGTTGCTGCCGCGGCGTTTTTGACAACTTCGTTGCACAGCGTTTCGACAAGTAGTGAAGCCTCTTTCCGGGTTAAGCCCATCTGCTCAAGGGATTGATAGAAAATTTTCTCATCCTTCGACAGAATTTGGCTCACCGCCGACTGCGTAACGCCCAGAACTTTCGCCACCATTGTTTGACCAAACCCATCTCTTTTTAGGCGATGAGCCACGAGTCCACGTACAGCCGGAAGAAATTTCCGCGTCATCATCTCGCAGGGCGGAAACATGTATCAGATGTTTTTCCCAGGTTTATAAGCAACCCGCCTAAGCTAATTCCAGATGCATAAACACGAAATGGAGCTTCCTCATTTTGTCGTCATCGGACACGACCTCGCCCAAACAATTATCGAGCATCTAAAGCTCCACGGCTTCAAAGCACCTCTCATGATAACCTCCAACACACCATACCGTGTCTTCGGCTCTAAAATCGAGTCCCTAATGGAGCCGGGAATAAAGCTCTCAACTATCGATGTTGAAGAAATCTATGGGGATGTTGAGAAGATTTCGGGGATGCCCGCCTTCGATGTCATACTTGGTGTGGGGGGAGGCAGGGTTATGGATGTCTCGAAAGTGGTGGCTGAGAAAACGGGAAGACCATTCATAAGCATACCGACCATCGCTTCACATGATGGGATAGCAAGCCCCATGACATCCTATCGACAAAACGGAAGAGCATATAGCCGCAAATCAGTCATGCCTCTTGAGATATACGCCGACATAGATGTGATATCGAGGTCTCCGAGACGCTATCTCATGAGTGGATGCGGTGACCTGGTTGCTAAACACAGCGCAGTGAGAGACTGGTGGCTCGCCCACCGGGAAACAGGAGAATATTATGGAAGATATGCCGCTCACTTGGCTTATCTCAGCGGCTCTGTCATAATCAGGTCAGCAAAAGAGATTAGGAATAACTCTATCGAGGGGGTTAGGACCGTTGTAGAAGCTCTAATTAGCGCAGGTGTCGCGATGGGCGTTGCTGGAAGTAGCAGGCCCTGCAGTGGAGGAGAACACCTTATAGCACATGCTCTCGAGACTTTGATGGATAAGCCCGCTCTTCATGGCGAGAGATGCGGTGTGGCAACCATATTCACTCTAAGGCTTCATGGCGCAAAGTGGGAAAAAGTGAAGGAAAGCCTCAAAACCATAGGTGCACCACACACCTTGAAAGACATAAACGTCGACGAGGAGCTGTTCACAGAAGCGGTTAAGCTGGCCCCCAACCTTAGAAGAGAAAGATACACAGTTCTGCACAAAAAGCCGTTGGGCAAAACCGAGATTGAGAACATTATTCATGAAACGGGGCTGGTTTAGTATAAATCGCGCCAAGGAACAGTATATGTGATGTCTTTCAGAATCGAGTCGGATACTTTGGGTGAGATGCGTGTCCCAGCCGACGCCCTGTACGGGGCCCAGACAGCCCGAGCCGTGGACAATTTCCCCATTTCAGTTCTCAGGTTTCAGAGAGCGTTTATCTGGGCATTGGGGCTGGTGAAACACGCGGCTGCTGAAGCCAACATGGCTCTCAGTCTTCTCGACAAAAGAATTGGAGAAGCCATCTCAAAAGCCTCTTTAGAAGTGATGGAAGGGAAACACGACAAACACTTCGTTGTCGACGTCTTTCAAACAGGGTCGGGCACCTCGACAAACATGAACGCAAACGAAGTCATAGCCAACAGGGCTCTGGAGATACTTGGACTCAGTAGAGGTGACAAGAAAACCATCCACCCAAACGACCATGTAAACATGGGCCAGTCAACCAACGACGTCATCCCCACCGTGATGAACGTGGCAGCAGCGTATCAGATAGTCAAGAAGCTTCTTCCAGCGCTTGAGCTACTAGAAACAGAACTGTCAAAGAAGGCTGAAGAGTTTAAGGATGTTGTCAAATCAGGCCGCACCCATTTCCAAGACGCTGTTCCAGTC
>CALHAG010000013.1 GCA_937934305.1 Candidatus Caldarchaeum subterraneum
AGCTCGGCGTAGTAGGGGATGTAGCTGCGTAGGCCGCTGTAGAAAAGGTTTGATATCAGTTTGCTTGACTCGGCGACTGATAGCGGATAGCCGCGCCTCAGTGCTATGAGTTTGCGCTCGGCTCTCACTACGTTGACCAGATATACGGCGTCGGATAAAAGACCCGCAACCGCAATCGCCAAGCTTTCGTCGACCTTCATGATTTTCTGCGTGGTCTTCGAAGCGATGAAGAAGCCTTTGCTCGCTCTTCTATCGGATGCGAGGACAACTCCGTCAACCGCTTTCAAACCAACTATTGTTGTCACGTTTCCTCGCTGGATAATGTGTTTGAGAGATGTTTAGCGACTATGTTGGCTTGCAGTTGGTCACGGCTAGGCCGCGGTGTTGAGGAAGCCTGTTGGTAGGGTTTTGAGGACGGATGTGTCGTCTATGAGGGCGAGTTCATAGGCTTTACGGAGTATGGCCAGGGCTGCTCGGACAGCGCGGCGCTCGTTTCGGTTGCTCGAGATGGTTAGGCGGCCGTCTTTTAGGCGGAGGGTTATCTGCAGTTCACCGTCCTGCGATATCCAGCGGAGAACATGTGCATCGTTTTCAACGCTGTAGCCAAGCCATCTCATCTCATCCACCCATCTCCCATGCAGAGCTGTGACACCTGCCAAGACCAGCCCCACATCCTCAACCCGTGTGTCGACTATCACGAAACCCTTTTCCACGCCTCTGGCGTTGACCAGCTTCCGAGCCTTTCCGCTCAACCGATACCCCTTATTCCCCCTATCAACCAATCCATGTTTCTCAAGCCTCCGAAGAATGCGGGAAAGCTTTTCCTGATGCATGCCGAGGGCCCTGCGCATACCCGTAAAGCTGACCTCTCCATCAGAGGCCGTCGACAAAGTCTTCAAAACAGCCTCCTCATCCTCTCTAAAGTCGATGGCTCCATCGTAAACCATAAACTATCTAAACTCATCGCAGGTGTCCAAGTTTTAAAGATGCGCTCTATACGCGTTGCTGGCGTGCTCTTAAATTTAGGAACTCTCTAAAACTTGTCGGCGTGAAGAGACTTAGGGTTCTGCGGCTACTGGAGCTTGTTTTCGGGATACCGTTCATAGTGTTGGCGGGTTCGTTTCTGCATTTCACCTATGAGTTATCAGGCCGCAACATTGCTGTGGCACTCTTTTCCGCAGTCAACGAAAGCGTTTGGGAACATCTCAAGCTGGCGTTTTTCCCCGCCCTCTTCTTAGCCCTTCCAACCTACATCCTGCTTCGCAGAGATTATCCTAACTTCTTTCTCGGGAAAACGGTTGGAATGCTTACAACACCCTTAACAATAGTCGTGGGCTTTTACAGCTATGAAACACTTTTCCACAGCTCCAACATAGTCTATGACATCGGCCTCTTCATCTTCGCCGTTATAGTCGGCCAACTTGTCAGCTACAGGCTAATTCAGACAAACTGGGACAAGCGGCTAAACGCGCTACCCATAGCTGTGCTTATTCTGTTTATAGCCGCGTTCTTCCTCTTCACCTTCCAGCCTCCAGAGCTCGAGCTGTTCAAAGACCTGTTAACAGGAGGATACGGCATAGGCTCACATATGCACTGAGTGGAAGATGTAACTGCTCAAGTCTCCCAGCAAAACTTTTCTAACGCTCAAAGGGATGTAGCCTGATTTTTCGAATGCTCTGAGAGCTGTGACAGGTTTGTTGACTATGACTGTTAGCGATGCATGGGGGCATGCTTGGGCTATTGCTGTGAAGGCGTCTGTGTAGAATTTCTCCGGCTGTCTCAGCCTCAGTCTCACGCCGAAGGGCGGGTTGCAAACAACCTTGTCAACCTCACGGTCAACATATTCCACAAGCCTGAAGACATCGCCTTGGACAAACCTCACACCGATATCTCTGCCAAATGTCTCGAGGCTGTCAAACGCTGGTTTAAGGGATTTATGTGATATGTCTATGCCGATGGCCTCTACTGTGCCTGGGTCCTCCCTCTTGAGCAATTCTTCACGTATCTTAGCCGAGTCTATGCCTTTGAAGAGTTGTATTTTTTCGAAGCTGAGTGTTTGTCTCCGTGCGCCAGGGTTGATTCCGAGTCCATAAATCGCTGTCTCAAGTGGGATGGTGCCGCTGCCGGTGAACGGGTCGAGGAGAACCATGTTTCTTCTCCATCCCGATAAACGGACCAGGGTGTTTGCAACTGTCGGGGATAAGGCGGCCCTATGAAAGCCTCTCCGGTAAAACCTTCTATGCAGCGACTCGCCTGTGGTGTTGACACCGAGCAAGAGCTCCGTGTTTCTCAAAATGGCGTAGACTTCTATGTCGGGGTTGTTGAGGTCAACCCTCAGCCTCACACCGGTGCCAGCTCTATAGGATTCTATCACCGCCTTTCCAACGGCCGCGGCTATGTCGAGGCTTGTGAAACCATGCATCCCCACCCGCTCAGCCCTCACCGCAAAACTCTGCTCCCTATCGATGAATTCTCTAAAGTCAACCGTGGCCGCTAAACGCTCAATCTCATCCAACGTCTCCGCATACTCTCTCAAGACAAGCAAGAAGACTCTGTTAACTGTTTGTGCAGCGTAATTGACTTTGACACATTCCTCTGGAGAACCTGTGAAGAATACTTTACCTATATCGGCTTCTGCTTCGCTGCTTAGGAGGCTTGATAGCTCGGCGGCCGCTACATCCTCGAGCCCCGAGAAAGTTGTGGCGAAAAACCTCATCCAAAGATTATTTGGGGTGATGGATGTGTAAAACTTTATTGGAGATATTCGTAGGCTATTGGTGGTGTGAACTCGATGAACTCGGTTGATAATACTGTTTTGCGGAGTATCTCGGCCGCCAGCTCAAACTTTGTCTCCTGATAAGCGGCTCCCATTTCTCCACGGAGTTTCTGCAACACCTTCCCAAGCTCCTCCTCGAAGACCTGCGGTGTTACTGTTCGGCCGTCGGCAAGCCTCGCTCCATGGCGTATCCACTGCCATATCAGGGCCCGTGCTATCTCGAAGGTCGCCGCATCCTCCATCAGAAAGTTTATCGCAACGCAGCCGTTTCCGCGGAGCCATGACTCGAGATACCGTAGCCCCACCTCCATGTTCGCCCTCATCCCTTCCGCCGTCCTTTCTCCATCAGGTACTTTGAGCAGGTCATCGGCGGTGATGACGAGGTTTTCGTGCTTTACGTGGAGCTGGTTAGGGGCTCTGAGGTTTTCTATGAAAAGGCTCTTCACCAGCGGAACAAGGTCTGGATGCGCAACCCATGCTCCGTCAAACCCTTGAGAAATCTCCCGAAGCTTATCTTCCCGAACCTTGGCGAAAGCACGTTGCTGAGCCTCGGGATTGCCTCTTATCGGCACCTGAGCCGCCATGCCTCCGATTGCGTATGCGCCGCGGCGGTGACAGGTTTTCACCATCAACAAGGCCGCTGACTTGAGGAAATGCTTATCCATGGTAAGGTGGCTTCTGTCCGGCATTAGATAACGTGGGTCGTGTCCAAGTCTCTTGATGAAGCTGAAGATGTAGTCCCATCGTCCGAGGTTCAGCGCCGTCACATATTCACGTAGCTCGTAGAGAATCTCATCCATCTGGAAAGCCGCGGTGATTGTCTCTATCAATACGCTGCACTTGATTGTGCCCCGTGGAAGGTTGAGGGTTTTCTCCGCGTCGGCGAAAACGTTCGCCCACCACCTTGCCTCGAGATAGTGCTCCAGCTTGGGGATGTAGAAGTAGGGGCCCGTGCTTCTCCTCCTCAACTCGGCGGCGTTGTGGAAAAGGTATAGCCCGAAGTCGAAAAGCGGCGCAGGAACAGGGGACCCGTTTATCAGCATGTTTTTCTCGACAAGGTGAAGGCCGCGGGGCCGCACCAAGAGCGTCGCGGTCTTGTCGGCGAGGGTGTAGAGTTTTCCGTCGGGGCTTCTGTATTCGATGGTTTTTCTAACAGCGTCCATGAGGTTGATTTGTCCATCAAGCGTCTGCGACCACACAGGCGAAAAAGAGTCCTCGAAATCAGCCATGTAAACATCAGCGCCCGAGTTCAAAGCGTTAATCATCATCTTCCGGTCCACTGGGCCCGTAATCTCAACATGCCGCACAGAGAGGTCGGCAGGAATATCCGAAACCCTCCAGCCAGAGGCCCGTATTTCAGCGGTCTCCGCAGGGAAATCAAGCTTGGCACCCCTCCTTAGAGCTTCAGCCGTCTCCTCACGTTTAGCGAGCAGTCGACGAAGCTCGTGGCCATGGTTCTCGACAAGATGCTGCAAAAAGTCTACGGCTTCTTTGCTCAGCACCGTGTGATACTTTTTGTCAACTTCTTTGAACTGTATTGATGACAACTCACCGGTCACTTGAACTGCTGGTTCTCGGTTGACTCGGCAAGAGCGGACACCGCTTCTTTTCCCTCTATAGCCATCAAGAGCTCGTCATAGTAGTGCACGCCGACGAAGCGTTGATGCTTGAAGGCTCTGTAACCCGTCTTCTCCAGCTCAGTCTCATGCGCCTGAAAGTTGGCGTAGGCCATCATACCCTCTTCGACGAGCTTCTTCGCCAGCTCATACATCGATGCGTTAAGCGTGTGGAAACCGGCCAAGGTTATGAACTGGAACTTGTAACCCATCTGGCCTAGCTTTTGGTTGAACTCTTTCAGCGTATCGCCGTCCACAACCTTGAGCCAGTTAAATGAAGGGGACATGTTGTAGCAGAGGAGTTTGCCTGGATATTTCCGGTGAATAGCGTCGGCGAACCTCTTAGCCTCCTCGAGAGAGGGCTTCGACGTCTCAAACCACAGCATGTCGGCGTAGGGGGCGTAGGAGAGGCCGCGCTGTATAGCTATGTCGAGGGCCATGCCTGGCTTGAGCTCAAAGTATCCCTCGCTGGTGCGCTTGCCGGTTAGAAACTCTCTGTCAACCGGGTCTGCGTCGCTTGTGATATACTGGGCGCCTATTGCATCGGTTCTCGCTATGATGACCGATGGAACGCCTAACACGTCGGCGGCAAGCCTCGCGGCCGAGAGAATGCTTATGAAACGTTTAGTAGGGACTAGGACTTTTCCGCCGAGGTGGCCGCATCTTCTCTCGCTGGGCGACTGGTCCTCGAAATGTACGCCTGCGGCGCCTGCTTCTATCATGGCTTTCATCAGCTCAAATGCGTGCAGTGGGCCTCCGAATCCCGCTTCTCCGTCGGCGACTATCGGCGCCATGTAATCGATTTTGCTGGGCTTGTTCTCGAGATGCTGTATCTGGTCCGCCCGCTGGAGTGCTTTCACAATTTTTCTGACGAGGTCGGGTCCGCTGCTCGATGGGTAGAGCCCTAGGTCTGGATACATGTTGCCGCTCTGGTTGTTATCAGCTGCGACCTGCCAGCCGCTGACATAGATGGCTTTGATGCCTGCTTCAACGAGCTGTATGGCTTGGTTGCCTGTCAGAGCTCCGGCGGTGAAGATGTAGTCGTCGGTGTGCAGCATTTGCCAAAACTTTTCCGACGTGACACGGGCATAGGTGTGGTCTAGTTTCCACGAGCCACGTAGCTTCAGCACATCCTCAGCGGAGTACTTCCGCTTCACACCGTTCCACCTCGGGGTTCTCCAGACCCTATCCAGCTCCTCCGGATTATCCGCCAACAGTAAGGGGTTCATGTCTGGAGTTGCTCTATGGTGGCGGCTGTTATTTATACGTATCTCACGTATAAAATCATGAAACAACTATACAAAATGCATAAATTACGAATCATATGTTTACTATGCATGCTTATGCGTACGATACAGAAAACGGCTGGCGGCACTTACATCGTCTCTCTTCCGAAACAGATTGTGAAGACTCTTGGATTGGATAAGAGGCATGTGGTGAGGGTTACAGTTGAGGATGACAGAATTGTTCTGACGCCTGCCACCGTTAGGCAGACTGTTCAGAGCAAGAGGATAGACACCTCTGACCTGCGGGACCCTAAACTGCTCGGCCTCGCCATCGTCAACAGCTACATCATGGGCCATGATGTTGCGGAGGTTGTGTCGGAGGGGAAGATGAATCCTCTGTTGAAGAAAGCTGTCCGCGAGGCTGTAGAAAACATGATCGGCGTCGAGATTGTGGAGGATTATGCCGATCGTGTGGTGCTTCAGACTTTCATAGACCCCACCAAGTTCGAGCTGGATAAGCTGCTGGAAAAGTTCACACAGTTTTCGCGGGCTGTTATGCGTGACGCGGCCAAGGCTCTCCGCATCGGTGACAAAACATTGGCCCATGACGCTTATGAACGTGGTTTTGAGCTGACTAAACACTATAGGCTTTTGATGCGTGTGTGTTTTCAGGCGCTGCATAGCACTGTTGTCCGTGAGGCTGTTAAGGTCCGTGATACCTCTGGTCTCGTTGTCAGGATTATTGCTGTGAGGGAGCTGGGGCGTGTGGCTTACTACTGTATGCGGATGGCTGAGAGGGTTGAGGAGATTGGCAGGGTTGAGGATGAGCTGGCGGCCACGGTTGAGGAGATGGTTTCGCTGGTGGACAAGATGCTCAACGACGCTCTAACAGCATTGTTGAAGCATGACCTATCACTCGCAAGCGAGGTCATCGACAGAATGGACAACGTACGAACATTATACACCAAAGCCTTCAGACACATCATCAGAAAACCCGAGAAAGAGGCCAACATCCTCGGCCTCATTATTAGGGCGGTGAGAGCAATAGCCGGATACGGCGTAGCTTTAGCCGACGACGCTATCCTAGAAATCTTCTCCCGCTAATCACGCCGCAGACGTATGGTAAGAAAGCTTATTTGCGAGTAAACCCTTTAATGGGGTAAGGCTTGACACAGGCAATTGTTCACAGCCCAATAGATTCGCCGCGTGCGATTTACTGCGGCGACCGCGAGATCTACCTTTTCTCAGTTGAGCTGGTGGATAGGCCTGGCTCATTGGCCGAGGTTTTGGAGGTTTTCGCCACATATGGTGTAAAAATCGCCAACATTTACACTACTCATAGCATCTATTCGGACAACCGGTCAACCGTTGAAGTGAATGTTGCGGTTGACCTTACTGGAAAAAACGTTTCCTCGGAGCAGCTTTCCAAAAGCATTAACCTACTCAACTCCGTTAAACGCGTAACCGTGGTTTCTAAACAGCTGCCCAACATCTTAGTGGATGAGCTTCATTTTCCGCTTCATTTGATGGGAGACCGGGCCGTAATCTACAGGGAGGGCGCATTGGGTGAAATGATTCACGCCATCCGCCGACAGCTGGGCACGGCGGGGGAAGCACTGCTATACCATGTGGGGCTGAACATCGGTAAAGGCGCCTGGAAGAAAATTAAAGAGGTCTGTGGAGAAAAAATGCATCTCCTTCCCAGATACATTCAGTATTGGATGCTTGTTCACAGCGCCGCCCGGATAACGCATATCGAAATCGACTTCGAGAAAAAAGATTTCCTCATAAGGGCCGAGTCTGTGTATGAGTGTGAGATTGGACGGGGGCATGGCAAACCTTTCAGCAACATTTTCCGCGGCAGCCTAGCAGGCATGTTGTCAGAGGCCCTCGGGGTCGAAACCGTTGTGGAGACCAAGTGTATCGCTGCCGGCGACCCCTACTGCGAGTTTGTGCCGGGGAAAAAACCTTAGCGGCATAGACTAAGGGGCTTGGTCAAGTGTCTCCGAGCCGAGACAGCGGCCTCATATACCCCTGCCCTCAGCTGGCGTGGGACAACAGTTTTCACACGGGCCTCTGGAGGCAGCTTCTCGCCGCATCTCCCACATCTGAAGCCCTTGTTCAGCCCCAGCGACTCCATTCTCCTGCCACATTTTTGGCAAAGCGGAGGCCTCGTCACCACTTGCTCGGCGAGTCTCAGGACCTCTATTTTCTCGATGTTAAGCGTCAGCCCCTCCGGCTTCTCCTTAACCGCCCCCATCACCTTCACAACATCACCTTCGACAAGCTGCTGAACAACACGTCTGAGGCCACGCGTCTGTCGATAAGCCGCGCACACAATCTCACCATCTTCGTCACCAACCCTGAAGAATACATGTCCACCCTTCTTCAAAAATGGTCTGCCGACAACCCGTCCCTCGACAACAACGTTTTGGAAGGGTTTGAGAAGAGGTATCCTTGAAGGGATGTAATGCATGTCGGTGGCCTGGTTTGTCGCAAAAACCGTGACATACTCGACTTCTTCATGGAACCTCACCATCGAGAGGCCTTTCAAAGCGTTTTCAGGCGAGGTGGCCCTGACGCCTGCGAGGACGGGACACGGCGTATGCGGAGTTATCCTGATTTCTCCTGTCTCAGGGTCATAGCTGTCGAAGGATAATCCGCTTCGGTGGAGCTCGAGAACGGATGATGGGTCGACCCGTCGCATGGTTCCCCAGTTGCTTCTGACGCGGTAGGCGATTGCTTCGTAGGTCGGGTTCTCTAGGGGGAGAGCTATTGCTGCCAAGGCGCCTATAACTCCTCTCCCACCGTTGAACCTGTAAACCTCTGCCCCATGTTTCTCGGCGAGTTCAACCGCTTCATCCAACCCCACTATCTCCCTCACCGTCCTCAGGGCAAACATTTTCCACTCATCCGGAACATCTTCTCCTCTGTAAACCACCACACCGGGCTGCGTCTCCGCAAACCCCTTCTCATAAAACTCCTCAACAGTCTGGAGAACTGTTTCCACAGCCTTTTCCACTTGAGTATCAGAGACTTTGAAATGGAGAGAGAGGGCGGCGTTTCCACGTGTTTTGAATGGGCAGTTGGGGTTAAGTCGTATGAGGCGGCTCAGCTCATGCTTCTCACATCCAAGAGCCAACAGCCTCCGCTCAGCAACCGCCGCCACATAGGTCGTGCACATTCCACTGACCGAGTCCGTGTCATCGACCCCTATCCGAAGCAACACCACAACCACTGCAACACTGCTCCCGGAAATAGATGTTGCGTGGTAAAGCATTAAATAACGCCGTTTTAACGGTGTTGGCTGAAGGTGAGAGCCCTAACCACGGAAACCGTCTCCTTATCATTTGAAGAGATTAAGAGATATGGCCGGCACCTCATTATCCCCGAGGTGGGCATGGCGGGTCAGAAGAAGCTGAAGAGTGCAAGGGTGTTGGTTGTGGGCGCCGGAGGCCTCGGCTCACCAATATCGCTCTACCTCGCGGCAGCAGGCGTAGGCAAAATCGGGCTGGTTGACTTCGACCTCGTCGACGAAAGCAACCTCCAGAGACAGGTTCTCTACACCACCAGGGACGTTAAGAGGCCGAAGCTCGAGGTCGCTAAAGAGAGGCTGACCGCGCTGAACCCGCATATCGAGGTGGAGACATATGAGACAAGGCTGACCTCGGAAAACGCGTTGGACATCATCAAAGACTATGACATCGTCGTCGACGGCACAGACAATTTCCCAACACGGTATCTAGTGAATGACGCCTGCGTTCTCCTCGGCAAACCCAACGTATACGGCAGCATATTCAGGTTTGATGGACAGGTTTCGGTCTTCGATGCACGTAGAGGCCCGTGCTACCGATGCCTCTACCCCGAGCCACCGCCGCCAGGCCTTGTCCCAAGCTGCGCCGAAGGCGGTGTGCTTGGTGTTTTACCGGGTGTCATCGGCGCTCTTCAAGCTATGGAGACGATTAAGCTGATAATAGGCATAGGCGAGCCGCTTGTGGGGAGGCTGCTTCTTTTCGACGGCCTTCACATGTCCTTCACCGAGCTTAAGCTGCGGAAAGACCCCAACTGCGTTGTCTGCGGCCCCAACCCCAGGATACGTGAGTTGATAGATTATGAGGCCTTCTGCGGGGTTACGCCTTCAGCAGACACAGGTATGCATATCACACCTGAGGAGCTTCATGAGAAATTGCAGAAAGGTGAGAAGGTTTTTCTCCTCGATGTCCGCGAACCCGTCGAATATGAGATATGTCATCTCGAGAACGCCGTCCTCATACCCTTGTCCAAGCTACCCGAGCACGTCAACAAGCTCAGCTTAACAGATGAAATAGTCGCCTACTGCCACACCGGTGTAAGAAGCAGTATGGCGGTTAAGCTTCTCCGCGACCTCGGGTTCAGACGTGTGCGGAACCTCGCAGGCGGAATAGATGCTTGGGCCGAGCGCATAGACCCAAGCATGCCTAGGTATTAGGCGGCGGAGGCGGAGGAGGAAGAGCAGGCGGACTCCGCAACATTCTTCTCCTCGACAAACCATATGAAGCCGCTGCGACAACTGCTGCCAGAATGAGGAAAGCCTCTGCGTAGGCGATGTTTCGGTGAAGAAGGTTTTCGTCGCTGAGAAGGCTGTAGCGGAGATGGAGGTCGGCGAGTTCTCTGCTGGTTTCATCGAGCTGGGACTGTAGGTAGCCTATCTGCTGTTTCGCCGACTCGTGGCGCGCGACCAACCCCTCATAAAGTTCATGCAACTGGTTGAAAGACGCCTGCAGCATGCTATATTCCCTGGTGAGGTTCCTATAGTCGTGGAGAAGCTGCTGATAGCTCGTCGAGAGTGCCTCGTTTTCTCTTCTAAGCGTCTCATAAGTGGCCTGTAGTGCTTTCAGCTCGCCTACCGTGGAGACAAACCTATCGTTAAGCTGCCTGTATTCGTCGGACATGGTTTGGAGTCTTTGCTCAAGCCTGTGAATCTCTTCCCTTGAGCTGTTAAGACGTGTCATGAGCGTCGCCACGGTGTTGAGGGCTTCTTCAAGACGTGTCCGGAGCCTGTTTATCTCTGTTTCGAGGGTTTGGATGGTTGTGCGGAGCTGGTTTATCTGTTCCTGTGCCCTGTTGAGGTCGTTCAACAGGTCTTGATATGTTCGCGTTCTGACTGCCGCGATGTGCCACGTGTGTGTAAGCGGTTGATATGTTGTTTCACGTGTGTAGTTGATGAAGAAGGTAGCGGTCACCAAGGGGTCGCGCCGCTGCACGTTGGGTATGCAGAGGCTGTAGGTTTTGACGATGTTGCTGCCCGTGGGATAAAACGTCGGCGTGGAGACAAGGTTGTCTTGGAGGAGCGTGGTGGTTCCGGCTTCGGATGTGTAGCTCACCTTCAACCACATCTTATCCACATCAACGTCCCCCAGAAAAGTAACCTGAAGAACAAGAGTGAAGCAATCTCCGAGACGCACCTCAACAGGATAGTTCAAAACAACCTTAAGCCTAGCATCGTCAACAAGCGAGGAAAACCCATCCGCCGCGGCCAGCGGCAACAGCAAAACCAGCATCAAAAGCGACAGAACAAAGACCCTCATACACTATGATTCAACACGGCGGCCTATAAGCTCTATCCAAACAGTGTTTAAAAACAGGAGGTTTCTCTCATCATTGTGCAGACAAGCGTTCTCCAGGAGATGCTGGACATAGACTATGATGCTACGGCCTCCGCTATCCAGGAGTTTATCGCGGAAAGGCTGCGGCTGAGCGGCGCTTCTGGGCTTGTTCTCGGTCTCAGCGGCGGGGTGGACTCAAGTGTCGTGGCCGCTTTGTGTGTACGGGCTCTGCCGAGAGAGAAGATTCTGGGCCTCATTATGCCGACAAGTTTTACACCTGCTCAGGATGTTGCCGACGCACGGGCCCTCGCGGAAAAACTCGGCATATCCACACGATACATATCCATCGACCCGATTGTCCAGAGATATGCTGAGCAGCTTGGCGTGGGAATAGACGAGACTGCTGCGAGGATGGCTTATGCAAACTTGCGGGCCAGAATAAGGATGACGATTCTCTATTTCCACGCCAACCTCCACAACCTGCTCGTGGTTGGAACGGGTGACAGAAGCGAAATCCTCCTCGGATACTACACCAAATACGGAGACGGCGGCGTCGACATTCTCCCAATTGGTGGCCTGTACAAGTCGCAGGTCAGGAGACTCGGCCTCGCTCTGGGCTTGCCGGAGCATTTGGCGAATAAACCCAGCAGCCCACAGCTCTACCCCGGACATAGAGCGGTGGACGAGCTGCCCGCCGACTACAGCATCCTCGACCCGCTACTCCACCTCCTATTCGACAAAAAACTTTCACCACAGCAAGCTGTTGAAAAAGGTTTTGAGAAGAGGGTTGTGGAAGCGGTTTTGGCAAGGTATGCGGCAAGTGTTCATAAGCGGGAGATGCCGCCCACCGGGCCTCGCCCCGTTCCCGTCACTCGATGAACTCGCGGCCGATGACTTCGCGGGCCACTATCAGCTTCAAGATGTTCTCGGCTCCCTCGGCTCCGACGACGTAGCTGAAAGCCGCTAGCCAAGCCCTGAAAATCGGCGTCTCCTTGAAATATGATGCGCCCCCATAGATTTTCATCACCTCCTCTCCCAGGTCTACGGCAAGTGATGCACAGCGGAGCTTCGCCATGGCCCCGAGTTTGGCGACGTCTCCGAGTGTGCCGACTCCGTCTCGGTAGTATCTGTCAGCTGTCCACGCCGCCTTGTAGCTGAGCAATTTCGCCGCCTCGAGGGCTGAGGCGAACTCGGCTATCTTGAAGCTGACGCCTTGATAGGCTGCGATGGGTTTTCCAAACACCTTTCTCGTCCTCACCCACTCCACCGCCCTCTCCATCAGCCACTCAGCGCATCCAACACATACGGCGCCAATCATTGTTCTCGCAAGGTTGAAGCCCTCCATCGCAATCTTGAAGCCTCCATTCACCTCACCGACTCTGTAAACATCATCCACCTCCACGTTCTGAAACGTTAGCACAGATGTGTCAAGCCCTCTTCGCGCAAACTCTGTCCACGGCTTATAGCTGATACCCTTTGTCAACACACCGTTCCGCTTCATCAACAACAGGAAGTCTGTTATCGTGCGATGTTTGAGCCCCGGGTCGCCGCTTCTCGCTATCAAAAACCATCCACCACCCCACGGCATCCTCTCGATAACCGAGGGAAGCGAGACCATCGACTTCTCACCCGATATCAGCCATTTACCGTCTCCTCTCTTCTCGGCTCTGACCTGCACAGAGGAGACATCGCTGCCTCCATGCGCCTCGGTGCTCGCTATGCCGACGGCTGCTTCGCCTGCTGCAACCCTTGGAAGAACCTCCTGCTTCGCCTCCTCCGAGCCATATCTCTGTATGATGTAGGGCCAAGAACACTGGAGAAGATACATCACGGCTATCGATAGTGCGGGGCCGTGGTAAGCCAACTGTTCAGCCGCAAGAGCTGCCTCGAGAAAAGAACCATCCTGTCCACCATATTCTGATGAGATGGTCATCCCCATCAACCCGACCTCAGCCATCTTCTCAATAATCTCGCGGTCGATCTCCCCCTTGTCATCAACCTCTATCCACTTTGGCTCGATAACTCTTTTGCAAAACTCTGAAACTTTGTCGCGGAGAAGCTGCTGCTCACTATTCAGTCGAAAATCCATGTGTATGTGTTTGTTTGGCAGTATTTTTGTTTCATGGTCTCTCGACGACTATTTTCATGTAGCTGATGCGGCGGGTTTTCCCGTTGACCACGAACTCCTCACTCCACGTGGAAATGTCCTTTATCCGAAGGTTTTGATGAAATGATTTGCGCAACAGCTCGACTGTGTCCACGCAGAGTGGAATGTTTTTCCCCCGTGCAACAAGCTCAACCTCCTTACTGCCCCTGTTGAAAAGCACAATCGACGCGGTAACATACCTGAACACTGGCTTTTTCCCAACTATGACGAGACGCGGCCGCTGGCCATGGGACGCCATTACATCTTCTCATTGAACTAGGCTATTTAAGCTATCGGCGCAAATGGCTGTCTCTGTTTTTCTGGGTGTTTCCCGTTAAAACTTATATCTGGGTCAGCGAGGCGTCTTTGACTCAAATGGATGAAGAAAAGCGGTTTTCGAAAAAAGGTTGGCTGAGCCAGACGCCTGAGGGTGATTTGCTTCTTGTCAACGAAAACGGGGAAGCCTACAAGGTGAATGAGGCTGTGGTTGCGGTGTGGAACATGTTTGAGGACAAGACTGTAGCCGATGTAGTGGGCGAGGTAGCGGAGCAGATTAACCGCGACCCAGCCGAGTTGAGGGAAGCTATTGAGCAGCTTGCCGCAAAGCTTGTCGAAGCAGGGCTTATAGGCTGAAGTTATAGAAGAAGCGTCGCCAAACCTATCGACAGTAATGGGGAGGCGAGGGCCGCCACCCTATAGACTCTAACCCCGAATGAGACAGCTTGAGAAACCACGTCGAGGAAATCGCTGAAAACTTTCACGTTCTCAATGGTGACGGATTTATGGGCGGCCTCGGCGTCTGAGAGGTCTAAGGCAGCTCGTTTATGCAGCTCGTCGAACAGGGTCTTCAGTCTCTCTGTCGATATGGCTTCGCCGAGTGGATGATATCCTCTGCCGCCGAGGGAGACCGCGTTGACCATGTGTGTGTCGGTTGTGCATAGCTCGGTGTCCACGCATCCGTTTTCTCTGGCAACCTGCTGAAGAACACCTCTCACCCACGGCATCGCGTTGTTGGCGTCGGCCAAAACCAGCGATGTCCTCACACCATCCACCTCGAACACGATGCAGGACACCCCGCCGGCTCCTATTCCATCGCTCGGCCCAATATCGGATGGAACCGTGCGAGCGTATCCGACACGCATCTTTGACAGAAAGGCAGGCTTATGTTCAGAAAAATTGGTGAGAAACGTTCTTATCTTTTCTATTGTTGCGTTGTCGAGGTTTTTCAGGTTGTCGCTGAAGCTGTTATGCGAGTCGACGACTATTTTTCGGCCTGCGTGGTTGGGGGGGAGCACTTCGGGCGGTAGGTCCTCCATCGGCTGTGGGTTTAGGGTGAGAATTACCATGTCTTTGTCGGCGATGTTTAGGGTGAGGCTGCTGACGCCGTCGAAGTTTGTGCGCCATGGGCCTCTGGCTTCGGAGAAGTAGGTGCCGTTTTTCTCGAGCCACTTGGCTTCTTCTGCGATTTTCTCAGCCACCTTCTCGGAGAGCTCTATGTTTGCGAGGTTTTTCTCATGGCTCGACAAACCCTTCAACACAACTGGTTGAAACCCTTTCTCGGCAAGCTTGTTCGCCAGAATTGCGGGAAACATGCTTGAGCCGACCGCTCGAAACGGCCCGGGATGGATGTCTGAGACAACGAGGGCGACAGACGGTTTCCCCACACGCCTAAACACAAACAACTCGCATCCGACACGGTCTTCGTTCCCCAGCCTCATCATCATCTCCTCAAGCTCTCTTGAATAGCCTGAGAGGAGGCTTGCTAGAAAGGCTTGCAGAAGCCTGAAAGGCCTGATGCCCTGAATAGGCTTGGACAAGTCAATCAGGTGACGGACTATCTCGAGAGAAACCACGCCCACCAAAAAGCTTGTGAAAGATATCTGGAGGGCTTTAGCCCAGTTGCCGAGAAATGCTTGAAGCATTAGCAGGTTGAGCAGCATCGGCGGCGTCGAGAGGAGAGCGGCTAGGAATGGATGTATTCTATAGCCGATGGCTCTTCTGACAGAGTAGCTGAGAAAAACAGAGGTGGCCGCTGATGCGGCGAGTACCGCGACGGCTGCTGCGAGGCTGAACCATCTCAGAAGAGCGGATAACATTATGCCTGCGAAGACAACCCCTGTCTCCACGACTGATAGTGAGTCGAGGCGGCGGCTGGTGTAGCTTGGACATTTCCTGCCCAGGGAAAACGCGACAACTCTGTTAAGTAGAGCGGTTGAGCCTAGAAAAGCTATGAAGACTGTTGATGAGAGGAACACATCAGCCGAGTAGAGGTAGATGATGACCGTTGACAGGCTGGCCATGATCAGCAGAGCCTCCATCGAGACTGCGCCACCGTAAAATCCTCTGATGAGATGGTATCTCTCAGCTATGTTGCCCGCGGCGTCGCTGACCATCTTGACCCGTGAGTGGAAAACCAGTTAAAAGACTTAGTGCACAGGCTTATATGCGGGTTTTGGCTTTTCTGGGTTGTTGCTTCGACCGGGGAGAGACGGCGGTGTTGTGCTGTCGGTCAAAGGTTTTTCGGCGGCTTTCGACACTAGGCCTCAGAAAGGTCTCGGATTTGTTTCGCACGCGCATTCAGACCACGTCGCCGCTGGACGAAATGTCCTCGCAACCCGTGAGACTATTTCTCTGATAAGGAGGGTTTGGCAGTTATCTGGTGGCTACAAACCCATACCCTATCGCCAAGAACTCAGAGTAAGCGACTCGGTCTCTGTTAAGGCCCTTAACTCGGGGCATGTGCTCGGCTCCGCCATGTTCAGGCTGGACATCGGCGGCGAAAGCCTTGTCTACACAGGGGACATCAACACAGTCCCAACCCTGACCACCAACCCCGCTGAACCCGTTGACGCCGACGTATTCGTCATCGAGACGACCTACGGCCATCCCGACTATGTTTTCCCGCCGAGGCATGAGACCGAGGCATGGATTCTGAAATGGGTCTCCAAAACACTTGCGGAAGGCGCGTTACCCGCTTTCAAGGCCTACTCCATCGGCAAGTCGCAGGAGCTTATCAAGCTCTTCAACACCTACACAAGCCTCCCCGTGGTGGTTGGAAAAACTGTGGCAAACGCTTCGAAAACATATGTCGAAAACGGTGTTAAACTGGATTTCATAAGGTCAGGGACAAGGGATGCGGCCGAGGTGCTGGGCGGCGGAGAAGCGGTTTACATAGATAGTCAGGTGAGGAGTGTGCCTGTGCATAGGCGGGTCAAGTGGGCGACTGTGACAGGCTGGGCTGTCAAGGGACGCCTCGAAGGTTTTGACGCAGCTTTTCCGCTCAGCAGCCACGCCGACTACCGCGGCCTCCTAAACTATGTCGAGGAAAACAGGCCGAGGAAAGTTTACACCATCCATGGATTTTCCCAACTTTTTGCGAAGACACTGCGGCTACGAGGCTTCGACGCATCGCCTTTTACGTGATGAAAACTTAAAACCAGCCAAACATCTCTTCTCGATGGCTTGAGCGCAAAGAAACGCAAAGAGGCTCCGATGCCTGCCACCGCGGCTGGGCTGCTAAGGTTTTTCGAAGACGAGTCAACGGGTGTTAAGGTTAGGCCCGAGATAGTTTTGGGCGCCTCGGCCGCGTTGATAGTTGCCGTGCTGATTCTCAGGGCCCTGTTCCCAATTTAGCCCACAGCCTCTTCTATTGATGCCTGCCCAGCGCCTGTAAGCCTCCACCGTACTCCCCTGCCTCTTCCCCTTTTCTCCACAACCCTGTCACGCTTCAGCCTCTTGAGATGATGACGGACGACATGAAGCGGAAGACCTGTTTTTCTACTGATTTCAATAGCTGAGCATTCTCCCCCCTCGAGAACGGTTATGATTTTGGACCGTGCCTCCAGCCCTTTCCTCACGTTCTTGACAGATGTTAGATAGGCTCTGGGGTTTATCATGCCTACTCAGCTGCGAAGGCCTCGAGCCTTGTCTGAACAGTTTTCTCAACTGGTTTCTTGGAGGCGGTGAAGAGGTCAACCACGTTCTCCACAGCCGAGAGCGTCCTCTCGATGAGGTAGGTGTTTCGTATGTTTTTCTCAGCCATCTGTTTTGCGAGCTCGATGTATTTCTCCACATTTCCCCGGAAAACCGTGAGCGACAAATCTGTCTGACAGCTTGGACATTTTCCCGTCAAAGGCAGCCTCCGGAATTTTTTGTTGCATTTCTTGCAGCGGAAGCTCTGCACCATGAAAGCTTTCACGTTCCCCAAGATGTCGGGCAGAATGTGTGAGGAGACTATGCTGTCGACGAGGCCCGCGTCACGCACCGCGTCAAGGCTATCCATCAAGGCAAGCTGCCCCGCAATCTTCTCAAACATGGATTCAAGTGATTTGTATGCTGAGACGATGTCGGGAACGGTTAACATGGTCTGTGGATGGGTGTACATGATGCCTGTTCCTCCGTAGCCCGCGGCGAGGTCGTCGCCGAGAATATGGACAAGAGGCTTGTATTCGCTTCCCTTGGCTCTGCGTAGAGAGAGTTGGTAGAACTCGGCTGGTATGCTGCTCCACACATCGACGTTATGGGCCTGTTCGTCAACATCCTCTGGATACACAATCCTTGTCATGAGAAGAGGGGTGTCCATTTTTCCACCTATGCGGTCGGGGATGTAGAGACGTGAAAAGTTCATCAAAACATCTGCGAGAAGCATGACGCTGTCCTCATCCCCGTCGCAGTCACGGCGTTTGGCTGCATGGAAAACGGGGTGAGCGAAGTTGAGGTCTGCGTCCAGCATCCCTATCACCCTTGCCACTACGCCGACGTATGTGTGTGGGGAAAGGCCTACGACAAGATGTCCGACGAGGTCTCCGGTGTCCCGTAGGTTGTATAGCTTCTCGAGACCCGCGTGTTTGAGTAGGTCGTCTATGTAGCGTGAAACTTTGACAAGATGCTCAGCGGCTTTCCTGCTGAGGATAATGTCCTGCGGCTTAAGCTCGAGAACCTGTTCATCGGATACAAGCGGGTTTCCGAACACGTCATGTAGGTATCCGAGGCTGCGCAGCCTCTCGACAGAGGTTCCTATCTGCCGCGGCGTGAAATGGGTCAGCGGAGCGTTAGTCGCGTCAAACCTTACTGTGCCATCCTTGTATACATAGAGGCCGTAACGGGCCCTGAGCAAACCCTTCAGAAAACTTTCAGGAGCCTTCACCCGGCTCGTCAACCCCTTCACACCGCTCAGCCGAGGAGGCGCAGACTCGCCCAATTTCTGCAGACCTGTGGAAAGCTCAGCCCGGAGGTCGACAAGCTGTTTAGCTGAGAAAACAACATCTGCCCCGCATTTGTCACATTTCTCCACGAGCTCGGTGAACTGTTTTTTACAGTTTCTGCAGACGCCGTACAACGTGGTGTAGGAACCGCATTCGCTGCACGTTTCTCTCCAGCCAATTTTGCCGCAGTTGATGCAGAGACGTGTCACAAGCTCTACTGTGACGACACTGGTTTTAGCGGACACTATGTCGCGTGTGGCTCCGCCCGCGAGACCGATGGGGAAGAGGAAGTGAACAGCGGGGCTTGTTTTACGTGGGCCAGCTTTCTCAGGCCTTCCCATCCTCGCAGTCAGGCTCGACCCACGTTTATCACGCATTTCCACACCCGATATTCTATGAATAAACTGGAGCGGACCCTCGTCTGGAAATGGTTCAAACTCTTCACCAGGCCTGAGCAGCGTGGTTAACACAGTATGGTCCTCTTCCGAGATGATGATTTTTCCATCCATTATCCTGTGTTCGAGAAGGATGGCTTCGAGTATCTGTTTGATGTCTGGGTCGAGGTGGTAGACATGGTGTTCGAGGCCTGTTTGGAGCCAAGTTCTCAGCTGGTTGATTTGGTGTGTTGTGATGTTTGTCCAGAAGTGTAGGTGGCTTGGATGGAGGGGGATGCCTGTGTTGATGCTTAACGCGAGCGCTTCTTTGGCTGTGGGCTTGGCTGTGAAAGGGTTTCCGGCGAACAGTTTGAGACGCTTCAACGGTATACCCGTTTTCTCGGCTACGTTCTCCAACCCCTGGGAAGCAACCACCTTGAGATAATCCTTCAGCCACCATTCCTCACAGTAGCCCGCGGGCCTCAGCTCAACGTTGTTCTCCACACAGTCGCCCACCGAGACAAGGATGTCGCCGAGGAAAAGCACCCTATCTATCGAGTCGGCTATTTTTCTGAAGGTTTCTTCGGATGTGAGCTTGACCACGTCTCCTCCACGTGTTTTGACGACGGGGGGCTCGATGACGTCGACGGGTGTGACTATTCCGCCTTTTCCGGGGAAATCGGTCTTCAACTGAGTCCCCGTCACGATGTAGCCTTTTAGAACCCGCATAGTCAAGGGATGTATGCCGTATGCGGCCATTCCTGTGGCGAAGGCGCGGCCATACCTTATCCGGAACCCACCAAACCTGTCGGCCAGCGAGAGAACAGGCCTTCCGCCTATAACCTCGAGAGAGCCCTCTTCACCGTTTTCCTCTTTCTTGACAGAGGCTTTGGCCAGCTCCTCGACCCAGTCCCATCCCGACATCTTCATCGAGCGGACGGTGTTCAAAACCTTCTTGGCCCGGCCGACTATGCCGTCGTTGACAACTCTCAACGCGCCGCCGCGTAGATAGTTTGTCTCGATGCGTTCAAGGTCGCGGAAAGAGGGGACAGGTATCTCATCCGTGGCTACGCCGCTTATCTCGACAGGCGTCATCCGGTAAGCATAGGCAATCAAATTGTCGGGGACGCTGTACTGAAACCTGCCCACATGCCTTATGTAGGTGCGGAGCTCCTCGACAAATCGTTTAACCTCTTCTTCACGTGCCTTGAACCTGTCAAGCCCCAGCAGCCTACGCACATAGTCGGCGAGGACGACGACGCTGGCGAGCTCTGTGCCGCCCGCCGCCCTTATCGGGCCCGCGAAATAGACCGCGAGATATCTTGTTCCGTCGTCGTTTTCTTTTATGCGTACATGTGAAATCCCCTCGGAGGGTGCTGCCGTGATGCATGGAGGTGTTAGGACTGCGAGGGCTGTGCAAACGGCTTGGTGGATGACTTTTTCCTCGGACTCTGCTCCGAGGCTTGAATAAACTATTTCTTCACAGAGCTTAAACGCGAGCTCTATTCCCGAGAGCCGTTCCCTAAGCCTTCTAATTTTCTCTGCAACACCACGCGGACCAACCAGAAGCTCAACTCGCTCCTCCATCCGGTCCGCGAAAACCGTCTCAACAAAAGGCAAAGGCTCGCGCGTCTTCTCCCTGTATGCCGAAGCCACGGCGTAAACACGCTCAACCTCTCTGAGAATAGCGTTCCGATACTCCTCTAAACCCGGGTCCAACCCTGTGAAGGGAAAGGGCCCACGCAGGTTAAAAAGAGTTTAGACGTCGGCCAAAGTTTTTCCAACACTCGGCTGCGGCTGGAGAGATTTGATGTATTCGTCGAAGGGCTGCCGTATAACGATGCCTTTCTCAGGCTCTATGGTGAAGACATACATTGTGGAGTCCATGCTGCTCCATCTCATTTTCCTGACGTAGATTGTGCGGACGAGGCTGCCGCCAATCTGCTTCACACCGAGAACTATGACTCCTGATGCGAGAAACTCCTCCAGCATGAATCTGCTCATCTTTTTGGAGCCTGTGGGGATGTCTGTCGTCATCAGCGTGGTGACGCCGAACCTCTCCTCGATCATGGTGATGATTTCGCGGAGATATTCTCGGACGTAGAACTCGTCCTTGGCTCCCTGAGCAAGAGCTGAGACGGGGTCGAGAACAAGCCTCGTGAACCTCCGTCCTCTTGTAGCGTTGAAGATGGCGTCGACGAATGCTCTGCTCTCCTTGCCGTATTTCCGTGCCTCTGCTGCGTAGAGTCTCAGCTCAAGCGGTATGAAGCGTCCAGCCTCCATGAAGGCCCAGAAATTCCATCCCAGCGACTCTGCGCCACGCAAAACACCTTCAACCCTCTCGTCGATGGTGACATAGACACATGTCTCGTTCTGCGTAAGCCCGTTGAGAAGATACTGCAGCGAGAGAATGGTTTTTCCGACCCCTGTCTCACCTGTCACCAAGTAGGTTCTTCCCCTTATGAAGCCTCCGCCGAGCATTTTGTCGAGCCGCGGGTTGCCAGTCGAAAGCCTCTCATCCAGTTCAGCCATGCAAACCATCTCATTACACCCTGATATATATCTGCAAAGCATCAAAATGCTTTACTTTTCTCGAGCAGCGATTCTCGCCAAAATTGCTGCAACAGCCTCGACAGCGTCTATTCCCAGACCGTCTACACCGAGGTTATTGGGGCCTCGGAAAGCGTCTACGCAGCCGGCTGCGAAAAGTGCTTCGGCGGCGTGATGCATGTTTTTGAGTGTTTGTCGATAGGCTTGGATGTCCGCGAGGGCCATGGCGCCGTAGAATCCGAGGTCAGATATGGATGCGGTTACGAGGTGTGTGGCCGATGTAGTGGAGGCTATGCCACCTGAGCATGGGCATATGCAAACCTCTCCATGAGGAACATGCATCTCTACCGCGTCTTTTATCAACCCCATGCCTGCCTCGTTACCACCGTCGCCGAAAGCGATAAAGGGCTTGCCCAAGCGGCTGAGCTTCTCGAAAACCTTGTCAAGCGGCGCTGTGTAAGCTGTGATGTTTTCGCCGACGCTGTTATGGTATTGACCGTGTTTGTTTGCACCTGGTCTTTCAACGGCCACCAGAAGGTCTGCCCCCGTCTCCACGACTAGAGAGGTCAATGTTTCTTCGCCAACTCCACGCGAGACTTTTATCAAAGTCGACGTCTTCGCTCCAGCAGCCTTTAACCCCACCTCAGCAACCTTCTCAAACCCTTCATCTACAAAGATCACAGCACATCCACCTCTCGCCTCAAGCCATCTCGGAAAAAGCACCGAAGACAAGAGACCGTCAGACTCCGGCGCCCCGCCGAACCTGAGAATCGGAAAACCCGTCGCAACAGCGACAACGCTCGCCTCCGACAACAGCTCAGCAGCCCTACCGCACAGCGGTCCATCAGCCAGCTTCCTCGCAGCAGCATAGAGGCTCTTCACCACACCTCTCCCAACATAGTCAACTGTCACAACCCTGTCAACAAACTCCGCGGCATCCAACCCATAAATCACGCCAACATCCACCTCATATGAATGTTCCAGCTATATGCGGGAGTGGACCTTCTGGAGGGCCGGGTGGCCCGGCTTGTGAGGGGCCGGGTGGAGGATGCCGTGTTTTACCTTGGCTCCCCAGCCGAGTATGCGAGGAGGTGGCTGGATGAGGGGGCTGACTGGGTTCACGTGGTTGACCTTGACGCCGCCCTCGAGAGAGGAGACAACACAGCGCTTCTGCGACAGGTTGCGGCCGCTGCCCAAGGCCGTGTCCAAGCAGGCGGCGGAGTAAGAAACATCGCCAAGGCCCTCGACCTCGTCGACGCAGGGGTCTCGAGAGTCGTAATATCGAGCCTCTACTTTGGTAGACGTGAAGATGCTTTGACGCTTCTCGGCAGTCTCGGGGCTGATAGGCTGTGTGTGGCTCTTGATTTCGACGAGGCGGGTATGGTTGTTACACGTGGGTGGCGAGAGCGGACGCGGCTTCGTCTCAAAGAGGCTGTGGAGCAGGTTTTGTCGGACGGTTTTAAACATGTCTTGGCGACGGACGTCGCGGCCGATGGAACACTTGCCGGAGCAAACCCCAAAACCCTCTTAACCGTCGACGAGGAGCTGAGACACTACATGATTGTCGGCGGCGGTGTATCATCGGTAAGGGACCTTCTCCTCCTCAGGGACAGCGGCTTCGCAGGAGCTGTTGTAGGCAAAGCGCTTTACGAGGGCCGCCTAAGCCTGAGAGAGGCCGTGCATGCTTTAAAGCATCGTTAGACAGGTTTTGAGCTGGAGTTGGTGGCTAAACGGATAATTCCATGCCTCGACGTCGACAACGGCAGGGTGGTGAA
>CALHAG010000014.1 GCA_937934305.1 Candidatus Caldarchaeum subterraneum
AAGTGCATCATTCCTAGGAATAGTGATCTGCGGTGCCAGTCGCCTACGCTGTGGTAGTCGTGTTTGATTATTATGTTGTATAGCATGTGTTTGAGGTTTAGTCCTGTTGGTTGTTTGTTTGTGTTGATGTATTTGCTGATATTTGCGAGGACTTTGAGCGCTATGTAGAATCTGTTTTTGCCTGCTTCTATTTCTTCTGTTTTGTCTTGGAGGTATTTGATGAGGCCTTCGACGTCGACGAATTCTGTTATGGGGACGAGTTTGTCATGGTCTTTGAAGACGTAGGTTCCTGCGCCGCATGCGAAGTGTATGCTGAGCTCGTATTGTGCTCTTCTTGTTAGTGCTTCGATGAAGTTTGTGAGGGGTGTGCAGGCTGGTACGGGGAACCATGCGTCGCTTGGGATTTCGCCGTTTGTCTGCTCCTCTATCCGGTGGATGCAGTCGGGTATTGTTATGCGGTATTTTTCACGCTCTTTCTTGGGCATTCTTCCTGTGAGGCTGACGGGCTGGAAGTTGACTGCTCTTACGACGTCGATGTTTTGGAAGCCGAAGCGTATGATGTCGCCGAGCTCGTGGTCGTTGACTGATTTGATGACTGTCGGGACCAGTACCACGCCTACTCCGAGTTTGCGTGCGTTTTCCAATGTCTTGGGGACTTCCCAGTGGTTTTTCGGGTTTGTGCGCGGTGTGACGCCGTCGAAGCTCATGTAGAGGTTGCTTACGCCCGCTTCCTTGACTCGTTTGAAGAACTCGAAATCGTGTGCAAGCCTTATGCCGTTGGTGTTGAGCTGGATGTGGTCAACGCCTTCTTCCTTGAGGATTCTGATTATTTCTGGCAGGTCATCTCTTAGGCAGGGTTCTCCGCCTGTAATCTGGACAGAGTTGCCGGGCACGGGTCGCTCGGCTTTGAGCTGTTTGACCATTTCACGTATCTGGTCGAGTGATGGCTCGTAGATGTATCCTGCTTTTTCGGCGTAGAAGAAGCAGTACCAGCAGTGGAGGTCGCATCTGTTGGTGATGACGAGGTTGGAGAGGCCTGTGTGGCTTAGGTGGCTGCTGCAGAGGCCGCAGTTGGCTGGGCAGGCGCATCGCGGCATCTCGACGTTGGGGTTTCCTGTTCCTTTTCCGTCGTGCAGCCATCTTGCGAAGCGGTAGTACATCTCGGCGTCGCCGAAGTAGAGGTCGTCGAACTCGCCGTGCTTGGGACATGTCTTGTAGATCTTTATCTTGCCATCTTCTTCGACGACGTCTGCTTCGAGTATTCTGTTGCATTCGGGGCAGATGCTTCGTGTCTTGGTTACGAGTTTGCGTTTTGTTTCGAGGTTGGTTGTTTCGAGGATTACCGCCATACCGGGGGGTGGTTTTAGGCTGTGCTTTTAACCGTTTCCTCACGATACTTAGGGTGAAAGGGTAGAAAGAAGCCGTCGTTACCGGGTCTAAAGCTCCACGAGCTTGTCAGCTGATTGCAGGTACATTTCCGCTCTTTCGCCCCATGCCACGTGGAGCTGGAAAGGCTCGTCAAACCCCAGTTTCCTCAGATGGGCTATGACGTGGGCTGGATGGAGTTTGGTGATGATGAGGATGTCTATGTCGCTTGTGTATATGTGGTCTCCGCGGGCCGCTGAGCCGAAAAGATACAGTCTTGCCTCGTTGTCCAACTGTTTCACGGCCTCCTTAATCTTCTGGAGATAGTGTGGAAGGTTTTGGAATATCTCCCGTCTTCTACGCGCCTCCCTCACCAATATGTTGTTGGACAAACTGCTTCACCACGGGGAAAAATTTGCCCTGCACAGTGTTTATGTGTTTAGCCATGTATTTTTGTTTGCTGCTTGTTGTTTTACGGCTTTTGGGCATTGATACACCTTTTTGAAGACATATATCATGGGATTGTGTGGTTGGGGTTGTGGACGTTCTTTTTCCTTTTGTCTCGCGGCTCATCGTGCTGCTTGGAGTGTTGGTTATTGTAGGGGTTATTCGTAGGTTGTTTAATGTTGGTGGTCTGCTGGTTTACTCTGCTCGGTTTGTCTACGTCGGGTTTGTTATGTACTTGTTGACTGCTGCGGTGTATTTTTTGGGTGCTGGTTTTGAAGTGTTCATCTATCTCTCAAGCCTAATAGGTTCGGCTGTTATGGCTGTGGCTCTTGCTTTTGTGCTTCATGTTTTGTCTTTGGTGGGTGAGGTCCAGTTTCGCCTTGTAACGGTCGGTGTGTTGATTTTCTTTGCTATTCCTCTTGTTGCTGCTTTGGTGTTTTTCAGGTCAGGCGCTGTGGTTGACGTGTTTTTGGCGTATCATTTGATGGTGGCGGGTTTCTTGTTCTGGCTGCTTGGCTCATATGTCTATGGTGTTGTTGGACGTTTTGTGCTTAATTTGGGGATGTGGGGGGCGGTGCCTTTGTGGGCCGCAGGGTTCGTGTATGCTGGGGTCGGCGTCTTGTTTCTGTATGTTATGGGTAATGTTTTGTCTGGGTTGTTTAGCCAAGGGGTTTACGATACATATTTTGTGTTGGAGACTGTGATGAGCCTTGTTGCAACGGTTGCTGGGGTTTTTGGTGTTACACGAATATCTGTTCCAGTGAGAGGGGTTGAGAAGGGGACAGTTTTGACGGGTGTTGAGGGCATCGATAGAGAAATTGGTTTAAGATATCCGAGTGTTGTGGCGGTCGTTGGCCCGAGTGGGAGTGGAAGGTCGACGTTGTTGGCGCGTCTTGCTGCTCATCGTCTTTCTGCGGGAGATGGTGTTGTGATGTTCTCGCTCCATGACACGGTGGAGGAGATGCGCAGAAGAATGGCTGAGCTGGGATGCGATGTTGAACGGTTAGAGCAGGAGGGGAAATTGGTTCTATTAACATCTATCCCGTCTACAGATAAAGTCCAACACTATGTTGCATCGGAGCCTAATGAAATCAACATAGCCTTCACACGTGTATTGTCCAAGTTGGCCAGCGACCGTAGGTGGTTCATTCTCGACTCTATTACGCCGGTGATGGAGAGCCACGGGGTTGAAGCGGGGTTGAAGCTGCTTAACCTTCTCGTGGCCAAGTCGAAGGCAGCTGGTGTGAGCCTTTGGGTTGCCTACAACAATTTAGCGTTTCCGCAGAATGTCACAGCCATGGTCATGGATAGCGTGGACGGTGTCGTGGAGACGATGCTGAAGGAGGAAAACGGCCGGCTGAGCAGAATGGTTCGCGTGCTCACGATGAAGGATGTGAAAGTCTCCGGAAGCTGGTATAAGCTGTGACAAAAACCGAAATATAGACATATTAACCAAGTGTAGGGGAGATGGGGCATGAAGTCGAGGGATTTGGCGGCTGCTATTGTTTTCGCAGGTCTCTATGCAGCGGGTGTAATAGCTCTGCCTGGAATCAGCTTCGAGATTATTCAGGTGAGAGTTTCTGACGCTCTTCTTCCATTAGCCATCGTTTTCGGGATGCCCGCCGTCGTCGGAATAACCGTGGGCACGTTCATCGCCAACCTATTCAGCCCCTTCGGGCCCGTGGACCTTCTCGGAGGCACGTTAACAAACCTTGTCGCGACATATGTTGGCTGGAAAATGGCCCGCAACTTTGTCTTCCGAGGTTCGTGGATGTTTGTCGCGGTTTTCCAAACTCTTCTGGTTACATTCATCGTGGGCTCTTATCTCTATGTTTTGATAGGGGTGCCTCCTACACCCGTGGCTGGCGTGGTCGTTCCAGGCATCGTTTTCTCATGGCTCGGCGTCTTGGGAGGCTCCGTTATCAGCATCCTCGTCATCGGCTATCCCTTGGCAAAGGCGGTTGCACGATATCTCGTGGCTGAGGCCCGGTATGTCAGATGAGCCAGGCTTCCAGATAAGCGAAAAAGTTAGACGCTCCCTACAGGACCTTGGACTGACGGACTACGAGGTCAGGGCCTACATAGCCTTGGTCGAACACGGCCCGTTGACGGCTAGCGAGATAAGCGACCTCAAGATGATACCCTATTCAAAAATCTACGAGGTTCTCGGCTCGCTGGAGGAGAAGGGATTCATAGAGACCCAGTCAGGTAGGCCGGCCCGCTATGTTCCGAAGCCGCCTGACACAGCTGTGGAGAACCTCGTCAAAAACATCGAGAAAAACATGAGGCAGCTCTCGGAGACCGTTGTCCGCGAGCTTATGCCTGTTTATGAGAAACGTGGCGTGAGGGAGAAGCCTGACATCTGGATACTGCGAGGCAGCGAAAGCATAGCCGAGAAAATACGTGAAGTGGTGCTGCGGTGTGAAAATGAGCTGCTTGTCGCAGCCCCCACACTCAACAAGGAAACAGCGGAGAATCTGCGCAAACTCATCCTCTCAGTCAGGGCCCGTGACGGAAAAGTGCAGGTCATGGCGTCGAACAACGTTAACCCGTCTCTTCTCAAGGTTTTGGCCGAGGTGGCTGAGGTGAGGGTTAGAGAGCAGATGTTCGGAGGCGGTATAATCTCCGACAACAGAGAAGTAGTCATCGTCTTCGCCGAAGACGAGGAATCGATGATAGCCATATGGTCCGACCACGTCGGCTTGGCGAAGTTTGCGAAAAACTATTTCGAGTATCTCTGGAGAGAAAGCACACCGTTCAAGCCACGTCAATCAAAAAACTAACGCTTCACCGCCTTGGCGAGAAACAGGAGGATGAAGATGAGTAGAAACGGTATCAGCAGTGTGAAGAGGCTGCGTGGGTCCGTGATGTCGAGAAATATGGGTATGGGGCCGATGAAGAAAACACCGATTCCCCTGAACTGAGCCGCGTCACCCACGGCGTAGACCAGTGCGAAGGGCAAAATGAAAGCCGCGGCGAAGAGCAGAAAAACCAAGTAAAGGAATGCTCTCACCTCAGCATCACCAGCAGAAGAAAGACAAGTATAGCCGCTGCCGCGACCAATGCTATCCAAGGTTTTCCACGGAGAAGGATGGGCAGAGGCCCTACCAGTATGAATGCAAACCCTTCGCTACGTGTTTTCTCACCCTGTGCAGCGGCTGCGGCGAGAACCATGAACACAAGCAACGCAAACACCATAAACAGGATGAGGAGCGTAGCCGCGTCCAACACCATGTTGTTCACCTCACTCGGCCTCAACCTTCTTCAGCTGGCTCCGATACATCTCCACGATTTCGCTGTCTGTTGTCGCGTCTTCAGGCTTCTTGTCGTCGCGGACCCTGCCAGTGAACCGTGGAAACCTAATCCCCAGCCCATAGCCCTGCTTGACCACGTCCCAGGCACATGTGTGGACGGGGCTGAGCGTAACCTCGGCTCCGATTATCTCGAGGACGAGGCTCGGCTGAACCCAGACATCGGGCTCCATCAACGCCTCTACCCGTGGATGCTTGGCGTCGAGCCGTAGCCTGTTAACCCTCTCCGTCAGAGTCTCGAGGTCCACGTCCTTGAACCCGGAGCCAACTTTACAAACTGTCTGGAAAACATCTTTCTCGGGATTATAGACAGCCATCAACAGGGCGCCGAAGCGGCCCTTTCTCCTCCCACGTCCATGGAAGGCGCCGACCACGACGAGGTCGACTGTGTCAATCATCTCGCTCCGATAATCACGCTTTAGCTTAATCCACTGCCATCCACGGGCCCCAGCCCTGTAAACACTCTCCTCGTCAACCGACTTTATCATCAACCCTTCGCAGCCAGCCTCAACGGCTTCGGCGAAAAACTTCTCAACCTCCATCGGTGTCTCAACCATCCTACCCGTGCTCAGCCTCATACGCTCGCCTTCCACAACAATTTCCTCAAGCTTTTTCCTGCGGATAGGTAGAGGCTGCGTGGTGAGGTCTTCGCCGTCAACATAAAGGATGTCGAAGAAATAGAGAGCCACGGGATATTCTTCGGCGGCCTTCTCTATCTCTTTCTTCCTCTTCCGATGCATGAGCTCCTGGAAGGGGAGTGTTTCACCGGTCTCGGGGTCAAGCGGGACAGCTTCGCACTCGAGAATAGCCTCTTTCGCCGAAACACCTTTCCTCACCATCTCGACGACATCTGGATACTGGCTGGTGATGTTCTCCTGCCGACGCGAGAAGATGACAACCGTTTCACCCGACTTGTGTATCTGCATCCTTTCACCATCATACTTATACTCAGCGAACCCGCGTCCACCAAGCTTCTCGAGAATCTCCTCAGCGCTGGCAAGCCTCTCCGCCAGCATACATCTAACAGGTATGCCGACCCTTACGCTGAATCTCCGAACACCCTCGGGCCCTTCACGGGCCGCGGTCAAGGCGACTAGCCCGATGTCGCTGCTCAGATTATATGCTCGTTCACAAACCTCCCGCTCGCACCCAAACGCCTTGGCCAGGGCGTCGAGAATAGTCATGTCCGCGACACCCAGCCTCATGTTGCCCGTGACTATGCGTAGGATGTGCTTGGCCTCCACAGGCGATGCCTGCGCCAACAACCCAGCCAAGATAGACATTTTAACATCCACCGCCCCGGGCCCCGTTGAACGCGCAATCTTCTCAAAAGCGGAGTAAACATCTTGAACCGTGAGCTCCTGTGTGAAAAGCGTTGTCTGAGGCTTTCTCCGCAGCAGAACCATGGCGGCGTTTCCCACGTCACCGTGTCTCGCATAGGCTTCATCAACCTCTTTCTCAGAGGCCCCCGTAACCTGCTTAACCACCCTCAGCGCAAGCTTCTCCGCGACACCCAGCTCCAGCCCACGGTAAGCGGGGTAAATCTCCCCCAAAGTCATGTAAACAACCTTGTCAATGATGTCTGGCGGCGTCTTGGACAACAGCTCCGCCAAAATATCCGTCATCTCAAGCCTCTTCGTTGTAGCCTCCAGACGCTCATAAAAGTCGACGAGCTCGCGGAAAAGCATCCCCATCAAGGCTTAGTCCAAACTGAATATAAATCATTGGCTGATGGAAATGTGTTTTTGCGCCGCATTTAAATAGCCCAAAAATGGAGAGGGCTTGAATTGATTCTAAGCCGTGATGTTCAGTCGGAGTCGGCGACAACGCCTATTGAGCTTGATTGGGTTGCTGTTTCCGATGTCCTGTTCCCAGTTGATGAGGAGGTTTTAGAAGGCTTCCGCCTCGCGTCAACACCTGTCGTGGAGGCGGCGGTCAACCTACCTTATACACAGAGAGGAATACACGCCTCCCGCAGCTATGAAGCGGTGAAACAAGCCATCTCATCGCTACAATACACAAATGTTTACGGAATCACTTCACAGATTGTTAAAACGCTTCTCGAAAAACATGTATACTCCACGCGGGCGCGGGCCGTTCTCAGGCTGAGCCTCTTCGAAGTTGAGAGAAGCCCCGTGACCAAGGCCGAGACTCTGGAGCATTTCGAGGCAGTGTTCAAGTCCTATGGCCACAGGGTTAACGGAGGCCATGTTTTGCGGAATTTTGTAGGCGTCAGAGGCACCGGTATAACGGCTTGTCCATGCGCCAAGGAAGTGATACGGGAGATTTATCTTAACGGCGATGGCCGCGGAGACCCGATACCAACCCATATGCAGAGAAGCTATTGCGAAATCGTCGTGGAGAGCGATGGAAATGTTACGCTCACCCAGCTGCTAAACATTTTGAAGAATTCTTTCAGCAGCAGAACCGTCGAGCTTCTTAAACGCGTGGATGAAGCGGAGGTAGTTGTCTCTGCAATCCAGAGGCCGAGGTTTGTTGAGGACGTGGCGAGAACCGCAGCGTATCTCGCCGCCAAACAGTTCCCAACACTTCCAGACAACCACCACGTATCCATCAGAGTCAAATCTCTCGAAAGCATCCATCGCCACAACATGGAGTCACGTCTGCGAACCACACTCGGCGAGATAAGACGCCAAGTTGAAAACAACCGAGTGGCTTAAACATTACCGCGAAATATGCAGTGTTCTCGGAATCGATGAGGAAAGAGACAGAATAGCCGCCGAAACACTCTCCAACCTACTAGTTGGATGGAGCGCGTCGAGGCAGGAGCTTTCAGACCTTCTTCACCGCGGAGCCTTTGCAGCGGTTTTTGGCGCGGGACCATCGCTGGAAACCGACCTCAAGCAATATCTTCAAGTGTTTGACCCGGAGAGGGCGGTCACAATCGCTGTGGATGGTGCTGTTAAAGTTTTTCTTGCATGGGGAATTGTTCCGAACATAGTTGTTACCGACCTTGACGGGGGGGACGATGTCTTGGTCAAAGCGGCTGAGAACGGATGCTTCATGGTGGTGCATGCACATGGAGACAACATAGAGAAGATAAGGCGGCTAGTTCCGCTGATGCGTGGCAGGGTTCTAGGCACAACCCAGACAGAGCCTATCGGTGTTTTGGAGAACTTTGGAGGATTCACCGACGGCGACCGAGCCGTCTACATGTGCGAGGAACTTGGTGTGAAGAAGATTGTTGTAGCAGGCATGGATTTTGACGGCGAAATAGGACATTATTCGAAGCCGCGGCCCCTCTCCGAGGAAATGGAGAAACGTAAAAAGCTCAAGCTCCAGATAGGGAAAACCCTTCTCGAAACACTCGCGGCACAGACAACCGCAACCCTACTCGACGCCTCGAACACATCCTCCCAAATCAAGGGATTCAGAAAAACCACGTGGAAAGAGCTCGCTCAAAAATAGAATGCTTCATTCGGTTGTGAGGAGAAGAGAGGCCCCTGCTTCTCCAACATATACCGGGTAGTTGGGAAATTTTTTCTTCAACATGTCGACGATTTTTTCAGCGTCTTCTTCATACACAATGGCGTGAACAGCTTTGCCGACCATGTTCTGTGCGTAGCCTATTGTGGGGAGTTTGTCGAATGTGTCGAAGATTTGGTGAACGGTGTTGTCTATGAAGCCGGCTTCGTATGCGAATGCTCGGGCTTGTTTGAGAAAGTTTTCCGGCGTAGGGTTGCGGAGTATCCTGTCCATGTATCTGTCGCCGATTTGCTCAAGCTGTCGGAGCCTCTCCACCGAGGCGATGGCCTCGGGTGTCTCGGTTTTCTCCGCGGCCACTGCGATTAGCTTGGTTTTGGGCGGGAGTGGGATTTCGTCGATGACAGCATGGTCTGGGGAGCCCTCCTTCAGCACGAGAACAAGTCCCGTGTGGCCGAATCCCGCCTCGCTGTTCAGCCCTGTTTTGCATAAGACCTCGACGCGGTGGGTGTGTTTCAGGGCCTCACGAAGGGTCAGCGGCCTGCCGACGAGACGTGAGAGCGCCATCAACACTCCCAGAGCCGCCGCGGCGCTTGTTCCAAAACCCATCGCAATCGGCACATGTATGCTGTGGCTTACCTTAACATGGCCCTCAAACACAGCCACCTCCCGCAATACCTCGACAGCTTTCTCCGAGGGCGGAAAACTCGCCGGCTCACCGTTTATCTCGATGCTCAGCCCATTGCCCTCCACAATCTCCACAACGGTTTTGACGCCGGGGAAGAATGAGAAGCCTCCCCCAAGAGCTCCTATCGTATCAGGGTCGCTGCGTAGCTTGTCGCCGTCGAGAACCTTGGGTGAGAAGATGCTGGATAACGGTGTAGGGCCCTCGAAGACCGCTTTCAGCAACACTACTCACGGGCGACCGATGGCACAGCTTTCCGGACAGCGGCCACGAGCGGCGGCAGCAATATCATCAGAAACGGTATCTCGGTCAAGTAGGTCCAGAGAAACCATATCGCGGCGGCGTAGAGCGGAAGCCCGTGTCCACCTCCCGCGGCTGCTGGCAGCGAAAAGAACTGGCTGTAGAGCCACACACCCAAGCCAATCATCGCCGAGCCGACGATAAGGCCTGTAGAAGACGCGGCCACAAGCCCCGCATACCGTGGCCTGTAAAAGCTGTAGGCCACGCTAATCACCAGCGATAACACACCGGCGCCTATGAAGATGGAGGCCGTCTCCCATCCTCCGAAAATATTGGCCCACGAACCGGCCAACGCAGCGGCGAGAGGAGCCGCCTGCAGCAACACCGGTAACACCGACACCCTCTGGCTGGACGCGAGCCTGCGAGCGAGAACACCGAGAATGTAGAACCCTGCCACGTTGGATGTTACGCCCACCGATATGCTGAGAACTGGGTCACCGTGTATCAACATGTCGCTGATGAAGATTCCGAGGCCCGCGCCTAAGGCACCTATTTTCGGCGAAAACAGGACGGCGAAAACAGCGGGAATGACAACCGCGGGCCAGAATCGGACTGTGCCTACGACTGGTGCGAAGATGCCGAGAAATGTCAGGTAGCCTACGCCTGCGTAGAGTGCTGCGTTTGCGGCTATGAGGACCAGCTCGAGGCTGGATGTTCTCTTTGACATTGGTTTCTACATAGTTTACTTGTTGAAAGGCTTTATCTATATAGGCTACATAGTCATCGAATCACGCCAGCCGCTTAACCAGCTCAAGCCTAACAGGTTTCCTTATGTCACGCACCGCCAGCACCCGTCCCTTCACATCAGAGAGGATGAGAATCTGTTGACCTATTTTCCATGGCTTCCAGTCTATGAACCGTACGACTCTGAGGTCCTCCGAGATGGCGACAACCTCGTAGCCCTCTGCGTTGAAGGAGAAGGGTGTGCTCATGGGTAGGAAGAAGAACCATTCTCCGCCTCGTGATTTCACAGAGCGGACAACAGCTCGCCTAAGCCTCCGCCCCGCTCTCTCAAGCCGGTCTCTGAGAACAACGATCAGAGCCACGCAGGTCAAGACGGTGAACAACAGCCTAAGCCACGGACTCTGGTTGGTGAGGAAAAGAGCAAACAAGGCGGCGGCCGAGATGACCAGAAGCTCCAGCTTGAGAAGAAAAGCCATTTTGTCTCGTTGAAGCCTGCTCTCAAAACTCACGGCGAAAGTAGGCCTCATACATGGTTGAATCATGAATGGCTGGCAAAAAGCTTATCCCCGAAACGTCAAACCACCTCTTTTAGAAACTTTCTTCACGTAGATGTAGGTGATTAGGGCTGTCCAGCCGAGTGTGAAGACGAGCCAGAGGACGAGGTTCAAGGCTGTTAGGCTTCTGAAAGTTTGGAGTATGATGAGTAGCAGGATGGGGAGGGCTGTGTAGAGGATTGCGAGGGCAAGCGATTCGAGCATGAACCGGGTCTGTCTCGAGAGCTTGAACCGCATAACCATCCCTCTCTCCACAGGTTACTCGGTCTTCTTTATTCTTGCGCCCAGTTTTGATAGGTCTTGTAGAAATGCTGGGTAGGAGACGTCGGCTGACTCGGCGCCTTTGACGATGAGTCCTTTTTCGAGGGCGAGGCCGAGGACTGTGAAGGCCATGAAGAGCCTGTGGTCGCCATGTCCGTCAACGGCTACACCTCCCTTGATGCGTGGATTGCCGTGGATGAGAAGCCCGTCGGCCAGCTCCTCAACCTCCACACCCAGCTTCCGCAGCTCAGCCGCAGTCAACGTAACCCTGTCGCTCTCCTTCAACCTTGCATGGGCAACACCATGTATCCGTGTTTGGCCATCGTTGACAGCGGCGATAACAGCCGTGACAGGCAAAAGGTCAGGCGCATCCCTCAACACAACCTCTACATCAGCATTATTCCTGCCACCCTCCACGAAAAGGCCCTCCGATGTATAGTTCGCCTCGGAGCCATAGAGTTTGATGATTTCGACTATTTTTTCATCGGCCTGAGGATACTGTGTCGAGAGGTTTTTGATGGTTACTTGTCCCTGGGTTAGGTGGGCTGCCGCGGCGATGAAGGCCGCCGAGCTGAAGTCGCCCGGGACGGTGAACTCGACACCACGCAACTCCTGTGGAGAAACCCTAAACCATTCATATCCTCTGCGACGTATCTCGCCGCCGAAAACCTCAACCATCTTAATGGTGGCGTCTACATATGGTTTTGAGACAAGCTCCTCCATCACCTGTATCTCGATGTCTCCATGTGCCGCGAGGCCTGTGAGAAGGAGTGAGGTCACGTATTGTGAGGATTCGTCGCCTTTGATTTTCGCCGTGCCTGTTATCCTGTTTCCGCCCTTGACTATGACTGGTGCTGACCCGTTTCCGCGTGTTGACCAGCATTCTGCACCTATTTGATTCAGTGCTTCCAGCAGCTGAGCCATCGGTCTTCTCCTTATGCTTTCGTCGCCTGTCAAGACTGTGTAGCCTTTCTCGACAAGTGTCGCGAGGCCCGTGTATATCCGGAGAGTGGTTCCCGAGTTCATGACGTCGATGATGTTGTCGGGTGTCTTGAATCGTCTGCGTCCAACGACTGTGTAGGCACCGGGTTTTTCCACGATTTCTGCGCCGAGCATTTTCGCCGCGTTTATGGTTGCCTGTGTGTCTCGTGAGATGAGTGGGTTGTGGATTATGGTTTTTTCTGTGCAGAGGGATGCGAGGCTGAAGACGCGGTGTGTGTAGCTCTTGCTCGGCGGAGCCTCGACAACGCCCGTGAGCCGAGATGGCTCAACATGGACAGATGTCAACCATTCTCCCCCGGTTAACCGATGCTTTAACTATCTCCCCCTCATAGGCTGAAAAGGCATCAGCGACTTCGTCAACCCGTTCCTCGGCAACAATCGCAGCCACCGCAGGCCCTGTTCCCGACAACCCCGCCGCATACGCTCCAGCCCTTAGCGCATTCATCGCAGGCTCTATGGGGAGGCCGAGGGCTGCCGAGTGGGCGAGGCCGTTTATGGTCATGGCTTCCCAGTGTTTGCCTTCGAGGGTGAGGGTGAAGGCTGCTGCGGCTATGTTTCTGATGGGTGTGAGCAGTTCTTTTCTGAAGCTCGCTGTGTAGGTTTTTCCCGGAGGCACGTAGATGACGGCGTAGAGCTTCTCCTCCACAAGGATATGTTTGAGGATTTTTCTGCCATGATTGTCTGTGGCCACTATGCCGCCGAGCATGCAGGCCGCGGCGTCATCCAGCGCACCTGTTATCGAGGTCCCCGACAAGATAGATGCTTCTGCAACGTTTCGCAGCAGCTCATCCGCGGCCATTTTTTTACCCAAGGCGTCGAGAAAAGCGTTTGCAATAGCCACGGCCGCTGAGCTGGAGCTTTTCAACCCAACCGCTACAGGAATGTTCGAGTAAGTGCGTATCTCTGCGCCTTTTACCTCGACGCCGAGGGCCTGTGAAAAAACTTTGATGACGGCTTTTGCGAGTGAAGGGTCAGCGTCTTCGCCGTTGATGCTGAGCTTTATTTGTGGTTCATTGATTGTTTCAAGCTCGGCCTCTGTCTGGAGGTTTATGCCGAGTGCTGCGCCGAAGCCTGTTGAGATTGCGTTGACGATTGAGACCGCTCCGCCTGCTCTTCCCCTGCCCTTCAACTTCTCCTCCTCTGAAGAGCCTTGAGAGCCGCTTTCTTCATGGTTTTTATGTCGCCGTCTATGCCGAGCCATATCTTGAGGGCTTCGGCTCCCTGTGCAACGAGCATGTCCAAGCCGCCGATGGCTTTGGCTCCACTGGCACGCGCCATCTTGAGGAGCTTTGTTTCAACAGGGTTGTAAACCATGTCGAAAACGGTCAATCTTTTGTGCAGCAGCTTGGCTGGAACGGGTGATGCGTTGATGTTTGGCGCCATACCGACTGGTGTCGCGTTGACAAGCAGCTCAGCGCTCTCAACCGCTTCAGCGAACGGCTTGGACCCCAGTTTCACGACACGAATAGGCAAACCCTTTCTCCGCGCAAACCTCAGAAACTCATCCATGGTGGATTTTCTACGGCCCGCGAAAACGAGGTCACCGTATCCTTTACGGTTTAGTGCAACGGCCGCGGCCCTCGCGGCACCACCCACCCCCAGCACAACAGCTCTGCCGCTCACCGGCTCAGGAACACAGGCCAACACACCTGCCACATCAGTGTTGAAACCTATCCGCCTCTCATCCATAACCTTCACCACGTTCACCGCTTCGACAAGCTCCGCAGACCTGTCCAGTCTATCGAGATGCTTGATGATGGATACCTTGTGTGGAATGGTGACGTTGAAGCCTATGAAGTTCATGAGATGGGCTGAGGAGACGAAGCCGCGGAGGTCGCGGGGATGAACGTCAACAGCTATGTAGAGGATGTTGTCTATGCCCTGTTTCTGGAGGGCCGCGTTCATCATCGCCGGTGAGACGCTGTGGCCGATGGGGTGTCCGATGACGCCGAGGAGACCAGCCCTCAGCCTCCACCCCCTCCTCCAAAGATGTTTTCACGCATCACCAGCATCTCCTCCACTGTAAGCTGCCCCGGAGCGGTCTTCGCATCTCCAAGAGCCGCATAAGCTATCGGAGCATCCGCCGCCATAGAGAGAATACGTGTTATCCAGCCCTGTTCACCCATGCAGAAGGCGATGAGACGTCTTGGGGGATACTTGGTGTAAAGGCTGATGACACGGATGTTGTCACGTGGGCCGGTTGAGAACGTTACGACCTTTGCCACATCTCCATGTCTCAGACATTCTTCACATAAACGGCTGAGCGAATCATCGTCAGGGGTTGATTCAAAGCTGTGCCAGGAAGCAATCACCTTTACGCCTGCTCTGCGGAATTCATCGGCTGGATACTGTTTCAACGTCGAGAGCTCGAGGTCTATGTAGGCGGGTCTGATATCCGCAAGCCTTCTGAGAATCTTTACACGCTCCTCAACAGGCAGCGATGACTTGCCGCCCTCCCCCATAGGCCTCAAAGTCAGCACAAGCCTATCGGCGAATGGACGCAGCTTTTCAGCGAGGCTCTCCACACTATTGTAGCCCGAGAGGTCGAGACGCACTTCCGCAAGGTCCGCACCCTTCTCAAAGCCGCGGCGAATATTTTCAGCAAGATTTTCCTCATTCTCTCCGTAGACGGAGACACATATCCGTGTTTTGCTCATTTCTCCACAACAGTCTCCTCAACAGCCATTCCAAAATGTCGTCCACGTGTTTGGGATATGTGGCAGAGGATTTTGTCGTTTTTCTTAAGCTCTGTAACGGATATGAGTTCTCCTCCTGGTGTGACGAAGCGGATTGTTTCCGCGTCTTGAACCGTGACTACGCCCAACATGTCGTTGTACCGTGCTTTGACGAGGCGGAGAGGTCTTCTCTCAATTTTTACGCGGCCTATTGATGCTATCCGTGTCCGGCCTGTTCTCGAGACGATGAGAACACGGTCGCCCGCCTCGAGTTCTGAGAGATATTTTGTGTTTCCGTCGGGCATGAGGACGTAGCTGTGGACTGCTCCGGCGTTTACTCTGAAGGGGCGTGGGCTTGTGAAGCTTGAGCCAACCGCCTCGTTGTGTATGAGGAAGAACATGGAGGCTTTGCTGCCGACAAGCATTCCTTCACCAATCTCCATCATCGTCACAGTGTCGACGCATGCTCTGTCACCCACCCCGACAGGCCGCACCTCCTCCACAACAGCCTCAACAAGCTGTATCTCCGCAGGCTTCTTCACCAGCTCAAGCAGTATACGAAGCTCCTGCTCGTTCTCGGGCTTGGCAACAATGCCGTCGACACCTTTCTCGAGAATGTTGATGAATAGCTCGGCTTCGGAGACGTTGGAGACCTCTGCCAAAACCCTGCAGCCCGTCCCCTCAAGCATCGCGAGAAGATTTTCCACGGGTATGATTTTCCAGTCACCTGTCGCGATTACAACCTCGTCGGCGCCCGAGCGAGCCAGCTCCGCCACATGCTCCAAATCCCTCGGAGACCTGATGACCACACGCGGAACCGTCGCCTTCTTCTCCCCATGTCTAACGTAGCCATCCTGAGTAGGGACATAGGTTTCTACACCATGCAGAGGCGACTGCGACAAAAAGCTCTGAACACCTTGTGAGAGGGCTTTTCTGAAAAGCGTGTCATCGCCCTCTACGTTTACCACAAGCTTTTTCATGGTGTGAGAACCGGTAAAGCTTCCTCTACACGGCGGCCTTCGATGACTATTCGGCGAAGGGCCTTAACCATGTTCTCGGGCGACCTGTGCTGGAAAACGTTTCTTCCGAAGGTTATTCCCATGCATCCCCCTGCCACCGATGCATAGGCCAGCCGAAGCACGTCCTCGTCCCTCTCCATCTTAGGCCCACCCGCCGCAACCACCGGCACCGGACAGCTACGGGTAACAGCTTCAATCTCCTGCACGTTGGCCGACGGCATAGGTGTCTTGACTATGTCTGCTCCAAGCTCGGCGCCAACCCTTGCGACGTGGCTTATGACCGCTGGGTCGCTTGGGTTTTTGATGTTTTCGCCGCGTGGATACATCATCGCAATCAATGGGACCTGCCACTCGTCACAGGCATCGGCAACAAGGCCCAGATGCTCAAGCATAACGTCATCATCCACGCCTCCTATGTTTATGTGAACCGAGACCGCGTCGACTCCGAGGCGCAAAGCCTCTTCAACAGACGCTATCAACACTTTTCTGTTGTAGTGTGTGCTGAGCTGGGTGCTGGCCGACATGTGCATAATGGTTCCCGTTTTTAAGGGTCTTTTGAGCGAGCGGAAAACTCCCTTATGTGCGAGCAGGGCTGTAACGCCGGCTGACTCAAGCCTATAGACCAGGTCCTCGATGTTTTCGAGGCCTTTTACGGGGCCTAGAGATGTGCCATGGTCGAGGGGTATGCAGAGCATTCGGCCGTTCTCCAACAACCTGTTTAACCGAGCCTGCTTACCGAACACCATGCAGCTACTCACCCAGCAGACCCATGTGACGAGCTACCTCAGCCGTCAAAATCGTGCCTCCAGCAGCACCGCGGATAAGGTTGTGACTCAGAGAGATGAACCTCACCTTCTCACCGTTCACACGGATTCTTCCAACAGAGACACTCATGCCGGGAACCGTTCCAGCGTCAACGTCAATTCTTGTCTGGGGCCTGTCAGGCTCTCTGCGGACAACGATGGGCCTCGCAGGCGCCGTGGGAAGGTTGAGCTCCTGCGGAAGAGAAACATACTCCGCCAACAATTCCGCGACGGTTTCCTCGTCTGCGGGCTTCTCCGTCTCGAGATAAATTGACTCCATGTGTCCATCCAGAGTGGGAACACGTGTGCATGTGGCGTAAACCTCGACGCTGTCATAAATGAAGCGGCCGTCGCCATAGCGGCCGAGAATCTTCGCGGCCTCCGTCTCGACTTTCCTCTCTTCACCAGAGATGTATGGGATGACGTTTCCCAGTATAGAGAGTGATGCGACGCCTGGGTAGCCGGCTCCCGAGACGGCCTGCATAGTTGTGACAATAACTTTTTTCACGCCGAGGCTTTGCTTCAGTGGCTGAAGAGGAAGCACCAACCCGACCGTTGTGCAGTTGGGTGTGGTGACGATGTAGCCTTCCCAGCCCCGCTTCTTTCTCTGGATGTGAACCATGTTGAGATGTTCGGGGTTGATTTCGGGAACTATCAGAGGCACGTCCCCCTCCATCCGGTAGGCTGCGGCGTCGCTGAAGACGGGGAAGCCTGCTTCGGCGAATTTTGGCTCAGCCTCTCTCGCGGCCTCCGTCGGCAGACAGCTGAACACGAAGTCGGCGTCAACCTTCTTCGGGTCCGTGGGCAAAACCTCCATCTCCGCAATCTCCTTAGGAGGCTCAGGCGCCTCCCCCCTCACAGCCTCAACATATTTTCTGCCAACAGACTCCTTCCCCGTTAAAGCCGCTATCCTAAACCATGGATGACGATACAGCATCTTGATATAGTGCTGGCCAACCATCCCCGTGGCCCCCAGAATCGCGACGCTGTAGGTCTTCATGCCTCGGAAAAACCGTTATGCTCGGCTTATTAGTGTTTTTAGAAGAGCAGCCAACAACGTTTATAATTGATGCATCGTCATATGCAAGAGACCCCCCATCTTAGTCGTCGGATAATCCGTGTAGAATATCCCATGATGAATATCCACCAATCTTGACACCTGAGGCTTAGCTAAGGCGGTCTTGACCAGCTTCTCCCAAAGGCGATAAACAGCCCGACTAAAAACATCGATTTTTGTGTAAAACAGGTCGGTGAAATGGAGGCTGTGGCCTGAGCCGGTTTACTGTTTTTATCTCTTCATCAGAAGGGTTTCAGTGGCTTTCAGAATGATGAACACCGGGTCGCCGGGAGAGATTTTGAGACGTTTTAGGCTATCGGTTGTTATAATGGATTTTACCTCTTGATGGCCATCCAAGTCGACGCTCACCATGCTTATCACATCTCCTTCGGTCACATGCTTCACATGCCCAGTGAGTATGTTTCTAGCACTGAGTCTAAGTTCTATGAATGATTTGATGAACCCTGGCCTGTGGATTGATTGGGCGGAGTAGTATGCTTCGAGAAGCTTGTGTCCAAGCTCTGTGAGAAGTGTCAAGCCCTTGTTTCTGCCCCCTCGGATGGATTGGACAGGCTTGCCGCCAGCCTTTCTCTCGATATCCTTCAACCAGTTTACGGCGGTTCTATAGCTGATGCCCATATGGAGACAGGCAGAGGATATGCTAGATGCTCTGTTTATGTTCTCGAGAAGCTCAAACCTCTCCTGCTCAAGTTCTATGGTTTTTCCCTCCAAATTTACGGTCACCAACGCCGATATGCACCGATATGAAACAGAATGCAAAAATATATAAAGAATTCGGCCGCGAAATGGGATGTGAAAGGCAAAAATTTCATATTACTATGGGTTGCAGCAATAACTGTTTTGGTCCTGTTGGCCACAGCTTTTACAAGTCAGCCGCAGGCTGCGCTTGTTTACACCGCGCCAAGCTTAAGAAAAGTTTCTGACATTCTATCCACACTTACAACCGAACCATTAAACATACAGGTATACGGCAGCGTTGCAGCGGCCAACCTCATCAAGTCAGGAAGAACCCCAGACCTTTACCTCACAGTCGACAGCGAGCTAAAGCACGGCCTCAACTACCGGAAGGAATTGACGTTAGGATACTTTAGACTGACTTTCGTATGTCAAAAAGGGATAAACAGCCTCGATGCAGTGAAGACCGTGAAAATCGGGTTGGCTGACCCCAATCAAGCTCCCATAGGCTACAGAGCTTTAGCGGCCATGTATCTCCTTGCAAGCGAACGTTTTCCAGAGCTCATTGACGAGCTACAGCAAAGCCTGAACATACGTTATCAAAAATCGGGAGACACTTTGGTTATGGAGCTCTCTGAGATATCGGCGTCGGGGAGGTTTTACCTCAGGCCAAACCTCGACGGCGCGGGAACACTTCTCGAGGCCGGTGGAGTGGATTGCATATTTGCACACTCCCCCTTCATCATCGTCCGAAACTACAGTCAAACATACAACATCATAGAAATGCCCCCTCACCTGAATTTTGAGAATGACCCGCCAATCACAATAGTGGCCAAGCTTAAGGGGGGAGATGTAGTTGTCAAACGATTTGAAGCTGCAGCCTTTAGCTTCAGCGAAAAAGGCGATAAACTGCTTGAGCTGTTGAAGCAAATTGACCTGTCAATCGCAGGAATACGTGCAGCCGGCTGAGCAGCCATGAAAAATCCTTTGAAAATAATTGTTTTAGCAGCCGCTATAATGTATATCGCGGTTCTCTTTCTACCGCCGCTTCTCTACCAGCGTCTAACCCTTCCCCCAGATCCCTATACATCAATCGTCAACACAGCGTTGGCCGCTTCGATAGCGTCTTTGCTTGCTTTCCCGCTTGCTGTCCTGCTGGGGTTCTATGTCTCCGCCAGAGGCCTCGCAGTGGTCTTGCCTTTTCTGATGTTTGCGACAGCTATACCGCATACTGCAATAGGGCTTATGGTTCTGCCACTTTTTTTGGCATTGAACATAGTTGACACGTGGCTCGCAGTCATAATTACTATGATGATTGTTTCGCTGCCGCTTGGTGTTGGCTCGGTGGCTTCGGGGCTATCCGCCACCGTCAAGGCTCTTGACGAGTTTCTCTCCGTGCTGGGCGTGGGAGAGCTACGCAACATCTGGATACACATGCGGGCCATGGGGCTTGGTTGGGCTGTCTCGTTTATGCTCATGTGGTTGAGAGCATTCTCGGAGCTTGGCGCGCTTCTGATTGTGTCCTATAGACCTTCTACAGTAGGAGTCTATATGTTCGAGCTTTTCCAGACAGGAGGAGCCGAAGCAGCGGTTCCATACGCTATAATCGTCGCAACCCTAGGCATGGTCTTCAGCGGCCTGCTATACATTATCTCGTGGAGAGGTGGCTAGCTTGCTTGTGGTAGAGGGGCTTGAAGTTGAGAGAACCGGTTTCCGAATAAATGTAGAAAGATTTGTTTCATCGAAAATAACGATCATACTTGGGTGCAACGGCACCGGCAAAACAACCCTGCTAAAAACCATAGCAGGTTTCATAAAGCCTCGGAAAGGAGTCATACATCTGAACGGCCGCGACATCACCAATCTCCCACCATCGGAGAGAAGAATTGGCTACATGCCCCAGCAGCCGATCAAACTCCCCTACAAACCCAGAGACGCAATCCATTACCTCGCAAAAATATTCAGAGCCGACCCACAGCCTGTCATAGAGAAGATGCGTCTAGAGCAGATTCTGCGTAAGGAGAAGCTTTCCACTGGCGAGGCTCAAATACTTGCCCTCTCAATCCTCTTACTGAGAAAAACGGAGCTACTGCTGCTGGACGAGCCCACCTCTTCCCTGGACTTCCCCAACAGCGTCAATTTCTGGAGCCTCATCAGGTCGCTCAACATTCCCATGGTTTATGTCACTCACAACCCTGTAGAGGCAGCTGCCGTAGGCGATGAAGTATACGTCATCGAAGATGGTGTGTTAAGAGGGCCTTTCGAGAACAAACTCAGAAGTAAAGCCGAAGAACTTGTGGAGACCCTGAACCTGTACAAGAATAGAGTTTGGGTTTTGGAATGATTTAGTCTATTACCTTTTTCTGCCCAATTGAAGCCCGGCGCGTTAAGCGACCACATGGATAGCATCATGTTTGTTAAGTAGTGGAAAAACAACCACGTTGCTGTCAAACCCTGTCTCTTGTCCTGGGATGATGGACATTTGACAGAAATGGTTTTATACACGTTGTTTACTCGTGTCTTGAATGTTGGCGGCTGGTGGTTGTCTTTGGCGTAAGCCGGGCATGCCTTTGCTTAGCTGAGCTATCTGTCTCTATGGAGGTGTTGGCTGTTGGCTAATAGTGGAGAGAGTTTCCGTGTGACACCGTGGGAGGTTGAGGGCGCGGTCAACTACGAGAGGCTCGTCAAAGAGTTTGGCACAGAGCTTATCACGGAAGAGTTGATGAAGCGTCTTGAAAAAGCCGCTGGCGGAAGCAACCACATGCTGCGTCGCAGAGTCTTCTTCTCCCACAGAGACCTCGGCCATGTTCTCGACGACCACGAATCCGGCAAAGGATTCTATCTCTACACCGGCAGAGGCCCCAGCGGCCCCATGCATGTCGGCCACATCATCCCCTTCTACTTCACAAAATGGCTGCAGGAAAGATTCGACGCAAACGTCTACATCCAGATGACCGATGACGAGAAGTTTCTCGAGGAATCGCGTGGGCTGACGCTTGAGGACACGGCTTACTGGTCTCTCGACAACATGGTAAACATAGCCGCGGTCGGCTTCGACCCCGACAAAACCTTCATCTTCCGAAACACAGAGTTCATGGCGCGAATGTACCGCCCCGTCCTGAAAGTAGCCAGGAAGATTAACTTCAGCTGGGTTCGCGCAGTCTTCGGCTTCAACGAGCAGACAAACATCGGGATGGTGTTTTTCCCCGCTATCCAAATAGTGCCAACCATGTTTGAGAAAAGGAGATGCCTTATTCCCGCGGCCATCGACCAGGACCCCTACTGGCGCATCCAGAGAGACATCGCGGAGAGCCTCGGCTTCTACAAGGCGGCCGCGATACACAGCAGGTTTCTGATGCCTTTGACGGGGCCCACAGGTAAGATGAGCGCTTCACAGCCCGAGGCAGCGGTCTTCCTCACCGACGACGACAAAACAGTCCGCAAAAAAATCTGGCAAGCCTTTTCAGGAGGTCAGCCAACCGTGGAGCTGCATCGTAAACTCGGCGGAAACCCCGACGTCGACGTGGCGTTTCAGTGGCTCTACTACTTTTTTGAGGAGGATGATAGGAGGGTGGAGCAGCTGAGGGAGGAGTATGTATCGGGCAGGCTGTTGACAGGTGAGCTGAAGGAGATTCTGATTGAGAAGGTGCAGATGTTTTTGACGCGTTTCCGCGAGGCCCGTGAAAAGGCGAAGGATAGGCTAAGGCTTTTCACTCACGAGGGGCGTCTCGCATCGCGTATGTGGGAGAGCTGGCCCGAGGACACCTAATCCTCCAAAGGGCCCTTGTAGACTGCACGGGGCCTGAACAGCCTGTTCTCGGCCTGCTGCTCGATTACATGGGCTGCCCAGCCGGCAACCCTCGAAGCCGCGAAAATTGGGGTGTAGAACCGTGGCGGAATCTTCATGAGTTTGTAGAGTGCGGCGGCGTAGAAGTCGAGGTTCGGATAGAGGCCCTTCTCCTTCTCCATCAAGCGCTCAACATGGTCAGCGACACGGTATAGACGGTCGTCGCCAACCTTTGCACACGCCTCCTCCAGCAAACGCTTGGTCAACTCAGCCCTAGGGTCGATGCCGCGTCTATACACCCTATGCCCGAAGCCCATAATTCGCTCCTTACGCTCAAGCCTTTCCCGCACATATTTCTCCGCACCAGCCACATCATACTCGAAAATCTCCGTCGCCTTCTCGTTAGCGCCGCCATGCAGAGGGCCCTTCAAAGCCGCCAACCCACCTACAACCGCTCCATACATGTCCGCCAACGTCGACGCAATCACCCGAGCCGTAAAAGTCGAGGCCGCGAGCTCATGCTCAACATAGAGGATGAAAAGTATCTCAAACGGCTTAATCATCCAGTCTTCTACACCTCCTCCTCTAATCAATCGTAAAATGTTCTCGGCGTGGCCCCTTGTCTCATCGGCCTCCGCGAATGTTCTCCGTGTGAGCAGGTTGTCGAGGTTGGCGACGAGTAGCCCCGTTTTCGCAACAAGCCTCGCCGCTTTCCTCTTATTTGCCTCAGGTGATGTGTCGTCGAGGTCGGGGTCGAAGGGCGCGAGAGCCGATACACCAGTCCGCAAAGCATCCATGGGATGTGTTTCCGCTGGGAGGCTTTTCACAACATCCACGACAGCGTTTGGCACACGCCTTTCCACGGCTATCAATCTTGTAAACTGTTTGGCCTCGTCGGCGTCAGGCAGGTGTCCATGGATGAGTAGATGAGCCACTTCCTCGAAGCTATGCTCCTGAGCAATCTTCTCCAAACTCTTTCCACGGATAATTATCCTCCTATTCTCGACATCTATTGTGCATATCCGCGACTCTACAGCCGGAACACCCTCGAGACCGGGCACATACTGCATCATACAGATACCACGGTTCCTATGAGGTCAGAGATGTTTTTCAGTTTTTCCATTCCCCAGACCTTCTCCACTATCATGCGGCGCCGTCCCTCATCCAGCATCTGAGAGGTGAGTCTGTGAAACTTTTTCTCAACCTCCTCGTTTGTCATCGGGTTCTTGTAATGTCCACGTGGAATAGCCTCTTCGACGATGATTTTCTCGCCGTTTCGGAGTTTGAGGATTATGCGGTTGGGCAGCTCCATGGGATACCGCGCGGTCAGCTCGGGGCTTTCCACAACCTCTATGCGTTTCATCATCTCAGCTATGTCGGGGCTCGATATCCTTTCTCGGCTGAAGCTGTTAAGCCAGATTCCGCCGTCGAGAAGAGTGGCTGCCACGATGTAGGGGAGGCTGTGGTCAGCTGTCTCACGTGTAGATGGCCTCCATTTCTCAGGGTCTTTGGCGAGAATCGTGTAAGACGCCTCAAAGGTTTCAACCATGACTTTCTCTATGTTTTCTGCTGAGCCTGCTCTCTGGAGAGCTTTCAGAGCTGCGTCAACAGCAGTCATGGCGTGGTACTCGACGGGGTGGAACTTTATGTATGTCTCCATGATTTTACGCGGCCGCTTTGTCGCTGAGAGCCCTTTCAAAGTGAAAGATGTGCCCGCTACCTGTTTGAAGAACCCCATCTCTCCATCGAACGGCTGCGAGGGCCCCGTCATTCCGCTTGATGCGAGTAGGCATGCGAAGACAGCGTTTCTGCAGGCGTTTGCGGCAGCGGCGCCTTTCCACATCGAGAGCTCGCCGGCACGTGTCTGCCTCATGGCGGCGTGTGGAACCACGGCTAGCGAAACGGCGTTAGCTGTTTCCTCAAAGCTTAGCTTCATAACCTTCGAAACGCCTGCGACAGCCCCTATCATCGTGAAGTTGACATGGTCCCAGCCTCGTTTCCGCAGCGTCGCCGCATCACATAGCCTACACCCCACCTCATACCCCGTCACAATAGCCTTGAGCACATCCATTCCACTGGCCTCCACAACCTCACCCGCCGCCAACACCGCGGGTATCATGTCGCTCGGGTGGAGAGGCTCCTTGGATAGGTAGGTGTCGTTGAAGTCGAGGGCCCTTACACCAACACCGTTGACGAAAGCCGCCCACTCAGGCGATGTCTTGACCGATGTACCCCAGACAGAAGCGCCGCCATCACGCTGAGCAAAACGTTGAACAGCCCTCCGAGAAGCAACCACCGCCTCCTCACCCCACGCACCAAAGAAACATCCCAAGCTGTCGAGAACACGCCGCTTAGCCTCAGCCAAAACATCAGCATCCAACTCAACATCGAGCTGAACAAACTCCGCAACCTCACGCGTTACCTCGTCAAACAAACCCGGTTACCCAATCAATCCACAAGTATTTTACTATGCACTAGATTTCATACCCGTCATCATTTTTCCCACCCTCTCGACGGTTGCCTCATCAGATTTCATCACACCAACCAACTCCCCGTTATACATAACCGCAATTCTATCGCTAAGCAGGAAAATCTCCTCCAAGTCCTCTGAGATAAGGAGTATGGCGGAGCCTTTTTCCCTAAGGTTCATGAAAAGCCTATGAGTCTGGCTAATCGCCTTTAGGTCCAGTCCATATGTTGGATGAAATGCTATGAGCAGCTTCGGCTCTTTCCACAACTCCCTCGCGAGTATGAGGCGCTGTATGTTTCCTCCCGAAAGTATCCTAACCTCGGTGTCCCAGAGGTCGGGTGTCAATACTCCAAAGGATGTTACAAGTTTTTGCGCTAACTCGGTTACGGCTCCCTTGTTTATAACTCCGAAGACTGAGAAAGGTTTTTCACGGTACTCTCTCAACATTATGTTCTCGGCTGTGACCATTTCCTCCACGACTCCTGTTCTTCTACGGTCCTCGGGGATGTGTCTCACACCTGTTTGCGCAAAACGACGTGGGCTACGATTAGTTAGGTCCACCCCGTTCACTATGAGTTTTCCGCTCGCAGCTTTTCTGAGACCCGTCAAGGCCTCCACCAGCTCCTTCTGACCGTTGCCCGAAACACCCGCTACCCCCAGTATCTCACCCTCTCTAACCTCTAAACTCACGTTTTTAACCGCCACACGGCCATCGTCATCCAACACCGTGAGATTCTCCACCTGCAGAACAGGTTTACGCGTTTCTTTGGCGGGTGCACGCTGATAGCTGACCGGTGTCAACTCTCCGAGCATCAGCTTCAGCAGCTCAGAGCGACTTGTTTCAGCCACTTTAAGAGTTCCCATTTTCTTTCCAAGCCTGAGAACAGTTACCCTATCCGCCACCTCCATAATCTCCTCCAGTTTATGTGTGATGAAGACTATGCCTTTCCCCTCCTCAGCCATTTTTCTCAGTATCTGGAAAAGCTCTTTGGATTCTTCCAACGTTAGCACAGAGGTCGGTTCATCGAGTATCAGGATGCGGGGCTCCCAGTAGAGGACTTTGATTATTTCTACTCTCTGTCTCTCGCCGAGGGAAAGGTTTTCGACTTTTTCATGCGGGTCAACTTTCAGCCCGTATCTCTGAGATAGCTCGCGGATTTTTTCCTCGATTTTCTTCAATGGATAGGATAATGGGTTGCTGCGTCGCAGGGTGAGCGCGACATTTTCTACAACAGTGAGAGGAGGGGCGAGGGTGAATTCTTGATGAACCATGCCTATGCCGTGTCGTATAGCATCTGCAGGTGACTTGAACCTCACATTCTTTCCTTTCACAATCAACTCTCCCGAGGACAATGAGTAGAACCCTGAGAGAATGTTTGCCAAAACAGTTTTTCCAGCCCCATTCTCTCCGAGCAGTGCATGAACCTCGCCTGCCCGCACATCGAAATCTATGTGGTCGAGAATCAGATGCTCCCAAACACCGGGAAAACCTTTCACAACTTTCCTAGCTTCAAGGAGAACTTCCCCAGCCATCTCCCTATTCGCTTTCGACAGCTTGCTTATAAATAATGACAACAAACATGGCCACGGCATGTATGATGGAGTTGTTTGGCTGTCCTAAGCCGGTTATTGGCATGGTTCATCTACGGCCTTTGCCGGGTTCGCCTGGTTATGGAGAATGGAGTGTGGATGATGTTCTGGAGCAAGCTCTTAGAGACGCTGTTGCCCTTAGGGATGGCGGCGTGGACGGAATTCAGGTGGAGAACCTCGGTGACAAGCCTTTCACCAAGCCGGGCGAGGTCGGGCCTGAGACGGTCTCAATTGTCTCTATTGTCGCGCGGGAGGTCCGTAAAGAGGTGGGGTTGCCTGTCGGAGTCTTCATTCTAGCGAACGCTGTGTCGGAATCCATCGCCGCTGCCGCCGCCTGTGGAGCGAGTTGGGTCAGAGCCAACATGTACAACCTTGCCTACGTGGCTGACGAGGGATATGTCGAGTCTGCGGCACCTGCTTCGGAGAGGTTGAGGAATAAGCTGGCCCCCGGGGTAAAGGTTTTCGCCGATGTTTTGGTGAAGCATGGGAGCCATTTTCTCGTCTCAGATGTCCCCGTTTCTTATCAGGTTGCAAGGCTTGAGGAAATAGGTGCTGACGCGGTAGTTGTCTCTGGTTTTAGAACAGGTGGAGAAACCCCTTTGGAGAGGGTTTTGGAGGTTAAGCAGGCTGCTTCTAAGCCCGTTTTCATAGGCAGCGGCCTGAACTTGGAGAATGCTGCGAAGCTTCTCGATGTGGCTGATGGCGCAATCGTCGGAACATATTTCAAGAAAGGAGGTAAGACGCTGAACCCGGTGGATGTTGAACGTGTGAGAAAATTTATGGATGTTGTGAGGAGACTGAAGTCACAGCTTGAGAAGCGAAGCTGAGAGATGATTTTTTCCATGCATCTTTTTCCGCTCATCCCATTCGGCGAGAATCTTCACAGCCTCCGTGGCTATCTTTGAAGTTGTCTCCTCACCTTTTACACCGAACTTGTCGTCCACGCGGTTGGCGAAAACAGAGCACACAGCGCCGCTTCTCAAGCCGTATAGGCTTGCGATGACGAACAATGCAGAGGCCTCCATCTCAATGTTCAGCACATTCATGGCCCTTAAATCGTCTATGATGTTTTTTGAGTAGCTCCACCAGTATCCGCGGTAGCCGGGCCTACCTTGGCCAGGGTAGAAGCTGTCCGTAGACGCTGTAACACCCAGATGATATCTTGCGCCAAGAGTTTCAGCGGCTTCTATCAAAGCGAGCACAACCTCATAGTGTGCATATGCAGGGTAGCTGGGTGAAGCATATTGATGGGATGTTCCCTCGAGCCTTACCGCAGCAACCGAGATTATCTGGTCCCCTATTTCTATGCCAGGCTGTATGGCCCCGCAGCTTCCAACTCTGATGAAGGTGTGGCAGCCCGCTCTCGCAAGCTCCTCAACAGCTATCGCCGTAGACGGCGCCCCTATGCCTGTCGAACACGCCGCTATTCCAACTCCTCCAACTCTCCCGTTCCAGACCCTATACTCCCTGTGAAAAGATATCTCACGCCCCTCATCCCAGAACTGTGCAATCTTCAGAACACGGTCAGGGTCTCCGGGCATCAAAACATATGGCGCAATCTCGCCTCTTCGCACTCTGACATGGTAAAACTCGTCACCCACTTGAGGCTCCTTGGCAGACATTCATCTGGCTAAAAACTATGCTCAGAAATAAACTTCTCCAGCTCCTTCTCCTCTGGGAGAGCCTCTACAAGCTCTCCACCTTTTATCCTCGCCGCCAAAAAGGCGCCCGCATGGCACGCATATTCAACCGCCTCCAAAACGGTGTATCCACGTGCAAGTGCAGTGGCTAAGGCGCCGTTGAACGCGTCCCCGGCCCCCGTGCTGTCCACGGCGTTGACCCGCGGAGCCTTTACATGTTTCACATCATTCTTGTCAACAACGATGGCGCCTTTTTCTCCAAGAGTAACGACAACATTGTCCACGTGCTTGGCATATTTTTTAGCAGCATTCACCAGGTCGGCTTCTCCTGGTGTGTATCCCGCCATAGCGGCCATCTCAACCTCGTTCGGTGTTATGATGTTTATTCCTTTGAGCGTTTCGGGCGGTGTTGGTAGAGCTGGTGCAGGATTGAGTATTTTCACGCCCTCCGCTGTTTTGAGCGCGTGAAGAGATGTTTCGAAGGGTATCTCAAGCTGTGCAAGAACCACATCGGCCGACCTGATTCTTTCGACAGCGTTTGCGACATCGTTTTTTGTCAGATGCATGTTTGCGCCGAGGTCTACGATTATCATGTTTCTGCCCGCCGGCCCCACTATAACCAGACCGGCGCCAGTAGGGTTATCTCTGTCAACAACGACATATGTTGTGTCGATTTTTTCGACACGCCATTTGTTCACGGCTCTTTCTCCGAAAATGTCGGCTCCGACTCGGGCGATGATGAATGTTTGGCATCCTAGGCGTGCGGCTTGTATGGCTTGGTTGGAGCCTTTGCCTCCATGTTCTATCCTGAACCCGTGGCCTTTGAGGGTTTCGCCCTCGATAGGCAGACGCTCCACGTAGACGACAAAACCCGTGTTGTAGCTACCTATGACACCTACTTTCCCGCTCATCTCAGTAAGATACCTCGCCCGAGTCTTTTTCACCGGTTACTATCTGGACACCTCTGCTTGTTCCCAACAGGTCTGCACCGGCTTCAACCAGCTTCACCGCGGTGGCGAAGTCTCTAATACCGCCTGAGGCTTTCACCCCCACCCTCTTGCTCACAGAGCTGCGGAGAAGCTTGACAACCTCCACAGTGGCAGGCCCTCCTTTACCCCAGCCGCTCGAGTTCTTGACATAGTTGACCCCCTCCTCCTCGCATATCCTCGCCGCGAGCCTGACCTCCTCCTCAGATAGAATGGCGGTTTCGAGAATCGCCTTCACTATTCTGCCGTCAGCGGCCTCGACAACTGTTTCCACATCTCTCCGAAACTCGTCAACCATCCCAGACTTGAGGTAACCCACGTTAATCATGAAGTCTATCTCCTCGCATCCGTCTGCTATTGCTTCACGTATCTCCACAGCTTTTGTGAGCGGTTTGGAGCCTGCCATGGGATAGTTTAAGGCTACACAGACCTTTACACCTGTTCCCTTCAAGAGTTCGGAGGCGTGTTTTACCCAGATAGGGTTAATGACAACGGCGCTGAACCCGTACTTCAACGCCTCGCTGCAGAGCTTCTCGATATCCTTCTTCGTCGCGTCAGGGGAGACGTTTGTGTGCTGTATCCGAGAAGCAATCTCTTTGACAGATATGGTGGACATGGTAAGCGAATATGTCGATGTTTAATAAATTGATTGTCTGATGTGTGTGGAGGCTGTCATCGGCCTCGCAGGATTTTGAAGAGCATTTCTCTGAAAAGCTGGGCGTCGGCTTCGTAGCACACGTCTGCGTTCGGCTCCTTTCCCAGCACTCCTCTATGGTCAACCACCGACATGCCGCGTGTCAGCTCGCTTTGGTTCTCCACATCCACATACCGCCGCTCAACCTTTCTCGCGATTTTAGGCTCTATCGCAATTGCGGTGGTTATAGTGTCGGGATGCGTGCTGCCGGGAATACCCATCACCCTTTTCTCAAACTCCACCACTTTCCTGTTCACCTTGACGAAGAAATCAGCCTCCCGAGTTCCCCACTTAGCTATCTCACGATGCATATCCTCCTCAACAACACTGTATTTGACCGCGATGTCCCATCCGACGATAAACGGGTTTATCCCCGAGTGTAGAACTATCTTGGCGGCGTCAGGGTCTACCCAGAAGTTGTACTCGGCCGCCGGGGTCACGTTGCCGTATCCATCCGCGTAGCCGCCCATGATGTAGAGTCTTCTCACTTTTTTCACAAAGTTTTTGTCCAGCATGATGGCCGTGGCTATGTTTGTGAGGGGGCCTTGGGCTATGATGGTGTATTCTCCAGGGCTTGAGTTAACCAGCTCCAACAGGGCTTGCACCGCATGCTTATTCTCTGGTCTTTGCCGAGCTTTGGGGAAATAGTTTTCACCCATGCCGTCTTTTCCATGGACATAGTCGGCGTATTTCCAAGTTCTTAGAAAGGGTCTATCACAGCCCGGGTAAACAGGCACATAGTGGTCCGCGAAATTCTCGACTGTGTAGAGCGCGTTTTCGACTTGCTGTGAGAACTCAACGTTTCCACAGACCACGGTGACTGCTTCAAGCCTCACTCCAGGCCATTTCAAAGCCATCAGCAGCGAAATCGTGTCATCACCAGCCGTGTCGGTGTCAATTATCAGGCGCAGCATAGCTAAGCCACCTTCATCTCCGCCTTAAGCTTTCTTTTCCAAAACTCTTGGGCAAAAGTTTATCCAGCGAAGTGGTGAGGGGTTTCTTACCCGGCCCCGCGACGACAACAGTTAGACGAGGGTTGAACTCTCGGAGAACTTGTCTACAGGCTCCGCATGGATAAACAGGGTTAACTTTGCCAGACACCACAGCTATCGCGTCAAACTTCTTCACCCCCTGTGCCACCGCCCTGAAGACGGCTGTCCGCTCTGCACACATCGAGAGACCATAGCTGGCGTTCTCAACGTTGCATCCTGTAACAACCTCACCATCATCCGACAACAGAGCCGCGCCGACACGAAACCGGGAATATGGTGCATACGAGTTTTTCAGCGCCTGAAACGCATACTCCAAAAGCGTAGCATACTTCACAGCCCAATTTTCCGGAGACGATGGTTATATCAGTTGCGGTAAGTTTAAAAAACATGCCGACCCCCTACGTGTAAAAATTGAGATGGCGGAGGATAGTGGTCCTCGGCGACATAAACCTCGACATCATAGCTTTTCATCAAAAGTTTCCAGAGGAGGGGTATGAGGACATGGCTGAGAAAGCATACATTCGACACGGTGGCTCAGCTGCTAACGTAGCGCACACGCTTTCCTTGCTTGGAACATCTGCGGTGATGATCGGATGCGTGGGAGAAGACCCCTTGGGCGAAATGCTTGTGAAAGGGTTGGTGGACGCAGGAGTGGACACAGCTCATGTCCAGAAAACCTCAGCCGACATCACGGGCATAACCTACATAGTTGTAAGCAAAAACGGAGAGCGCACTATGCTCGCTTACCGTGGAGCAAACAAGCACCTCAACCATACACATCTCTCATTCGACGCCCTCAACGACGCAGCCATACTACACTTCTCCGGCTACAGCTTCCTCGAAGGCCCGCAAAGGGAAACAGCTTTCAAAGCTCTCGAAAAAGCAGACAACGCCGTCACGCTGGATTTGTGCATACCGCTAGCCAGCCAACCACTTCTTCTGGAAAACATAGTCAAACATGTTGACTGCGTCTTCCTAAACTCGGCAGAATACAGTGTGGTTAAGGGATATTTTGGTGTGAGTTCTGTCTCGGACCTGGCGCGGCAATGGGGCTGCATGGTTGTCTTCAAGAAAGGCAGTGAGGGGTGTGAAATAGCCGAGACCGACGGCGAAGTCGTGAGGCTTTCCGCCGAACCCGTGGAAACAGTGGACGGAACAGGCGCAGGCGACGCATTCATCGCAGGATTTCTGCATGAGATGCTGAAAGGTTCACCGGCGACCGTGTGCGGTCTTCTCGCCACACGATTGGGCGCCCTCGCCGTCAAAACCATCGGCGGCAGACTGGAGCATCTATAAAGTTTTTAAACGAAGAAAGCCGCGGTTTCGCATGCCTTCGCCTCTTCTACCCATGAAACCAGACGCTTTAAAAGAAATTTTCAAGAACACGAAGCCCATCATCGCCATGATTCATCTACCTCCTTTACCCGGCGCTCCACGCTACTCGGGAATGTCTGTCGAAGACATCATCGAATATGGGCTCCGTGACGCCGAGGTTCTGAAGAGTAACGATGTTGATGGTCTTCAGGTGGAGAACATAGGTGACTATCCATACCTGAAGCCTGATGATATAGGGCATGAGACCAGCTCCATTTTAGCTGTGATGGCTCGTGAGGTGAGGAAATCTACGGGTCTTCCTGTGGGCATTTGCTGCCTAGCCAACGGCGTCATCCCAGCCATAGCAGCATGCGTCGCCTCTGGAGGCAAGTGGGTGCGAGCTGCTGAATGGGCCAACGCATACATAGCCGACGAGGGGTTCGTAGAAGCCATAGCTCATCGCGCCCTCAGATACAGAGCGAACCTCAGAGCCTATGATGTAAGGGTTTTCGCAGACGTTAACGTAAAGCATGGGAGCCACTTTATTATAAGTGATAGACCGTTTGAGGAGCAGGTGGCTGATGCAGAGTTTTTCGACGCAGACGCTATCATAGTTTCGGGAACAAGAACAGGTGCGGAGACGCCTTTGGAAAAAGTCGTAAGAGCCAAACAAGCAACCTCGTTACCTGTTTTGGTAGGCAGCGGCCTAAACGCAGATAACGCCGAAAATCTGCTGAAAGTGGCCGACGGCGCCATCGTAGGCTCATACCTGAGACGAGACGGCAAATTCTGGAACCCCGTAGAACCCGAGCGAGTAAAAAAGCTGATGAGCGTTGTAAAAAAACTTAGATAAATTTTTAAGAAACTTTATATAACCTCGCAGATTTTGAAATGTGTATGAACCGGAAAGCTTTGACGAGAACCGAGTCTATTCTCGCTGTTCTACTCGTTGTCGCCATAATTGCTGGGGCTGTTGGTTGGACGCAGCCGGGGCAGAGAATCGTTGAAACTGTTACATCGACCGTCACAGTCGGCGGCTCCGCACAAACCATCACAACCACTCGGGTTGTAACATCGACTGTTACGGTCGAGCGTCCTATTTCACCTGGAGCCATTAAGATAGCTGTTGTTTCAGACATAGGTGGCCGCGGCGACCTCTCCTTCAACGACATGGCCTTCAAGGGCGGGGATGAGGCCGAGAAGGATCTAGGTGTTCAGATGGTTGAGCTGATAAGTAAAACAGAGGCCGACTATGTCCCAAACCTTGAGACAGCGGCCCGCGACCCCGATGTTAAACTAATCGTAGGAGTAGGCTTCCTCCTCAGCGAAGCACTCCTCGAAGTCGCCGCCAAATACCCGGACAAGAACTTCGCAGGCATAGATACGTTCACACAAGCTCTAGCGGTTCAGAAAACAGGAAAACCCTTACCCAACATGCTGGACATCGTCTATGAGGAGCATAAAGGCAGCGCGATGGTCGGCGCACTCGGATGCCTCCTTGCAGCACACTACAACGAGCTGGGAGGAAACTATCCCTACATCGGAGGAGTCTTCGGGATAGAGATACCTGTTCTCTGGAAGTTTGAGATTGGCTACAAATGGGGATGCGACTGGGGTCTGAAATGGTATGAACAGCGATTCGGAAAACGCGCGCCACTGATAGGCGAGGATGGAAGATACGGGTCTGGACCCAACTGGCGAGATGGTCTATACTGTCCACAGGCAGGCCAGTGCTGGTACAAGGGCCGCGTGCTCTGGACATACACAGGCACCTTCAGTGACATAACAAAAGGATACGCAGCCGCTAAATCCATGTATGAGCAACAGGCAATAGCTGTGTACAACATCGCAGGTCCACTAGGTCTAGGAATTAATCAAGCTGTCCAAGAGATAGCGACTGAGAAAAGGCTCACAAGCGGGCCGCCTTACTGGATAGGTGTGGACGCAAACCAGGACTGGATTAATCCCGGGTTCGTAATCGCCAGTATGATGAAGCGTGTGGACAGAGGCGTATACTATGCAGCGCTTCTCACAGTGATTGGGAAATTCAAAGAAGTAGTGGCTGACACTAACGGTGTCCTTGTTCTCGGAATAGGCACCAAGGTTGGCAACCTAGCTATGGAAGGCATATCGGTGAGCACCCTAGCAGACTTGGATGAATTCATCAAAATGGGTGTGGACGCGGAGAAGCTGACCGGAAAGAAGGTTCTACCCATGTCTCCAGAAGAGATCCGTCAGAAGGTAACGGAGATGCGGCAAAATCTGCCCTCGTGGATATGGGATGCTTTGACGGAGCTAGAGAGCAAGATAAGAAGCGGACAAGCACAAGTGCCTATGGTGTTGACTAAGGAAGAAGTCGATAGATGGCGTGAACTTCTCGGCTAAACACCCTTTACTCCCCTTTTTTTCATCATGTTACAGCAAAACTTGTCCAGAAAAATCCGTAAAACCCTAAAAAAGCTAGCCGAGTCCATGCTCGCGGTGGCGGTTGGGCTCGTTGGAGGCGCCGCGCTCATGGCGGTGTATGGATACGATTTCGTCAAAGCCTATAGAGCGCTTTTTCTCGGAGCTTTCGGAGATTTCTCAGGTTTTCTCGAAACCCTTGCTTTCGCCACACCGCTTATCATGACTGGGCTAACCTTCGCCATAGGTATGCGCTCCGGCTTGTTTAACATAGGTGCGGAGGGGCAGATGTACATGGGCGCAATTGGGGCGGTCTTCGTGGGAGGAATGTTAAACCTTCCACCTATCATACATCTAATCTTTGCCACGGTTTTTGGTATGCTGGCTGGAGCTATTTGGAGCCTGCCCGCGGCCCTCCTAAAGATCAGCAGAGGAGTCCACGAAGTTGTTTCAACAATAATGCTTAATTGGATTGCTTTCTGGCTCGTCACATACCTGATAACCTATCACGTAGCAGACCCGGCGAGAGCCGAGAGAGCGGTTCCCGCACAGGAAACAGCGCGATATCTTGTCATAGGCGCGTCCCTGACCACCGTCTTCATACTTGTGATAGCTTTTTCTCTCATAGCCTATTTCCTTCTCTGGCGAACAACTCTAGGCTATGAGCTGCGGGTTGTGGGCCATAACCAAGAAGCTGCGCGATACGCGGGAATAAACATCTCAAAGACGATGATGACGAGTTTTTTCCTAGGTGGGCTGGCCGCGGGGCTTGCAGGGGTTTCGCAGGTTTTGGGGCGGCCTCCTCACTGGACCGTCTTCGCAACCATGGGAAACCTCATCAACATCGGGTTCGAAGGCATAGGAGTAGCTCTAGTAGGCCGCAACCATCCCATAGGGATAATCTTCGCAAGCATCTTCTACGGCGGCTTACTCCACGGAGGCCGATTCATGGAATTTGAAGCAGGAGTGGCCTCAGAAATCGTCAGAGCCATAAACGGCATAATCATACTGGCTCTCGCAATACCGGCGGCCCTTGACCTAGTCAAGAAAATTTTTCCAAGAAAAAATAGAGGTGAGACAGGGTGAAGCCATATCGCCTCAGGGTTCTCTGGCTATTGATAGGCTTTGTAGCTGTGGCGGCGACGATCTACGCGATGTCTTTTTTCGGCCTCAAACCCACGAGGTTAATAGAGTTCGCGCTGCTTGCTCTGACGCCTCTCGCCTTCGCAGCGGTCGGTGAATGCATCAACGAGAAATCTGGTCAAATCAACATAGGTATCGAGGGGATATTTCTGATTTCTGCTGTGGCTGGTGTTTTCTGGGCCGAGGTGTTTGAGTCAGGATTGCTGGGCCTGTTGATGGGCGGTGTTTTCGGCGCGTTGATAGGAGGGATTCTGGGGCTTCTAAATGTCTATGGAAGAGCGGAGCAGGTAATCGCCGGAATGGGCCTCAACATCTTAGCCATCGGCCTGTTCCAGTATCTCCTCATGGCGATATGGGCGTTCCCCGGCATCCACATCTTCCCCCGGACACTTGTCGTGCCGCGCATATCCATACCTCTGATTGGCGAGGAACTGGCGGTTAGCCCCATATCTCTCGCAGCCATAGCAGCCGCCTTCGCAGCATACCTACTTCTAAACAAAACACTTCTGGGTATCAGGCTGAGGGCTGCAGGCGAAAAACCCGAATCAGTAGACGTAGCTGGCCACAGCGTTTACAGGGTAAGAATCTTCGCAAGCATGGTCGGCGGGTTTCTAGCCGGTGTCGGCGGAGCCTTCATGCCTCTGGGATGGTTCGGAGGACTTGTGAAAGAGATAACGGCTGGACGCGGGTTCATAGCACTGGCTGCAGTGGTTTTCTCAGGGCTAAACCCGTTGACGGCTCTGGCAGCCACATTCATATTCGGGTTCGCGGAGGGGCTTGCTTTTGCCGTGGTCGTGACCCCTGCGGTGAAAGAAGCTGTACCCTTTCATTTCATCATGATGCTTCCCTACATAGTGACCGTCGCCGTCTTAGCACTCTTTCCCTCAACGCGGCGATTCCCAAAAGCACTTGGAAAACCCTATGTAAGAGAGTGAATAAGCCCGGATTGTTGCTATTGTTTTTCCACGGGTTTCCCCAGTGTGCGCAACAGCAGAACCATGAACAGGATGCCTACGAAGATTATGAAGCTGCCCATCAACGTCATGAAGCTTAGGTCAGGGTAGCGGGTCTCGGTCACGGTGGTCACTAGAGTCGTCACGTAGTAGAGAGGCTTCTCGGTGGTGTAGCTGGTGGTGTCGGTTGTCTCGCTTGTGAGATAACGTGTCGTAGTCAAGGTGGTGGTTAAGAGTGTTGAAAGTGTGGTTGTCTTGGTTTCGGTGATTGTTTCGGGCCAGGTCTCAACAGCCGTAAACGAAACAGAGGCAGCGGCGTCACTCGTGCGGGTGATGACATAGATTTCAGCTTCGCCGTCGAAGGGGATGGCGGCGCTGCCGATGACGCCTCTTCCAACCAGCATCCAGCCCGAGGTGTTGAGATAGCTACCCACCGCTATGTATATGTCAACGGTTTTATTAGATTTCCACGACAGTTCAAGGGTTCTCGACGGCTGTATGGTGATGGGACCAGTCACCAAGGCAGCTTCAGCCGCAACGGTTTGGTTGGAGACCTCGGCAGCCACACGTGTCAAGGTGTTTGTTGTCACAGCTGTTTCCGTGGAGAAGGTGGTCGACAAGATAGTGGTCTCGAAAGCTTCCGTCAGCTCCATCGTCGTCGTCCGCACAATTGCCTCGGTCTCGACAACAGTCGTCACTCTTGACGTCTGAATCGCCACCGTCTCATCATAAGTGATTACATAGGGCAGCCTCGCGAACCCCAGCCCAACAAGAATTATGCCGAAAATAATTAGGCTGGAGACCGCGAGCTGTGCACGCATGACTACGCCGCCTCAAAGGACCATTTAAGCCATGCCCATCACTTGATGCTCGGAATAAACCGAGCACATGTTCTAGAAAATGGGGAGGCTGTTTAGAAAGATTATTCTAGTGGAATTTTTACTGCCGCCGATAACGTGGCTCGTCCTGCTTTTTCGACATATGTTTTCAACTGTTCTGCGTCGACCATGGGGGTCATTTCTGCGAGGTTGTCGCTTATGAGAAGGGCTGAGCCTGTTTTGAATTTTCTGAGCATTCCGAGGCCGAAGAGAGTTGCGCACTCCATCTCCACAGCTATGTATCCGAGGCCGCTCCATTTTGCGACAAAGTTGGGGTCCTCGGCGTAGAAGGCGTCGCTGGAGAAGACGGGTCCAACATATGTCTTCAACCCGCTTCGCCTGAACTCGTCAACCAATGTGGTCAAGACATCGTAGCTCGGCACAGGTGTGATGTATGTGTCTGGGATGTATTGTTGAAGTGTTCCACCTATGTAGGATGCTGCGGTTGGGATGACTGCTTCACCGATTTGCATGCCTTTGAGAAAGGCGCCGCATGAGCCGAGCCTGATAATCAGCCTCGCTCCCAGCATAACAGTCTCCTCAAAAACAATCGCCGAAGAAGGCCCGCCGACACCGTGGCAGATAACGGTAACATCCTCCCCCTCATACTTTCCCGTATATGCTATGAATCCTCTGTTCTCGTTCACGAGCCGTGGTTTCTCAAGCATCTTGGAGAGTTGGACAACACGTGCAGGGTCGCCTGCCGCCACAACACGCTTAGCAATTTCACGGGTCTTCAAATGCTGCGGCTGAATCATGCAAAAGCATAGGTAAAGCTGTTGAAAAAGGTTTCTAGAAGAGTGTGATGGATTCGACGTCTGCGGGGGCTAGCGGTATTCTTTCTTGGTCGACGCGGAGAATTAGTCGTCCGAGCTCGTCGAGGCCCTCGAGAAACCCGATGAGCTGAGTTCCCTGCGACAGGTTAACGGATACAACAGTTCTCACATACTCCATCATGTCCCTTATCTTGTCCAGCAGCTCCACACGCCACCCCTCTTTATAGAGCTGGTAATTTCTCGTGAAAGATTGTAGGATGTTTTCGAGAAGAAGTGTGTCGTCGATTTCCCCGCCGGCTTGTTCGGCTATCGAGGTTTCCTGTTCTCCGGTTTTTGCGTTGACGTAGATGCCTGCGCCCGCGAAAGCTCTTGCTATTGCGTCGTTGACCACCTCCATCTCAACCGAGGCGGCTCCAACCACCGAGCCATGGAGAGAGACTTCGTTTGGCCATCGGAGAAGAGGCTGGAGACCAGTTGTCTTGGCCACGCCCTCGACAACCGATAAAGCAGTGGTCAGGATAAGGAGAGGAGACGTCGTCGCACTCTGCCGTGGATAAACAAGCACCGCAAACCAGAGGCCGCCGGACTTCACAGGCTTCAGCCTACCAACCGACGACTTGACGCTTCGCGTAAAAACCGTGAACCCCTCATCCAAAGCCCCCACATTTCTAGCCTCGTCAAAAATCGAGACCGCCTCAGCAACCTCCCTCACATTCGCCGATACAGAGCTCAACACAATCGCCTACACAAACCCCCAAATAAAGCCTAATCCACAGCTCCGCAAAGCATAAAGGGCCGAGCATAGCAGCATTATTTCGTGAAGGTTTTCCTGCGGCTTGAGTCCGAGATTCCGCCCACCCTTACCAAGTATGGCAAGATTAGGCTGCCTCCCGCGGTCATTCCGCTCTTGGCGGGTAAAGGTAAGACGATACAAGTCACCTATGGCGGGGACAAGCATTCTCTTAAGCTGGACCGTTATGGCCGCGCCACGCTTCCCTCAAGCATAGCGGCTGAAAGCCGTGGCAAGGCTAAACTGGTCATCGAGATGAAAGACGGAGAGGTTACGCTCGTTTTTCAATAGGCGGATGATGCGCCTGCACGTATTGCTTTGAGCTTATCTTCGGTGAGTTTCTCGAATAGGGGGATTGGCTTGGCTATGGATGCTCCCGCTGGCAGGTGCCATGGTTTTTCACCGAGCCATGTTACAGCTTCTTCTCCCTGGCCTATCATCTCAAGTATTCTATGCGTGGTCGCGGGGGTGAACGGGGCCAAAAGCAGGGCCAGCGCCTTCAAGACCTGTGCAGCCACATGAAGAACCGTCGCGGCCTCATCTTTCCTCGTCTTGACAAGCCGCCATGGCTCCCGTCTGTTGAAGTAGACGTTTCCTTCGCGGGCGAGTTGTATAACTGTCTCGAGAGCCTGTTTCTCTCTCGCCTCTGAGAGAAGGTTGTCCACTTCTGTGAATGTCTTCTCTATAGCAGCCAGCATCGCCTTGTCTTCTTCTGTTAAATGTGTTGCTTCGGGGATTTTTGCGTCGAAGTTGTTGTTTATGAAGGTGAGGACGCGGTGGATGAAGTTGCCGAGGTCGTTGTTGAGGTCCGAGTTAACAACCGCCATGAGCCCGTCGTAGCTGAAGTTTGTGTCACCTGTCTCGGGCCTTATCTTGACTAGATAGTATCGCCAGACATCTGCTTCGAGCATGGCGATGGCTTGGTCGAGCCATATCCCCACGCCGAGGCTTTTGGAGAATTTTTTGCCCTCGAAGGTGAGATATTCTGTGGCTGAGACTATGTAGGGAAGTATGTAGGGCTCGTGTGTTGCGAGAAGTAGGGCGGGGAGAATGACTGTGTGGAAGGGTATGTTGTCTTTGCCGATGAAGTAGGCTGACTTCGTGTCTGGGCTTAGCCAAAACTCTCTCCAGAGCTCGGGTTCACCTTTTTTCTCCGCCCATTCAACGGTTGCGCTCGGGTAGCCGAGAACCGCCTCAAACCACACGTAGATGGTTTTGTTGCCCGCGCCCGGGAAAGGCGCAGGTATGCCCCAGAGGTTGTCACGTGTAACAGCCCTTGGCTTAAGCCCCTCCCTAATCCAGCTGAGGCTGAAGTTCCGCACTTTCTCGGACAACGTGGTGCTCGTGGTCAGCCATGTTCTCAGCCTATCGCTAAACTGTGGCAAGTCAAAGAACCAGTGCCTGCTCGATTCTACGACGGGTTTTTCGCCGCATATGCTGCACCGTGGCTCGAGTAGGTCCAGTGGGTCGAGGACTTTGCCGCATGCCTCGCACTGGTCGCCGCGGGCACGTTGGTAGCCGCATGAGGGGCAGACACCTGTCACAAACCTGTCGGGTAGAAATCTTCCACAGTTTTTGCAGTAGAGCTGGTTGACGTCCTGCTCGTAGATGTAGCCGTTTTCGTAGATTTTCATGAAGAAGTTTTGGCAGAAGGTGATGTGTGTTGGGTTGTGTGTTCGGGTGTAGTTGTCGAAGGAGAGGTGAAACTTGTTGAAGAGCTCGACAACTAGGGCGTGGTTTTTGTCGGTTATCTCACGTGGGTCGACGCCTCTCTTGGCCGCCTCAACCTCGATGGGTGTGCCATGCTCATCCGAGCCGCTGACAAAGACAACTCTATGGCCCTTGGCCCGGAGGTAGCGTGCGAAGACGTCTGCTGAAAGCTCGGAGCCTATGAGTGTGCCGAGATGAGGAACGGTGTTTATGTAGGGCCATGCACCGCAGACAACCCACTTCTCTAGTTTAGCTCACCCGCCGAAACAAAGCCAGCAACCTATGTAAAAAGTTTTCCACAAATCATGCATCCAGCAAAGCCAAAAGCTCTCTCAGGCTTTTCACTATGTGGTCGGGTTTGACTGGGTAGGGTTTGCCTCCTTGTCTATCTAGAAGAACTGCGTGCATTCCCGCTGATTTTGCGCCTAGAACATCGTTTACCGGGTCATCCCCCACCATTATGCATTCTTCGGGTTTGATGTTGAGGAGTTTGGCGGCGTGTAGGAAGGGCCTTGGGCTGGGCTTTGTTTCGGGAACATCCTCGCCCGCGATAACAACTGCTTTGAAGAACTTGAGAAGACCGCTTCGCTCGAGCCGATGCATCTTCATCCCAGGCATTCCATCGGTGTTCGTAACCATGCCGAGGACATATCTTCTACCCAAATTCTCCAGCACAGATACCGTATCGGGGAAAAGAGGGCCCTTCATGTACTCTGTCCAGTAGACGCTGCTCCATCTGCGGAGGATATCAGCGGAGGGCGAAGTGTCCATCCCGATGCTATGTATCACATGCTCCCAAATTAGGTCCCGGTCTAGAATGCCCAGCCGCTCAGCAACATGCTCAACCCACGCAACCACCTGCGCAACCTCCTCAACGTCCAGTGAGTTCCCGTAATATGCCACAATCTCCTCAGCGACCCTTCGACGGGCCAGCGGAAGAGCCGCAGCCGAGTCAACCAACGTATTATCAAAATCGAACAGAACAGCTTTCAGCAACCGCATCTGTCGCAAACATGTGGAGCCATAATTTTACTGCAACGGCTTTTTTGCGAGGCCGAGGAGATGCAGGTTTCCGATGTTGACTCTTCTGAGATGTTTTGCGGCGGCTCGGTAGCATTCCCACACCTGTTTCTCAGGGGTTATCGGCATGTCGTTCATCATGAACTCGGGGTGGAAGACTAGTAGGCTGTAGGGGATGGTTTCGTCGAGTGAGGCGATGAACCGCGCTATTTTCTCAACCTCCACCGCGTCAACGTAGCCGGGGACGAGGAGGGTCGTGGCCCCGAGAACGGGAAGCTCAAGCCTTCTCTCGTAAAATTCGCGGTAAACCATCTCAAAGTTCTCCAGTATGCGTCTGTTGTCTAGCCCTGTCAAAGCCTTGTGGACAGATGGCGTGAATGCCTTGAGGTCGAATTTGACGTTGCCCCCGCTTTCCGCAACAGTTTCAACAGCTTTCTTGACAAGCGCGGGGTTTCCGTCCCCGTTCCATTCATAGCAGACCCTCATAACCCTGTTGCTCGGCTTGGTTTCCACGATTTTCCGCGAAGCCTCGACGGCGAAGGGGAGCTGAGGCTCCGGCGAGCCGCCGAACCAGCACCAGCAAGATATCCGCTTGTTGTTGAGTGTGAGCTGGACAAGCTCGTCGACCGAGGTTTGGGGTGCTTTGCTGATTAGCTTGTATGTCCAGTTTTGGCAGAAGAGGCAGTTAAGGCTGCAGCCGTAGAAGAAGAGAGCCAAGTTGTAGTAGCCATGCTCGGGCCCTTCTCTACACGCGTATCTCGGGTAGCCCGCGCCTGTGCCGGCTGGGCAGAAGTAGGTGTTGCAGCAATTGGTTACATGCGGGTCGAGGTAATAGTGTAGCAGAGCTTTCCCATGTGATGCGGGCGTAAACATTTTGCCTCCCCGGTTGCCCCTCACACCACAATACCCCATCTCACCATCACCCAAAACACACTCCGCGGCACATAGCTTGCACGGAATTCCGCCCAACGTTTTAGGAGGCTCAGGCGATAGACCGAACACTCTTCTACTCGACCTGTGAGCATCAACAGCAAAAGGCAGAGCCTTCTCCTCATTTTCCCTCAAACACTCTACACATACGGAGAGGTTTCTCGCCGCCTTTGGAGAGCCGCAGAGACGGCAGCTAGTCAGCATGGCCCCAAATCTAATCTGGCCACCCGTGTTTAAAGGGTTCCGTTATCGATAAGTAAATAGACATAAGACGGGGCAAGAGTGATTGTATTCCATGAATGAATGTGGACACAGTATCAGGCTTAGAAGAATATTCCGCGGCGATGGGCGGACGTTGATTTTCGCGATTGACCACGGGTTCTTCATGGGCCCCGTGAAAGGTGTTGAAAAACCGCTCGAGGTTTTGGAGAAGGTGGTTGAAGCAGGTGCCGACGCTGTGATGACCACCTACGGAATCATGAAAAACTATGCATCATCTCTCGCACGTAAAGACCTCGGCTGGATACTAACTTTGCTGGACACCTCGCCCACAACCGTTGAGAAAAGCGTGGCCTCGGCGGTGGCGATGGGCGCTGACGCGGTGAAGGTCTTCGTGAGCTACGGCTCCGAAAACATGAAGAGAGACCTGGATATTCTCTGGGCGGTCAACATGACGTGCCGCGAGTATGGCTTGCCCGTGCTCGCCGAAATGTATCCCGTCTCGAGGCCTTCGCCCGAGGAGGTGGCGAAGATGGCCCGCATAGGCGCAGAGTATGGCGGCGATTTTGTTAAAACCGTTTACACTGGAGACGCGGCCAGCTTCAGATACGTGGTGGAGACATGCCCCGTACCCGTTGTGGTTCTCGGCGGCGAGAAAATAGAGTCGGAGCAGCAGTTATTGGAGATGGTTAGGGATAGTGTTTCTGTAGGCGGAGCGGGAGCCGCCATAGGAAGAAACATCTTCCAGCACCCCAACCCCGCGGACATCACAAGGGCCCTGCTCAAAATCATCCACAGTGATATTCAATAGCGACTATGAAGACATCGCCCTCGACAGCGATTTTCACAGCCCGTTCATAGAGGCTAACACCCGTTTTCCGCCTAACCAGCTCCACAAACTTTCCCGCATCATCTCTGGAGAGAACAGCGACCACGGGCGCTGGATTAAGGGCCTCAAACTCCCGAGGATAAACCGCCGCCGACGCCATGCTCCTAGCCCGCTGCATCGATTCCAGAACCTGGGGAAACTTCTCCAACTCATCCCTCTCCAAACGTGCTTCCGCCTCCGCGTTCGAGACATGAACCAGCTTCAGCCGCACAGTGTCAACTCCCGCGGCGATGTAGTTCTCCTCGCTCAATTCAATAGCCTCCGCGATGCCGCAGAAAACCAGCCACGCCGCCGAAGGCTTTCCTGAACATCTCCCCCTCCTCATGCTCTGACGAAATCAGCTCAACACGGACCCCCATGTTCTCCGCTTCAGCTATCAGCTTGTCTATCAACAGAGTGGTCTCGGCGAGGGCCAGGGTTTGGTTCTGGCAGGTGGGGCATTTCTCCGCCAGCTTTTTCGGCACCTCTGTCTGAAGCTCTCCAGAATCTATTGTGAAAACGCTCTCGTAGCCGCAGTTTTGACACTTTATCTTAACCTCCAGCCTGTCAAGGTCCTCTGAGATGAGCAGAAGCTCAACCATGTTTTTGCGGAGAGCTTCACGGACCTGCTTCTCACCATACACCGCCAAGCCGTCGGCCCGTGTAGCCTCCGACATCAACCGCTGAATAAGCCGCTGCTCCTCAACCATCCTCACCTCCTTCAGAAAATCAGCAGACTTGGCCACGGCCTCGCGTACACCGCTTTCACCGGAATAGGATGTATCGACTATGTGGATTTTGTCGCGGAGAGAATAATGCAGATACTCGCCTTGCGCAAAGACCTCTTTAGTGGGTCCGGGGCCCGCCAGAATCACTCCCTTCAATTCCGGATACTGAAGAAAGATTTCGTTGGCTTTCTCGGCGACGCGTTTGTAGAATTCGTTGAGCGTCATTTCGCGGAGTCTCTCAAACCTTCTCGCCGACTGGCCGCCTGCGTGATGCTTCCCCGGCACACCGGAGGTGTATGTTTTGAGCTCTGATATGCTGCGTCCCTTCACCACAGCGACAGCGGCCTCCTCATTATCTATCACAATCACGCCGTAGACGGCCTTCTCCCTTAGAATGTCTTTAAGCGGCTCGGTGTGGAAGCGGCTGTCGCATCTGTAGAGGAAGGTGGTTATCGGCTCAGGTGGAATGATGTGGTAGACCTCTATTTTGCTTGTCTGGCCGCTGTTCTGAGGAATTGCGCCGCTGAATATGACGAGGCCCGTCGGCCCCGGGTTGTCGAAGAGCTTCAGCCGCTGAATCGCGCTTTCGATGGCGTCTTGGACGTTTTTCCGCGTCTGCTTCGACTTGATGTTCGCTGCGGTGGCATACTCCTGCCTGAGGTAGTTGATGACATCGGATATGGATTTGTCGGGTGGAACATACAGGGTGACAAGCTCCGTTCCCCGGCCCTCCAGCTTCTCGATGGTCTCCAGCAAACGCCTAAACTGGTAAAGCGAAACAGAATCCCGTCTCAACGACATAAACGACACCAGCCAACCAATCAGCTACGAAAACCAAACAGCCAAGCTAACCAGCCGAAAAACTGTAAAGCCATGTTAAAAATGTATTCCCCTGCTTTAGTCACAGGCCTTGCTTTACGAGCTTAGCGTTTTGCTTCCACTAATCTCACCTCGACCCCCTCTTCAGACGCTGCTCTGGCTTGACCATCATCGGCAGTCATAAGCCTCATGAAGACTGCATCATAAACCGTTATTCCTCTATTCATAGCCACCTTTATAGCCTCTTTAACCGCCCTCTCCCTCTCCAACTCCTCAAGCTTATTGATGATGCTTCTTCTAATCTCAACGTCTTCATACTCTTTCATCTTATCCTTAACCCGGTGGGGAACCTTGACGCTAGCCACAGATAGTCCAGTGTATCGAAAAATATGGGTTTAGTAAACCTTGCCTTCTCCCACCGATGCCCCCATTTCCCCGCTTCACGCCGCGTTCAAGGCTTTTTCCATAAACATTCTTTAATTAGATATTCTTAGGCGTTACTCCAGAAGACCTTGTCCCAGACCGTCGTCGAGGAAGTGAACTGGCATAGCTTGTCGGTGGAGGAGGTTGTCGCGCGGCTTGGCACAGACCCTGTAAACGGGTTATCGAGCGAAGAAGCATCGAGACGGCTGAAGACATACGGCCCTAACGAGCTCGAGCCGCCGAAAAAAGCCTCACCCATCAAAATTTTTCTCAAACAATTCGCTAACATACTTATCGGGATACTTCTCATAGCCATTGTTATCTCGGCTTTTTTCGGCGAATGGGTTGACTCGCTTGTTATAGCGGTCATCGTCTTCTTTGTCGCGGTCGTCGGTTTTGTGCAGGAGTACCGGGCGGAGAAAACCCTCGAAGCTCTCAAGAAAATGCTCACCCAGTCTGTCACGGTGGTCAGAGATGGGAGAGAGCGTGAAGTCTCCTACAAAGAGCTTGTGCCAGGCGACATCGTCATCCTCACAACGGGAACAAAAGTGGCAGCGGACCTTCGATTGATTGAGTCAATCAACCTTCAAACAAACGAGGCGGCGTTGACGGGTGAATCATCACCTGTCCAGAAAAAGATTGACCCTCTGCCGAGTAACCTTGCATTGGGCGACAGAGTAAACATGGCGTTTGCGGGAACGATTGTGACATACGGCCGTGGAAAAGGTGTTGTGGTTGCGACTGGGCAGCGGACAGAGTTCGGCAAAATAGCAGCGGCAGCCACAGCGGTAGAGGAGGAGAAAACACCGCTTGAGCAGAGGATGGATGAGATTGGGAAGAAGTTCGCGGTCATAGCCGCGGCCGCGATAGTGGTTATCTTCGCGGTGGAGCTAATCCGTGAATTGGTGTCGGGAGATTTTTCACTTAATTTCATTATCGAGGTTCTGCTCTTCGCCGTTGCTCTTGCTGTGGCAGTTGTTCCCGAAGCTCTTCCCGGCATAGTGACAGGCACACTCGCCATCGGAACAGGCATAATGGCTAGGAGAAACGCTCTCGTCAGAAGGCTGCCCGCCGTGGAGACACTCGGCTCCACACAGGTCATCTGCTTCGATAAAACAGGCACCCTCACAACCAACCAAATGACCGTCAGAAAAATCTACGCAGACGACCAGCTCATCGACGTAGACACCTTGGAAAAACCCTCAACAACTCTCAAACTACTCCTCGACACAAGCGTCCTCTGCAGCGACGCCGTGGTCGAAACTGTTGATGGAAGGGTGACCGTGAAAGGTGACCCAACGGAAGGGGCCTTGATTCTGTTGGCGAAGCGGCTTGGCTGGGATGTCGAGGTTCTGAGAAAAACCCATCCACGTCTGCATGAGATTCCGTTCACTTCAGAGCGGAAGATGATGACAACTTTCCACAAAACACAGAGCGGCGACATAGCAGGACACATGAAGGGCGCTGTCGAGGTTGTCCTACCCAAGTGCGACACCCTCTACAAACATGGAGAAAAGCATAGACTTGACGAACAGTCGAGAACCAAGATTCTCTCTGTTGCTGAGCAGATGGCCTCTTCGGGTTTACGTGTATTGGCTGTAGCCCATAAACCTGACGCTGGTGAAGGCTTTGAGGAGAGCGGGTTTGTTTTCTTGGGGTTGGTTGGGATGATGGACCCGCCGAGGCCCGAGGTCTATGACGCGGTAAAGAAAGCTCATGAAGCTGGCATCAGGACGGTGATGGTTACGGGGGACCACAAGCTCACGGCCATAGCCATAGCACGTGAAGTCGGCATAATGAAGGAAGGAGACATGGTTCTAACAGGCGAGGAACTCGACAAGCTCTCGGACGAGGAGCTGGACAAAATAGTTGAACACGTGGTCGTCTACGCACGCATCTCACCCTTGCATAAGCTGAGGATTGTTGAAGCATGGAAGAGAAAGGGATACGTCGTCGCCATGACCGGGGACGGAGTAAACGATGCACCGGCGTTGAAGAGAGCTGACATAGGGGTCTCGATGGGCGTAACCGGGACAGATGTTGCGAAAGAGGCTTCGGACATCATGCTCGCAGACGACAACTTCGCCACAATCGTCAAAGCCGTAGAGCTGGGCCGATGGATATACGGAAACGTCCGAAAATATCTCACCTATCTTCTTGAAGCAAACCTTGTAGAAGTCATTGTGATAACGGCGGTTTCTCTCTTCATCGCGGAGTTGCTGGGGCTGAGAGGTGAAGATACTTTGCCGCTTCTCCCAGTCCACATCCTCTACATTAACCTCGCCACCGACGGGCTACCTGCGATAGCGCTGGGGTTCGCTCCACCCGACCCCGACATAATGAAACGAAAACCGACACCTAGGAACGAGCCCGTCTTTAACAAAGATGTGATAGCCATGCTTGCCACGATAGTTGCCGTGACCACGCCCCTCTACCTCATTGGCTACGTCACAGCAGTCCCCGAAGGCGTGGAATACGCGAGAACAAGACTCTTCCTCATGTTCATCGCCAACGAGCTCTTGCTGGCGCTGAGTTGCCGCTCCCTCGTATACACAAACCTCGAAGCAAAACCACACAAATGGCTGCTCATCGCCATCGCATGGGAAGTAACCCTCATCATAGCCATTCTCACAATCCCGGGAGCGGCCCAGCTGCTAAGCCTCACAACACCGACCACAGCAGACCTAGCATGGATAATCGGAGGAGCCCTAATAGTCTACATCACCGTCGAAGCATCAAAAATAATCAGACGCAAGATGTTTAAAACGTGACCTCAGCCTTTCCCACGAGCAATATTTCTCGCCGCTGTCAAAATATGGTTAGCATGTTCAGGTTTTAGTTTGTGCTTTTTCTCAGCGAGTTGTTTTATAGCTGCCTCGATGTCAGCAACTTCAATACATCCCTGGTTTAGTGACTCCAGCAAAACGGTCCAAGTGTTCCAGACCCTTAAACCCATCAAGCGTGCAAGATTTGAAAGAACTCTTTCATCAACAAGAACTTCCGCCTTATTTTCTTTAGCCAAAAGAATCGTCTCCGCATCAACCAGTGAAATATTCTCTTGTTTCGCCAACTTTCTAGAGGCTATGACGAGATGTTTTGAAGGCTTTTCTACAATAATCCACCCCTCCTCTATTGCTTTTCCTATTATTTCTGCGTCGGCGTAACCATGTTTCACTCCCATGTCATGTGCTTCTCTTTTCACACCTGGGGTAATGACCACCTGACTGAATAGCATCTTGAGAAGATGAAGCTTGTCAATCTGGGCCAAATGGATAAGTGGTCCGGCGTCAGAGACAACACGTGACAAAATGCCCCTACTCTACCTTGTATTTTATTTCGGCATCATCACCTGCATGGTTTGTCCACCACTTCTCAAAACGTTTCAAATCCTTCTCCGTCAAATAGGCCCGAATACCCTCGATATCCCAGTTAATCGGTACACCTTCCCTTTCCAAAATTTCCAGAAATTCACGGAGCGAAACCCCCAGAATTTCCGCCGCACGACCACTCGTCAACTTTTCCCGCCGATAAAGCTCAACAACCCTTCTCCGCATCCCTTCTTCAATCAGCATTTTGATCATAGTGGAGCGGTCGAAATCTTCAACACGCCTCAGCTCTTCAAGCCTTCTTAAATCCCGCCTGGAGAGACGTAAAGTCACAACCGATGTCTTTTTCATTAACTATGGTAATACAATGTAATACATAAGGTTTGTCGCCACAGTTTTATGGTGAGTGGGTGTTTTGACGCTTGTGTTTTTATGGCGGCTGTTTGCTTTTTTGCTGAGTGGTTGCTTTGGTTAATGTTGTTTTGAAGCTTGGTGGTCATGTTGTTTTTGGCGAGAATGTGGACACGGATTTGTTGAATGGTTATGTGAGGCTTCTGGGGGAGTTGTATGATGGTGGGCGGTGGGTTGTCGTAGTTGGTGGTGGTGAGCAGGCCCGCCGCTACATAGCCGCTGCGAGAAAGATTGGTCTCGACGAGGCTACTTGTGACGAGGCGGCGATTAAGGTTACACGGCTGCATGCATATCTCTTTGCACGGGCTCTTGGAGACCTCGCTGTACAGGCTGTGCCTACGACGGTTGATGAGTTGCGCTACTTGACAGGGTTTGGGAAGGTTGTTGTCTCGGGCGGTTTGCAGGCTGGTCAGTCTACGATGGCTGTCAGCATACACGCTGCCTCGGTGATCGGGGCGGAGAGAGTTGTCGTGGCCAGCGATGTTGACGGAGTATACACCGATGACCCGAAGAAAAACCCCGAAGCAAAGCTCCTGCCAAGGATAAGCTTCGCCCAGCTGGCCGAAATCAGCAAAAAAGTTTCGCAACGCGCCGGCGACTACCAGCTCATCGACGCAGTTGGCCTCGCCATGGCCCTCCGAACACGCATACCCCTCTACTACGTCAACGGAAACAACCTCGAAGCAGTACGCCAAGCCCTCATGGGCAGACAGGCTGGAACAATAGTAGCAGATTAATAGCCTGCCCACAACCCTTACCCGAGTTGAAGCTCCACGACCTCTTCGCATCAAAAGCACACTCAAAAATTCTCCAGTTTCTTCTCGAGAACCCCGGCAAAGCCTTCAGCCTAAGATATCTCGCACGCGCCACCGGTGTAGCTCCTTCCACAGCCATCATTGTGGTGAACAATTTTGAGAGACTGGGCCTCGTTTATCAACGGAGACTTCGGAGTGTGAAGATGATTATGCTTAACCCAGAGAACCCCGTGGCCGGGAACTTGATGCAGCTTGTCGAGCTGCTGAGGAGATATGAGTCGGCTTCTTCTTGATTTATATCATGGGTGAGAGGTGATTTCGGAGGCATGGTCTCTGAGCTTGGTTATGGTGGGTTTGTTGCGGAAGTGTTGAGTGGGCTTGGTGTGGGGTTGGGTGATGAGGTTGAGGTTGTGAGAAATGGGCTGCGGCTCCGCGGGTTTGTGATGGCGCGTTACGAGTATGGGGCACCTGATGTCCTGGTTCTGAAGCTTCCTAACGGCTACAACATAGGTGTGCGCATCGATGCCTCTACACAGATACGTAAGCTCTCCTCAGCCGTCGCGCCATCTTTCAACCCGCCTCCACCCGCCCCACCCCGGGAAAACCTGCCCCGCGTCATGATTGCCAACACAGGCGGCACCATAGCCAGCAGAATAGACTACCGGACGGGAGGAGTAAAACCCGCTCTCACCGCATCAGACCTCGTCAGCATAGTTCCCGAAATCGCGGAGAAAGCAAACGTCTCAACCGAGATTCTGATGCAGGTTGTTAGCGAGAACATGACACCCACCCATTGGACAGAGATTGCGCGGAAAGTGGATGAGTTTTTCCGCAGAGGCTTCGACGGCGTAGTCATCACCCACGGCACAGACACCATGGGATACACGGCGGCGGCCCTGAGCTTCGCATTACAGAACCCACCTGCGCCGGTGGTTCTCGTAGGTGCACAGCGCTCCTCCGACAGGCCTTCCAGCGACGCGGCGTTGAACCTTTTGACGGCTGTTGAGGTTGCTGCGTGCGCGCCTTTCGCGGAGGTTGTTGTGGCTATGCATGGATGGCACGGGGATGATAACGTCCTGATACATAGGGGGACACGTGTTGTCAAGCTCCACACAAGCAGCAGGGGCGCTTTCCAGTCAATCAACTCCAGCCCACTCGCCGTCAAAACACCTCAGGGCCTCAAACTCCTCACCACAAGCTTCCACAAACGAGGAGAAAATGGATACATGTTCCAGCCAGTGTTCGATGAGAGAGTCATGCTTGTGAAGTTTTTCCCAGGCATGAAGCCGGAGGCGCTGGAGCTTCTGGTTGAGAGAATGGGTTTGCGTGGTGTGATTCTCGAGGGGACGGGGTTGGGACACGTGGCCTCCAGCTTTGTGCCTGTTTTGAAAAGCTTGAGGGAGAAAGGCGTCTTCGTGGGGATGACGAGCCAGTGCAGGTTTGGCCGTGTAAACATGAATGTTTACGAGAACGGAAGAGACTTGATGAGGGCTGGCGTTATTCCTTTGGACAACATGCTGCCCGAGACCGCGTTGGTTAAGCTCATGTGGGTTCTCGGAAAACTGGGCCAGAAAGCCGCATATGAAGAGGTGAAAAACCTCATGCTCACCGACATATGTGGAGAAATCGGGGGAAGAACAGGGCCCCAGCCACTTTTCACGGGTGAGGCGGAAATTGTATGACAAGCTTGGGCTGAAGGTCGGCCTCGAGGTTCACAGACAGCTCGACACCAAACGGAAGCTCTTCTGCGACTGTCCAACAGAACCCGCCGAAGGCCAGGTCATCAAAATAACACGGTATCTCAGAGAAGCTCAGAGCGAACTGGGCGAAGTAGACCCCGCGGCCCTCTTCGAGTCAAAGAAAAGGAAGAAAATCATCTACCACATCAACCCGGCGAACGTCTGCTTGGTCGAGATGGATGAGGAGCCTCCGCATGACCTTAACCCCGAAGCAGTTGAAACAGCTCTCCAAATAGCCGCGCTTCTCAAAGCAACACCCGTCGACGAAATACACGTCATGCGCAAAATAGTGATAGACGGCTCCAACACCTCAGGGTTTCAGAGAACATGCATCGTCGCGCTCGGCGGCGAGCTGGTTGTCGACGGCAAAAAAATCCCAATACAAACCGTTACGCTTGAAGAGGATGCGGCGAAAATAGTTTCCACGAGCAGAGGCGTTGTCGAGTATGATTTGTCTCGGCTGGGCATTCCCTTGATAGAGGTTGCGACAGCTCCTGTGATATCATCCCCTCAAGAGGCTGCGAGGGTTGCGCAGGCGATTGGCAATGTTCTGCGCGCCACACGGAAGGTGAAGCGCGGGATTGGAACGGTTAGGCAGGACCTCAACGTCTCCATATCCGGTGGAGCGGTCACGGAGATAAAGGGTGTTCAGGAGCTTGAGCTGATACCTCTTGTCGTGGAGCTCGAGGTAAAGAGGCAGCTACATCTTCTCCAGGTCGCCGAGGAGCTGCGGAAACGTCTCGGAGGCCAGGCCCTTCCACCTCCCCAATATGTTGAAGTGACAAATGTTTTCCAGAACACGAAATCCTCGATGGTGAGGAAGAAGCTGGAGACAGGCGGTAAGGCATATGCTGTGAAACTTGTAAGGTTCGCGGGCCTGTTATCCAAGGAGTCTGTGAAAGGCATTAGGCTGGGAGCCGAGCTAGCTGGGCATGCGAAGGCGTGGGCCGAGGTTGAAGGCATATTGCATACAGACGAGCTGCCCGCTTACGGCATCACAGCTGAGGAAGTTAGTATGCTGAGAGAAGCTGTCGGCGCTGACGAGCAAGACGCCGTAGTCGTGGTTGTCGACGAAGAGACCAAAGCGTTGGAGGCTTTGAGAGCGGTTTATGAGAGGGCTGCGCAGGCGGTTGAGGGTGTTCCAGGTGAGACACGAGCCGCGAGGCCTGATGGGTTGACGGTTTACATGAGGCCGCGGCCAGGCTCCGCACGTATGTATCCCGAAACCGACATACCGCCTCTACCCATAACCCACGAATATATGGAAAAAATCCTCAGCAACCTCCCCGAGACACTGGACCAAACAGCCGAGAGACTAGCCAAAACATACAGCCTAAGCAGCCAGCTCGTCCAAGCCCTGATAGACGAGGAAAAAGAGGAATTATTCGAGCAAATCGTCCGAGCAACAAGCCTTCCAGCCACCGTCGTTGCAGCGGCACTCACCGAGACCATGAGAAACCTTCGCCGCGAAGGCTACCCGGTGCAAAACCTGTCAGACCAATTGCTCGCCGAAATATTCCACTCTCTTGCATCAGGGCTTTTCTCGAAAGAAGCTCTGCCTGACATACTTGGCTGGATGTCTAAAAACCCCGGGGCATCTATCGAGGATGCGGTGAAAAGCCTCGGGCTCTCACATGTTTCGTCGAAGGAGCTTGAGAAGGAGGTTGAGGAGCTTGTCCAAAGACATGCGGCAGAGGCCGGAGACCCGAGGCTGGTGAACAGGCTGATGGGTGACTTGATGAAGAAATACCGCGGCAAGGTGGATGGCAAGCTTCTCCACAACATTTTGGTTGAGAAGATAGAGGCTGTTAAGCAGCGGAGCTAGGGCTCGTCTTTCTGCGGATTGTATCGACTGAAGATGGCGGTAAGGCTCTCCCTACTCAGCCCCCGGCGGAGAAGCTCCGCCTCAATCTCGTTCACAAACTCTCGGCCAATTCCACGGGGAAGAGAGACAAGGTCATCCACCAAGTCGAGAACAATCGGTAACCCCGTCGCGGGATTGGCCGTGGCGTATATGTAGGCCAACACATCCTCAGCCATCTCTCTCGAAGTCTTCTCAGAAAACTCGACACAGATTGGTGGAATGTCGTCGACGGTTTTTATGAAGAGCCGGCGTGTGCTTCTCACAGCTTTGACGATTGGCTGTTCTGCGTACTGTGTCCAGCTTGGGCTTCTGCCTCCCGGCCAGTCGGTCAAGTCAGCTACAAGCTGCACCTTGACCCTTTTCTCCGCTTTTTCCAACACTGCTTTAGGGCCTTTCTTTGCGATGGATTTGTCGAGCGCCACGCTTCTAAACCATGTGAAGACATCATACCTTACATCGGGCCCGAAAATCTCCTCATAGTCGAAGACCTCGCCCCGTTTCATGAGATGCGAGAGAATGGACCTGTCGCTCAGCTCAAGCCCCATCTCAAATCCATGATTATAGCATAGGTAGCCGTCTATCGCAGCGGTGGGCACCCTCTTTATCACGCCCACGGCTTTTCCGCTTTCGAGAAGAGCCAATGTCAAGCTGTTTATCTCGTTGATGAGGTCGAAGACGGTGTCATACCTTTTTCCCGTCAGCGGGTCGCGCCAGTTGAGAGGGTCTTTCTTCACCATGCTGCTGCCTGCTCTGTAGCCGAAGAAGCTGCCGTCCACGATTAACAGGTCTGGTTTCCTGCTGTCGAGCAAAGTTTTCGCGACAAGTCTTTCGTAGTATGTGGTGAGGAGGTCGAGGAGCTTGAGGAAAGTTTCACGCCGTGTGCTTATTCTCCCGGGGAGCTTGTCACCGAAGTATCCCTCACCATCTTCGACGGCGTCAATCCCCCGAAACATTTTGTAGGCAACAGCATACAACCCATATCTCACGCCTATTCTGTCATCGAGCGCGGGAACATCGGAGCCATCCACCACACAGACCAGCATGTCGCGCCAACGGCTCGAGTCCTTTACCCTCCTGATTCCTTTTGAAAGCTCTTTCCTAACACGCTCCACCTCTTCGGAGAACCTTCTAATCTCTGGGACAAGGTTGTTGACCTCCTCCTCGACGGCTGTGAAGAACCTTTCCTGAAGCGGCTTAGGTATCTTGAGAAAGTCGGGTAACTCTTCAGCGTCTGCCAACGGTTTTCTCCTCTTCAGGTATCTCAAACGTCAGCAGCAGCGGCACAGGCGACGGATTCATCTTCCCAATCATGTAGAAATGGCCTTCGGGTAGCCTCAGCAGACTTGATGAGTCCACCAGAGTTGTGGCGAAGAATTTATCCGCCTCAGGCACATCCAGTGGATGAATTTTTCCTATGAAGAGTGTGTTGAGGTTTCTTCTGACCGCGGCGTTTATGCCAATCTCGCCCGCTATTCCCTGTGAAATCAATGTGATGGATAGGCCGTAGGACCTGCCGAGAGCCGCTATGCTCATGATAGCGCGTGTAGCATCCTCCTCTATGCCTTTCGGGTTCCATGGACAGTATTGCGGAGCCTCGTCCACCACCAAGGCGATGTTCAGCCTATTCTTCTCCTCCATCAACCGCTTCAGATAACCTACGATAGATAGGAAGATGCTTAGCTTCTGCTCCTTCGAGCCGTAGCTCAAATCGATTGTGACAAGATGTTTTTCACGAAGCTTTGCGACAATCTCCTCAGCGGTGAGTGTGCCCAGCAGCGGCTTTATATCTTCCTCGTCGAGCATGTTCATGTAGCGTTGGGCTTTCCGCATGTATATATTGGCCCAGTAACTGGGTTGACCAGGAGATTTACCTGGATTGTCCTCTGTAATTATCCTGTATAGCTCATTTGTTATGATTTCGAGGGCCTCGTCGGCTGTTTTCCCTCTCCATTTACCTTCTGCGATGACCTCTTCCAGATACTCGGCTAGCTTTTGCCCGGTATTGCCTCCGCCGAAGTGGTTGACCCGCTCCAGTAGAAACGAAAGTGTGGATTCTTCGTCGAGCAGTATGTCGCCCATGTTGATGACGTCGCTGTAGTATGGCGCGTAGTCGCTGCCTTTCCAGTCAAAGATTAGGACGTCGAACCCTGATTGTCTAAGCAGCGGGATAAGCTGGTATCGGGTGAGATAGGATTTGCCTGAGCCGGTTACACCGAATACGCCGATGTGGTGGGTGATGTATTCCTTGAGCACGGGGATTTTCCACGCGGGTGTGCCCGTGGCATAGTAGCCGAGGGTCAGCCCAGTTCCACCCATGAGCTCCATGGGGTTGAAGCTCTCGTCAAACCTGTACACCTTTGACGCTGGCGCTATTATCAGCCTGTTTGGCTTGATTGTTCCGTCTGTCACATCCCCGATGACCACGAGATGGTAGCCGAAGAATTCTTTCGCGGTGCTGGGGCCTTTACCCGTCTTCGCATAGGCTACACCGGGGTTATATACGTTTGTTTTGAGGGAGTCGTTGCTGCCCAACCCGCTGCGGCAGACCGCGAGAATCTTGTTACCGTTCCGGTTCTCGATGAGCACAAGCGTCTCGGTCGTGACCCTTGTCTCCATACCATCCTGGAGAATACACATAGCCCCATTCTCTCCACTAGGGCTAGCCACCAACCCAATCTGCTCCAGCTTCACACTGTTCCAGTCCACTCCAGCCAATCCTCTGCATACACAGCCTATAAGGTTTAGCTTGTGATTTTTTCGAGACAGTTTTTCTCAGCGGCCACCTTTAGCTCATGAGCTATTCTCTCACCCATGTCCATGGGCTTGTCGAAGTAGAGGACTGAGTATGGCGAGCCTGTGCCCATGTAGACGTTTGTGCCTGCCACGATTCTGCCGGAGAACTCGAAACACTTTATCTCGAATTTGTCTGTGATTATTGTTTCGAGGCAGAAGGGGCCTATCATGGGTGTGCCGAGAGTATCTTCGACGGCTGATGCAAATTGTTCGCCGAAGCGCATGTATCGTGGGAGGAGTGATTCTCTGATGACCAAGGGCCTGTTCCCCACGACGACGAAGCTGGGCTCAGCCAAGCCGAAGACACGTCCGTCAACATTTGTCTCGTATCGTGTATCTGCTCCGAAGACTTCAACTCTTCTGAACATTTGTGACGCGAAGTAGTGCATGTAGACGCCGACGCCTATGATGTATCGCTGGATGATGTAGGGTTGGTTGAGGTTTCTTGTTTTTGCCTCGAGCTCTTGTTTGGTGAAGGCGAGGAAATAGCCTGCTCCGCCTTTTGCTCCCGCCAGCTTGATTATCACCGGCGGCTCCGCTTCCTCGGGTGACGAATATTCCTCCGGCGTAGGTATACCTGCTTCACGGAGCAGCATCATTTTTCTTCTCTGGTCGGCCTCCACCTCGATGAGCTGTCGTGTGCCGAAAAACGGCACCTTGAAGGATTGGGCTTTCTTGGGGCCGCAGTATTCGACGAAGCTGCCATGCGGTATGAAGACGGTGTTGCGTTCAGCAAGTTTTGGTGCGAGTTTGTCCAAGGTGTCGACGGCGGCTGTGTAGATTTCGTCTATGAAGCCGAATTTTTCGTAGAATGGTTTGTTGTCTGTTAGGCAGATGGCTGCTGTCCTGAAGCCTGTTTTCTTGGCCGCGCGGAGGAGCTGGAGAGCGGTGTGGCTCGCCACCGTCGCTACCATGAGCTTCTCCACATCATAGTCTCTCACCTGCTTCATGTTGTAACCCTTGACAACATGTTTTGCTCTACCGCTTCCCTAATCTCCATCGCAATCCTACGCCCCATGGTAACAGGTCTTCCGTGGTAGAGCTTGCTATACTGGCCGCCGAACCCGATGTAGACGTTGGTGCCTCCGCCAATCCGTGGAGCCACGTCATAGACCACGAGGTCAAGCTCAGGAGTGACTAGAAACTGTAGCGTAAAGGGCCCTATCACACCCGGCGGAACCAGTCGTCTACATGCTTCCACGAATTTTTCGCCGATTGCGAAGACTTTTTCGAGGAGGCTTTCGCGGATGGTCGCGGGCTCGTGGCCCACTTCGATGTAGCGGATGAGGGGGTTGAGCTCCAGCTGTTCCGCTGCTGCCAGTCTGATGACGCCGTCGAGGTTGCTCTGTATCCGCCTGTCTATGCTGTGAAGCTCAAGCCTGCCTCTGACCACGCTGTGGAAAAAGTTTGCGTTGAAATGTGCACCGAGGACAAGCTCCTCCACAGAGACCCGCTCCAGAGACTTTTCGTCGATAAGCCCCTTCGCAACCATGTCTCCCAGCTTCTTCTCCAAATTCTTCCTATCACTCGCTATGAAGAAGGCGCGTTCAAACGGTCTCCCAAGCTCGGGCAGCTTAACCATCACCGGGCCATCAACCTTCTCTAGCCGATATGTCCGCGGCCTCCTTATCCCAGCTGCATCGAGCAGCCTGTAGTAGCTGGCTTCGCCGACACGCTCCTCCCATCTCAGCAGAAACCGGTTGCCGAAAACAGGTATCTTGAATTTTTTCTCTATTTTGTCGTAGCCGACGTAGACGGCGAAGCTCCTGTTAGGCACAAACACGCTGTCAACAAGCTTCTCCAAAACATGGTCGTCGATGATTTCGCTGAACTCGTCGACCAGCACAAGCTCATCCACCACAGGAAACATTTGATAGGCTTTTTCACGGCCTCTTTTCGCGACTGCGACAGTCCTAAACCCCTCCTCACGAGCGCCATCCAACACATCAAGCGCGCTGTGACTCGCCAACACGGAGATAGCTGAAACCGTCGCTGCTCACCCCTCAGCCACTGATTCGAGCTGATGCTTTATCTCGGCTAAGAACCTGGCGGCGGGAGCTCCGTCGGCGGCGCGATGGTCAAAGACAAGTGTGAGGTATCCACGGTATCCATTTCCCGTGTTTTTTATTGCGCCGACTCCGAGAATCGCGATGTCTGGTGGGTTGATTATCGGCGTGAAATAGGTTACGCCTAGGTGTCCGAGGTTGGAGACTGTGAAGCCATGGCCCGCGAGCTCGTTCAACGTTATCGTTCCCTTGACAGCCTTGTCGACGAGGGCCCTTAGCTCAGCCTCGACTTCGCCGACGGTCTTCTTATCAACGTTTCTGACTGTGGGTGCGTAGAGGCCCCGCGGCGTATCAACAGCCACAGCTATGTTAACCTCGTCAAGCATCCTTATCTCATCGCCCTCTATGTTGGCGTTAAACTCGCCGTGAACAGTGAGCGCCGAGGCAGCACACTTAACCACGTAAGCGGTTATGCTTGGACTCTTTTCACCAAATTTTTCCCGAGCCCCGTGATAGGCCATCATCAGCGGCCCAGCATCATACTCCGTCATCAACGCGACGGGTAGGCTGTTCCGAAAACTGTAGCCAAGCCTTTCCGCAACCGCTTTCCGCAACCCAGAAAGCTTAACAACCCTAACCACAGCCCCAGTCACGAACAGGCCAATAAAAGAGTTTGCATATCGGCGACACATCATCACGCGGCAAACCAGAGATAGTTAGCGAAGACCCGACACGGATGCTGTTGAGAAAATCTACCTTCCCACGGCTTTTGCCAAAAGTCAGTAGTTGGAAAAATGTTATAATCCAGCGTTTATGCGGGATAGATGCAATGTGCCACTGCATGAGCGAGGAAGAGTATGAGGCTATGCTGAAGAGGATAAGGGAGGCTTCGAAGAAAACTGTTCAGGAGCCGGCGGTCATCACGGTTAAGGCATAGCCTCATCGATGGCTTGGTTGGCCAACCTGTCGGCCTCCCAATTTTTTTCCCTATCTACATGGGTGATGGTAAACTCTTCGAAACGGGTTATCAGTTGTTGTAGTTTTTGGTGGAGAGCTGAGAGCTTGGTGTTCCGTATTTTGTAGGTGCCGTTGACCTGTTTGACGAGGAGTTCGCTGTCGCTGTAAACATGGGCTTTTTTGACGCCGAGCTGTAGCGCTTTCTCCAATGACTTGATTAATGCATGGTATTCTGCTTGGTTGTTGGTCGCCACTCCGATGTGTTGCCGGTGTTTGAATGATTGTTCTCCGATTTTGATTATGTAGCCTATGCCAGCGGGTCCAGGGTTGCCTCTGGAAGCGCCGTCGACATAGATTTCTGCTTCATGTGACAAGGGGCTAGGCACTCTGGGCGAGAACCTTCTCCACGATGTAGTATTTCTTGGGCAGTTTCTTCGCAGCGAGCTCGAGGGCCTCTCGGGCCGCTCTCACACCATCGGCGTAGGTGAGGAGTCTAAACACAGGTTCACCCATCTCGACACGTGCAGCTCTTCCAATCGGTTTTCCGAAAGCCCTCCTCATACCCTCCTGCAGCCTATCTGCATGCGCCCCGAAAATCATCTTGTTCTCGCGGAGAACATGGTGAGGATGGGCCGTGACCTCGAGGTAAAACCTGTCGTTAAGCTTCTCCGTCAAATACTTGTTGACAGCTATGCGGGCCGACTCGATTGCGACGTCACGTATCTGCAAATCTGTCTCCGGAACCAGCAAAAGCTCGTGGGTGTAGTCGCTGCGATAGACACCGGCGTTGTATTTGGTTATTCGGGACGGTGGCGGGCCGTGGATGTACTCCACACGGGCGTAGGTCATCCCCTCGGGCCTACGGTAGTTCTTCGCCTTCATGACCCGGGTAATAAGAGCCTGCTCCGCTATAAGAGCTTACACACGCTTTTATATATCTCGCTCATCACCTGATTAGGGTGTCTGGGTCGATGGATGTGGAGGATTTGTTGGAGTTTGTTTTGAAGAGGGGTGGTGAGCTGGGGGCTTCATATGTTGAGGCACGGTTTCAACGGGATCATCAGTCGCAAATTGTTTTGAAGAACGGTGTCCCGGAGGTGTCGGCGGATGTTGTCGAGAGGGGAGTGAGTGTCCGTCTTCTCTACCGAGGTAGCCTCGGCTTCGCATATGTCAACCAGCTTGACAGAGCGTCTCTGAGGAAGGCTGTTGCGGCTGCGTTCGACATGGCCAAGGCAGCGGCCACGAGGTCACAGGATGTCAAGATGTCGGAGGAGAAGCTTGTCAAAGCCTCTGACATCAAGAGGCCGAGGATACGCTATGATGATGTGGATAACAGGGATAAGATTGAGCTGTTGAAGGAGGCTGATGCTGCGGGTGTCGAGGCGGCTGATAAGCTGGGCGTCAAACTTGTCTCACGCTTCATCGAGTTAGGGAAATGGAGCACCGAGAAGCATGTGGTCAACAGCGACGGCGGAGACGTCAGATTCACAGTTGAACGCGCCACAGCCAACTACATCATCACAGCTTATCACCCTCAGCGCGGCGTTGTCCAGCGGTTTGAAAACCTCGGAGAATCCTCTGGCTGGGAGGCGGTTGAGAGATGGGACCTGCCCGGTAGACTGGCTGAGGAGGCCCGTGACATTTCAAAGGCTTTGCTGAAGGGTGTTGAGCCGCCGCGGGAGCCTGTGGACGTGGTTCTCGGTTCCGAGATTGTGGGGCTTGTCTGTCACGAGTCATGCGGCCACCCAGGTGAGGCGGATAGGATGCTGGGCAGAGAAGCTGCGCAGGCTGGTGAAACCTATGTCAAGCCCGAGCTTTTAGGCACAAGGATAGGCAGCGAACATGTCACGGTTGTGGATGACCCGAGGCTTCCACGCTCCTTCGGATACTATCTCTACGACGACGAATGCGTCGCCACGTCTGAACGCGTATTGATTGACAAAGGTGTTTTGAGCGGTTTGCTTCACAACCGTGAAACAGCGGCCGAGCTGGGCACACACAGCAACGGCGCCTCACGGGCCAACAGCTACAGCAAAGAACCAATTGTCCGCATGGCCAACACCTACCTCAAACCCGGCGACCACAGCCTCGAAGAACTCTTCGAAATCATGCGCAACGGCGTCTACATCAAATCCTATCAAGAATGGAACATCGACGACAGGCGGTGGAACCAGCGCTATGTCGGCGTCGTCGCATACAGGGTCAGAGACGGAAAGCTCGCAGAAATGATAAGGGACCCGGTGGTTGACTTGACGACGAAGGGCCTCTGGTCCTCTGTCAAAGCTGTTGCCGATGACCTCAAGTTCTACGCAGGCTACTGTGGAAAAGGAGACCCGATGCAGGGAATACCTGTGTGGTTCGGTGGGCCATCAGTTCTGTTGAGCAGTGTCAGGCTTGGTGTTAGGAGGCCTGCGTAGCCTTGTCCGAAGACCTTGAGCTGAAGCGGCTTAAGCTGAAGAAGATGATGCAGCTCGCCTCGATGGTGGGGCAGGTGAAAGCCGAGCAGCAGCCCAAACCCGCATCAGCTGAAACACCTCTTGAAGTGGTTAAGAAGCATCTGGGCCCCCGAGGAGACGAGGTGCTGCAGGCCGCGTATGAGCAATATCCCCGAGAAACCGCGGCAATAGTTGAGAAGCTCGCCCAGCTCATCAAATTGGGCCAGATAACAGAGCCCATTGATGGAGGAGAACTCTACAACCTTTTCCGAAGCCTCGGCCTAAGAATAAAACTCGAAACAAAGATAACGTATGTAAAAAGGGGAGAGGCAAAAGATTTGAAGGAATTGTTTAAGCAGTAGGCTTTTACCACTCTCCCTTGTTCGCGTAGGGCATGCTCCACAGCGCCACCGAGAGAGTAACCGCCTTGAACCACGCCGCATACATCTTCTCAATATCCTCCTGTGAATGGCCTTTCTTCGACAGAAACGGCTTGATGGTGGCTGTTATCGGCACTATGAAGGCGATGAGGTAACGGAGCGGGATGTGCTCAACCGAGTCCACCTTATCAGTTTTGTTTTTCTTGGTTTTGTGGTGGCGTAGCCCGATTTCATACTGGTAGTTGAGCCAATCCCTGTCATATTCTCTGAAGCAGGTGTCGAGAATCCACTGCCCAAACCTTCTACGCACAGCCTGTAGATACTCGCCTATCGGCTGGCCTGACTTGCGGTCACCAAAGTAGTGGACGAGATGCTTGTGGGAGCCTACCCAGCCATACCAGAGGTCGAGCACGTCATCCACTTGGTCGCGGAGAACCTCACCAGCCATTCTGAGATACCTAATATCCTCATCAGTCATAAGCACCGTTGTCTTGAGAAGGCTGAACTCTTCATCCGAGACAGGGGCCTGCGGAACCTCTCTTGTCCCATATATGTATCCGGGAATCCGCTGAGCCATGACACAGCTGACCATGTGACAATATTTGAGCAAATGGTTTCAAAACGGTAAGGCTATTACCTTTAGGTTACATCTCCGTCTTCTGATTTATCTCAACGCTCCCTTCAGTTCTCCGTCTAGAATTTTGCTGAAATTGTCTCTTATCGCTATGTGGACGATGGTTTATCGTGTTGATGAGAAATATCTATACACTTGATCTTCCATTCGTCGAGCGACATTGTGATGTGTTTAGGAAGATGAACTGTGATGGGGAAAGAGGCGCAGTATAACCCACATCTGCATGAGATGTTTTAATCGTTTGAGACGCATGTTTCACTTCTCTTACCGTCAATTATTATTGTCAGTTTGTTTAGTATCTCTCTTCCGATCAAGAGCTTGCCCTCACCAAGGAAAGGTGTCTCGACAAATGTTTCTATCTCTTGGTCAATAATCTTGATTACTGCTCTGGCTGTGCGCATGGTTATTGTTCCCGATAGGGTCTTGTAGCTTCTCCAAAGGCTTCTAGGTAGCTCCGCCTTCATGAAGAATCTATAAAGCTCTGAGGTCAGCATTATCGGCCCTTCATAGCCAGTGTCCACCGGTATCTTCACATCCTCAGCTACCTTATCCCCTGTTATGTTGTAAAGCGTTATGGTTAAGGAGGGGGTTGGATGTCTTTTGGCAGCTAAGTGTCCTGTGCATTCTGAAGCTCTATAGATCCGCCCCACCATTCCAGCTCGCTCCGGCGTTCTTCATCTACACCTATCTGTGTCAGTATTGCGTGGTTAACACCAAGGCTACGCAAGGCCTCCAATGCCTCTTTCTTCTCATGATAGATGCCCACGAGCCTGCCCTCGGCTATGACCGCAAACTCGCCTCTATGCTTCTTTCTCAACTCTTCTTTCATAGCTTCGTAGAGTCTGTTGTTTGCCTCGAAATCTGTCTCCGCGGCGGAACGGCTGGTATTGAGCCAGAGGGTTATTGCCTCCTCTATTGCTTGATGAAGAAGGAGACCCCTTTTCACCGCCTCGGCCTTAAACAACCTGACTTTTTCAGGGTCTATCTTCTTAATGACCAGGGTCAACTAATTCACCCAGGTTAAAAGTGATAAGCGAACTATTAAGCTCTCCAGAAGCTGCTTCAGGGCCTGGGATTCTCTCAGCTCTGGACAACCTAATTCCCAGAAATTTTTTCACATTTCCATGAGCTTCGCCGAAAATCAGCTACGACTTTAACATAACTTTATCTCTCAGAGAGAGTTGTGGGAATAGGATGTTGGAGGCCGCTGTCCAAAGCTTTCCAACTCAGCTGTTTAGATGTAAATGGACTGTTCCCGTCATTGTGGAGATGATGCATGGCCCTCGCCGGTTCGCTGACCTCCTAAAAAGTCTCGGAATAAGCCAGAAGGTCTTGTCAAACAAGCTCTCGAGTCTAATGGCTCATGGAGTTGTTTCGATGAGTGATGCGGGGTACGGTCTGACAGAAAAGGGTCTTGCTTTAGCTGAGATGGTTAAATCACTCATACCTCACGTCCCGCCACATGTTTTAGCCGAGGTGCTGAAATGTAAATGGTCAAAAGAAATTCTCCAGACACTTGGCCAAAGGCCTCTCCACAGCGCCGAGCTCGTCGACTCTCTCCCAGGACTAAGCTGGAAAATCGCCTCAGATAGACTGAAAAAACTATGCAGACACGGGCTTGTCGAAAGAATGGTTCACGTCAGCGAGAGCCCCATCCGCGTACAGTACAGCCTAACCCCGAGGGGAAGACTTCTCGCATCATGGCTGACAACCTACATCCAGCGCGGGACACAAACCCTTTATACCGTCGGGGCCTCTACATGATTAGGCGAAGGGTTTGTCATGGGTTGAGGACACGGTTGTTTTCCGCGGCGTCGTCAGAAGAAGCGGTAACAGCCTAATTGCAACCATCCCTCCCGAGCTTTCTCAGCGTTTCCTGATACGCGAGGGGCAGGAATACACCATCGTCGGAATGACTAGGGCCAGCCCCGATTTTGAGGGAGCTCTCCAGATATATCTCGGCTTCTTCGTGGTGCTTGAGAAGGCGCCGCGGCTTGATCTCGTGGTGGAGGGGCTGGATTTCCAGAGCTTGGAGCAATTGCTGAAAAAATATGATGCAACAAATGTTGTGCTGAAGAAGTCTGAAAACAACTCGGTAGCCTGTTACGCGGTCTTCACAGCCGTGGAGAAAAACCGTGTCAAGCTGCCTAAAACTGTTGAGTCTGTGCAGGAGCTTCTCCCCAGTCTTCAGCGTGAGGTGGAGTCTCTGGGCGGGGTGGTAAAATCAGCCGAGGTCTCTGAAGTTGTTGTGGAGAATAGACAGGTGGACCCTGCTCTTCTCTCGAAAGCACCATCCCGTCTCGAGAAAAACCTTGCATGGAAATGGGAGATCTAAGACCCTGCGGCTTTTCTCAGCTTGGCGAATGCGTCGACAACATCCATGAGGTCTTCACGCTCACCCAGCAACACGTACTGTGGAATCCATACAGCCTCGTATTGGCTTGCTTTCTCGGTGTTTTTCAAAGGCATGGGGATATGTGATTTCTCGGCGATGAACCAGTAGCTGCTCAGCGGCCTGTATCCGGCGTTGCACGGTATTCCCTCGGCGTTCAACGCTTTCACAAACTCCTCCTTTGCGCTGAACCCGAATTTCTTGACGTCGACGCGGACGATGTAGAGATGATAGCTATGCGCCGTGACCTGCGGCGGCTTCTCAAGCGGCTCCACACCATCAATCTCCCTCAGCCTCTCATCCAAAAAATCCGCCGACCGCGTCCTCCTCATGTTCAGCTCAGATAGTCTCCGCAGCTGGGCCCTGAGAATCGCTGCCTGGAAAGCGGTCATGCGGAAATTCCAGCCATACCTTACATGCTCATACCATCCACGCTTCACATCCCGTCCAACGTTCACCAAGCTCCGAGCCAGCTCCGCAAGCGTCTCATCGTTTGTCGTGATTATCCCCCCTTCTCCAGAGGCCATGTTCTTGCTCTGGTAGAAACTGAACCCAGCCATGTTTCCGAGAGAGCCTACGCGGCGGCCTCTCCACTCGGCGCCATGGGCCTGTGCAGCATCCTCCAAAACCCGTAACCCACGCTTCTCAGCTGTCTCCAATATTTTGTCCATGTCCGCTGGACAGCCTGCGAGGTGGACGGGTATGATGCATCGAGTTTTATCGGTGACTGCTTTGGCGACGGCTTCGGGTGAGATGTTGTATGTTGTGGGGTCGATGTCGACGATAACGGGTGTTGCTCCCGCGTCTATGACTGCAGTTGCTGTTGCGAGGAAGGTGTAGGCGGGGACGATGACCTCGTCGCCCGAGCCCACTCCCAAGGCTTTAAGCGAAACAAACAAGGCAACCGAGCCGCTGGTGCATGAAACACCGTAACGCGCATGATGAAAAGACGCAAACTCCTCCTCAAACAACCTAATCTTCTGCGAGCCGGCGGACCAGGGCCCCTCACGCAAAACCTCCAAAACCTCTCTAACCTCTTCATCGTCGGAAAAAGGCCAGCGGGGAAAAGGCCTCCGCCTAACAGGCTCACCACCATGTATAGCCAACGAAAACATATCCATCAGACTGAAAACCACGCTATAAGCTCATTTTCCCCTCGAAGCAGCTATTACAAAAAGAGACATGAAGCTGCGGCGAAACACTTTTAGCGCCATTTTCTTCAACTTCACAGAGATGTTTTGGAGACCAAGTATAGCAATCAAATCCTTGTTTATCGCTGTGCCGCTGGTTTTCGTGAAAGTCATTATAAGTTCCTACGAGCTTGAGTTCGTACCTGTCAACCTGCTTGTAGGCAGTGTGATAACTAGTGCCTTGTTTATTTTGGGGTTCTACATGGCCGGTTTAATAAATGACTACAAAGAGGCGGAGAAAATGGCCGTTGAAATAAGGTCCATGCTTGAAAAAATTTGGGAAGAATCCAAAGCGCTGACCAAAGTTAGCGAAGAGTTTAACCTCGAAAACGTGAGACGGCAACTCATCTACATTATTGAGAGCTTTGTAAACGGCGTCAGCCAGCAAAGCGGGTTCAAAGATCTGAAGCCATGCGTAGAAGCTGTCAGGTATCTACAATCTTACTTCACAGAAATCGGCATAACAGGCGTCACAGCACATAGCATCTCGCAAATAAAAGACACATGCACAAACCTTCTCAAAATAATTTTCCGCATATACTACATTCAGCGTATAATTTTCCTTCCCTCGGCTCGGCTTCTCGTAAATGTTCTCGCAACAGGCGTGATAGTATTAGTCGCTATAACGGAGACTCAGAACTATCTGTCGGCTGTCGCGGTTTTCGGCATCTTTTCATACTTTGTCATCTATATCCGGAACTTGATATATGTATTGGATGTGCCCTTTAGGCAGGGTGAAAAAACGAAGGATGACATAAGCCTCTTTCTGCTGGAGGAGTTTAAACAGGAAATAACTACCTCTGTAAAAGATGATATAGTGAGTAGAAAACCGCAACTATGACAGAATTTTCTCCGCTATTGTTTTGTAGATTACGGCTGCTTTCACTAGTTCTTTCACGGCGACTTTTTCGCGGAAGCTGTGGGCGAGACGAAGGTCGCCGGGCCCGATGATGACGCCTTCAACGGGCCTAACCTTATGTATTCGGTTTAGGTCGGTCGCCGCGTCGAACCCTGCAAAAACAGGCTTGATACCCGCTGCTCTGCATGCTTGTTGGCAGGCGTTTACAAGCGCGCCTCCGAGCTTGGTCATGTATGGTGGGATGTGGGATGTTATTGTGGCTTCGAAGGATGTTTTTCTGGGTAGGGCTGGTTTGATGAATTGCTTGATGAAGCGGAGTGTTTCCGCGGGTTTTTCAACGGTTGTCCTGACGTCGATGACGATGTTTGCGACGTCGGGGATGACGTTCGGTTTCAGCCCGCCTCTCATGACGGTGACCGCCGCCGAGGACCTGCCCAAATACCTAAGTCTTTTCCCGAAACCTTTCTCAAGCTGTGCAAGCCTTACACATGCCCTCGCGGAAGCCGTCACAGCGTTTACGCCTTCAAGAGGCTTTGAGGCATGTGCAGGTTTTCCGTAGAAGTTGACCGAGACCTCTGTTCGGCCCCTGCTCGCTACACATATTTTCAGCGAGGTCGGCTCACCGACCACCATGTAATCAACCCTGTCCAACAACTTGATTAGCGATAATGAGCCGAGGCCCGAGACCTCCTCATCAGCCACAGCCATCAAAACAACCCGGCCCACAAAGCGCTCGGACCTCAGCGTCGAGACAGCGGCCAGCATCGCAGCCAACGCACCCTTGGCATCCACAGAGCCACGGCCACAGAGATAACCGCCGCTCACACCGGTTGAAAATGGATGGAAACTCCAGCGCTCAATAGGTCCAACAGGCACAGTGTCGAGATGGGAGTTAAAAACCAGAACAGGGCCCTCGCCAAAGCTCATGTCAACAAGGGCCGAAGCTCTTCCAGCTCCATGTTCAATTACACGAGCCTTCAGCCCAAGCTCCGCAGCCCTCTCCGCAAAATATCTCGCCGCATCAGACTCACGACCCGGAGGATTCTCGCTGTTAACCCTAACCAATCCAGAGCCGATAGACTCGATAATCTCCCTCAACCCAGAGCCGAAAACACCGGACCAGCATTTATCTTGATAATCTTATTTGCTGTATGCGACCCCTAGCCTCTTTTTGGGTTTCCTAGATGCTGTTTGGTGGTTGCGTGCCAGCCGACCGCACTCCTTGTTTCTATGTTGCTGGTTCATGTTTATATCGCTGGATTTGTTGGAGGTGGTTTAGGTGAAGCTGTTCTGGGCAAGGTTAGGACGCGTAAGGTTAAGACCTTGGCTAAGACGGTGAACGAGCTTTACGGCGCCCGTGTCTCGACAAGCTTCGAGGAGAACAAGAAGCTGGTTAGAGAGGTTTTGGAGGGGCGGTTTTCGAAGAAGCTCGCCAACCGCATCGCCGGCTACCTGGTAACGTTGAAGAAGCTGGAGCTGAAGAAGCAGCAGGCGGCGGCTGCGGAGGAAGAGGCGACGAAGGCCGCGGAGCTTTCATCGACGGAGTCTTAAAGCGAAAACAACCACCGCAAGGAGCACCACTATCACCGCGGCAGGTATCAATACATCTGTTAGAGAGGGCCCAGACGGGGCTTGTGTCTGGGTCGCGACAGCTGTGGTTGTGGCTGCCACTGTGGGTGTTGTTGTAGTCATGGTTTGGGCTGGTGTGGTTTGTTGCTGAAGGGTTATCACTGTTGTATAGGTTTCGGTAATTGTTGTACCTGGTGCAACAATTGTTGCCGTTGTTCGGTTTTCGGTTATTGTCTGGGTGGTTGTCAAGGTTGTTCCAGGATTTCTCGTCGAGGAGGTGTATGTTGTTCCTCTTCTCAGCTCGGTGTAGGTAGTTGTTAGGTCTATGCTCGGCATGTCGCCGGGCATGGTGAAAGTAGTTCCCTGGAATGCTGTGGTGAAGCCGGGGAATGAGAGTCTTACTGTGGCTGGCACGGCGTCGAGGATGTAGGAGATGATTTGGCTCACTGTTCTGACGCTGCATCCTTCGACTAAAACTCCGTAGGCGAGCAGGGTTACGGTGAAACCCATTGTGGTGAATGGAATTGGCTGTAGCCCTGTTCTGGTTAACGCTGTTCCTCCCTCCGTTTGGATAATTGTTGTGATGTATGATTGGGTGTTTATGACGGTGCTTAGGGTCGTTCCGGGGACGGCTATTGTCGTGCCGGGAATGGCGATTACGCTGGGTGGCTGCTGTGCTGTGAAGGTGATTGTGCATGTTTGGTCGGGTTCGTAAACCTCAACTATTGCCGTGTAGCCTGGGACCTGGATGGTTGCGACAATTGTTGTGGCGGAGACTGTTATCACCGTCGTGTAGGTTGTGGGACTGATTGTAACCACTCTCGTGGTTGTTGTGGTAATAACAGACTGTGTCTGTGCGGCGTTTAACAACCCTAATCCAACGAGGAATAATAACGCTACGTAGACTAAGGGCCGCACACCCATATTACTTTTCTCAATCATTTATGTTTATCTACTGTTTGTGTGGTGTTGTTTGTAGGATGGGTGTAAAGATTGGGGACATCATTCCCGGCGAGGCTGTTGAGCAGACTTCTTTGAAGAAGCTCTCGGGCAAAGCCATAGCATTCGACGCATACAACATTCTTTACCAGTTTCTCGCAACCATCCGGGGCCCCGATGGAAGGCCTCTGATGGATAGACGCGGCAGGGTTACAAGCCATTTGAGCGGCCTCTTCTTCAGAACCATTAACTTTCTTCAGGAGGGGTTGTTGCCCGTCTATGTTTTCGACGGAAGGCCGCCTGAGGAAAAGTATCGGACGATTGAGAAGAGGGCGGTGTCTCGTGAAGAGGCTGGTAGGCTGTATGAGGCGGCGTTGGCTGAAGGGGATTTGGAGGCTGCTCGGCGATATGCACAGCGTGCAGCGAGTTTGGAGAAATACATGGTGGAGAGCGCCGCCGACCTTCTCAAGGCCATGGGAGTTCCCTATGTGATGGCTCCGTCGGAGGGCGAGGCTCAGGCCGCTTACATGGCGGCTAAAGGCTCTGTCTACGCCGCCGGTTCACAGGACATGGATTCGCTTCTCTTCGGCTCCCCGAGACTCGTCAGAAACCTCTCCATCGTGGGACGTAGAAAGCTCCCCGGACGGAAAGAGTATGTGGAGGTGCTGCCTGAGATAATCTATCTCGACAGGCTTCTCGCATCACTAGGGTTGACACGAGAGCAGCTGATAGACATAGGTCTTCTGGTTGGGACTGATTATTCGCCGCAGGTCAGGGGTGTTGGCCCTAAGACGGCGTTGAAGATTGTGAAGGAGTATGGGTCGCTGGAGAAAGCTGTGGAGGCCGGTGCTGTAGAGGTCGAGTTCGATATACAGGTTGTTAGGAGGCTTTTCCTACAACCGAGGGTGACGGATGACTATGTCCTTGATTGGCGGGAGCCTTCGGAGGAGCTGGTGGTGGAGCTTCTTGTCGAGGAGTTTGATTTTTCACGGGAGCGTGTCGGTAAAGCCTTGGCTGAGCTGCGGCAGACGTTGTCGAAGAGGTCGAGCAGTTTAGACGCTTTCTTCGGAGAGTAGCTCGACGACCTTTCTCTCCTCATCAAGGGTAGAGACGCGTACCTTGCCATGTATCTCCAGCTTCATCAGCATCTGAAGCAGCTCCATCGTCGAGAGCTTAGACTGATGCCTCTTCATCTCATCCAACAGGTTCTGCAGCATAGCTTTGCCGCCCATCCGCCGCAGCGTCTCAAGAACCTCGACGTATTTCGACAAATCTGTTCAGCCTATCATCATCAAAGGTTTCTCAGACGACCTAAGCATGTCACCGACTTTCTCATACTCTTTCATCATCTGAGGAGTGATGCTCGGCTTAACATTCATGAGCGCTTCTTCGAAGTCTCTTTTGGTGACTTTGTCGGCGTTGATGTCACGTCGCAGCGCTGCGAGAGCGGCTTCTTTGCATACGGATTCTATGTCTGCGCCGGAGTATCCTTCGCAGCGGCTTGCGAGGACCTCGATGTTTACGTCGTCTGCGAGCGGCATTTTGCGTGTGTAGATGTAGAAGATTTCGGCTCGTGCTTTTTCGTCGGGAGGCGGTATGAGTAGTAGTCTGTCGAACCTGCCCGGCCTCAGGAGCGCGGGGTCGAGCATGTCGGGCCTGTTTGTCGCGCCTATCACCACGATGTCGTTGAGCTCCTCTATGCCGTCGATTTCGGCGAGCAGCTGGCTGGCGACGCGGTTGGTTACCCCTGAGCTATCCTCGGCCAAGTCTTTCCGCGGCGCTATCGCCTCTATCTCGTCGAAGAAAATCACGGCCGGAGCCGCTTGACGTGCTTTGCGGAAGATTTCGCGGATGGCTTTCTCCGATTCACCGACCCATTTGGAGAATATTTCTGGGCCCTTGATTGTGATGAAGTTTGCCTCGCTCTCGGTGGCCACTGCTTTCGCCAAGAGTGTTTTTCCGCAGCCTGGTGGGCCGTAGAGCAACACGCCTCTCGGAGGCTTTATGCCTAGTTTTTCAAACTTCTCCGGATACTTGAGAGGCCATTCCACCATCTCGATAAGCTTCTGCTTCACCTGCTCAAGCCCACCTATGTCCTCCCACCTCACCGTCGGCGTCTCTATCTCAACCTCTCTCAAGGCGCTTGGCGTTATCTCCTTGTATGCGTCGAGAAAATCTTTCATCGTGACCTCGAGGCTGTTAAGAATCTCAGGCGATATCCTTTCGCTTGAGAAATCTATGCTGGGCAATATTCTTCTGATGGCTTTCATAGCTGCTTCGCGGCAAAGCGCCGCGAGGTCCGCGCCCGTGTATCCGCGTGTCATTTCCCCGAGCCTATCTATCTGGACATCTTTTGCAAGCGGCATTCCGCGTGTGTGTATGGTGAGTATCTCTATGCGGCCCTTCTTGTCCGGGATGCCTATCTCGATTTCTCTATCAAATCTTCCGGGTCTTCTCAGCGCTGGGTCGAGTGCGTTTGGCCTGTTTGTGGCGCCGATGACGATTACGGAGCCGCGGCCCTCAAGCCCATCCATCAACGCAAGCAGCTGAGCCACTACTCGTTTCTCCACCTCGCCGGTGACCTCGCTTCTCTTGGGAGCTATGGCGTCAATCTCGTCGATGAAGATTATGCTGGGTGCTTCTTCCTCGGCCTTGCGGAAGATTTCACGCAGCCTCGCCTCGGTCTCGCCATAGTATTTGTTCATTATCTCGGGGCCGTTTATGAGGATGAAGTTCGCCTCCGCCTCTGTGGCAACCGCCTTGGCTAGAAGTGTTTTTCCGCAGCCGGGTGGGCCGTAGAGTAGCACGCCTTTGGGCGGGTCTATTCCAAGCTTCTGGAACAGCTCCGGGAAGCGGAGCGGAAGCTCAATCATCTCCCTGACACGTTGTATCTGCTCCTGCAGCCCGCCTATGTCCTCGTATGTGATGCTGGTTCGGAGAGTTTTCTCCTGCACAACCCTGCTCTGTATCACGAGCTTGGTTCGGGGAGTTATCTTAGCCACTCCCGTCGGCCTCATCTGGACAACGGCGAAGGTGAAGAGGTTGCCGAAAAACAGGACGGGGATGATGTTGCGGTGTACGACGGGGTATTCGATGAGCCTGCTTTTCACAAGTTTTGTGAAATTTTCATCAGCCTTGATGGAGGTGTTGTAGGGCGCGAGGACGACGAGCTGGGCCTCTTTCACATTCGCTTTCCTGACTATGACGTAGTCGTTGAGAGAAACTCCTGCGTTGTTTCTGATGTGGCCATCTATCCTGATGATGTCTTTCTCCTTCTCATCCTCCATGTAGCCCAGCCAAACCGTCGCGGCGGTGAGCTTCTTTCCACGTATCTCAATAATGTCACCTGTCGAGAGGCCTGCTTCGGCGCCCACCGACCTGTCTATACGGGCTATTCCATATCCCACGTCACGCTGCTTGGCTTCTGCTACTCGAAGCCGCAGCTCCTTAACACTCATTCATCAAGAAAACACATCATGCACCATATAAACATCACAACACATCCCAGGAAACATGCGAGCCTTGGCCGCGTCTTCGCCGGCCCTCCGTTGATGGATGTTGATGTGATGATTGTAAATGAGTGATGCAAATGTTTACATGTAAGTGGATATCATATCATATGTGGCTGCTCAAATTGTGCCGAGTGAGGAGATCGAGAGGTTGTCGAGGCTTTTCATGGCCTTGGGTAACCCTGTGCGTCTGCGGATACTGAGCCTCGTGTCTTCGAGCCAGCGGCCTCTACACATCAGAGGCGTCGCAAGACTCCTCAAAACACGTTACGCCATCACCTACAAACACGTGAAAACCCTTCAAGAAGCAGGTTTGGTCACGATTTACGAGGTCGGCCGCTCGAGAGTAGTTGCACCTAAACACCCCGAGCTTTTCAGAAAAGTAGCGCTTTTCGGAAAGGAGATAACTTCAATGAACAAATAATTTTACTTTAAAGTAAAAATACCGATAGTCTTAAGCAACTTTAAATAAGACTCAAAATCTTCATAACTTGATGAATAACATACAAAGACTTGCCTTGGCGTCTTCTTTTGCGGCGTTGGCTTATGTGATGGGGTTGGCGCCGGCTAGTGTGCCTTTTCCGCTGTTGCCTTTTCTACGGTTTGACCTCGCCGAAATACCTGACATGTTGTCGTTTCTGCTGCTGGGGTGGAGATATGGGCTGGTGACGGCTTTGGCCCACTGGTATGCATTGGTGATAACCGCGACGGGTGTGTTTGCGCCGCCGCCTATTCCGCAGCTGATGAAGCTTACCGCTGTTTTGTCGATGTTTCTCGGCGTCTATGCTGGGCTTTGGGCTGCGAGGAGGCTTGGCCGGGGGAAGGTTGTTTTGTCGACGGTCGGTGGTGTGCTGATGAGGGCTGGTGTGATGGCGCCTGTAACCTTCGCCCTGTATTATCTGCTGTTTCCGCAGATTTATCTGCCGTTTGGGAAAAGAGCGCTTTCGGCAGTGGGTTTCGTGGCCGAGACCGACTTGGCCGTAGCCCTGCTGATAACCGGGTTGACGGCTCTCTTCAACGCCATCTCAGCCGCCTACCTCGTCCCCCTTAGCCACGGGCTGGTGAAAACGCTCCAGAAAGCACTAGGCCCGCGTCTCGCAACAGCTGAGAAGCAGTAACCCCTCCCCCCTTCACAAACCAACACCATCTCTTTTATACCAGCCTACCGTCTATGAAAATAGACGCATGACCAAGAAATCTTCTGCCGAGAAGGAGATAGATATCTTCGACCTGCAGAGTATTGAGGGTGTTGGGAAGGCGACGGAGGAGAAGCTTAACTCGGCCGGCATAACCTCTGTTCTCGACCTCGCCGCAGCCACTCCGCGAGAGCTTGTCGAGCTGGGCATCAGCCCCGAGAAAGCTGAGGAGCTATGTCTCAAGGCCCGGCTGCTACTCATCGAGAGCGGTTTTCTCGACAGAGAGTTTGTCCCCGCCACAGAGGTTTTGGAGAGACGCAAGTCTATGCAGAGGCTTACCACCGGTTCAAGGGCCCTTGACGCGATGCTGGGAGGCGGGGTGGAGACTCAGGCCATCACAGAGCTTATCGGAGAGTTCGGCAGCGGAAAAACACAGGTCTGCCACACGCTTTGTGTAATGGCTCAGCTGCCCCGTGAACAGGGAGGCCTCGAGGGCTCAGCCATCTACATCGACACGGAGGCAACCTTCAGGCCCGAGCGGATAAGCCAGATAGCGGAGGCACGTGGCCTCGACCCACAGAAAATACTGGAAAACATCATCTTCGCCAGCGTCTATAACTCGAGCCATCTACAGCTGACTGTGAAGGAGCTCGGCCGCTACGTTGAGAAATACAAGGCCCGGCTCGTGATAATCGACTCGATTATATCGCATTTTAGGGCGGAGTTTATCGGGCGCGGCACGTTGGCTGAGAGGCAGCAGCGGTTGAACGACCTGTTGCACAGGCTGCTTCGGACGGCGCAGGTTCACAACATCGCGGTTGTGTTGACTAATCAGGTGCAGGCTAACCCTGACCAGTTCTTCGGCGACCCCAACAAACCCAGCGGAGGCCACGTCCTCGCCCACAGCAGCACATACCGCATCTTCATCAGAAGAGCCGCCAACAACACACGCCTCGCCCGCATAATCGACAGCCCATACCACCCGCCCACAGCCGAGGCATACTTCAAAATCACCGAAAAAGGCGTAGAAGACCTGCAAGAAACAAAATAGTTTCACATGAATTTTTTCATCTTGACGATGTGAACAGGCTCTTTCACTAACCCGTAGGTAAGCACGTAGGTGTCCCCGGGCTCGGCCAGCCTCTCCTCCTCCAGTTTCTTCTCCAACAGCTCCAACCCCTCCGCATAGCTCTGAGCCTCCAAAACAAGAGGTGTAACACCCCATAGAAGCATCAACCGCGGAACCACATCCCTGTTAGGCGTCCCAGCAATTATTCCTGACACGGGTTTGAAGCGTGCTATGCGGCGGGCCATGTTTCCATTCATCGTGAAAATAGCTATTTTCGCCGCAAGCGATTCGGCGAGATTGACCACTGCGAGCGCAAACCTGTCAACCACTTCTGCGGATGGTGGAAGAGTCCGCCTCGGCTCAATCCCCTTCTCATAGGTTTCCGCGATGTTGACAAGCCACTGTATGGACTCGAGTGGATAACGGCCCACGGCTGTCTCAGCGGTCAGCATCAACACATCCACCCCATCCTCCACACAGGTCATCACGTCAACAATTTCGCTCCGCGAGGGGACAGGCTCGTTAACCATGGTGCCGAGAAGCTGGGTGGCGACGATGACCGGCTTACATGCGTTGTATGCCGCGTCGATAATTGTTTTCTGGAGACGTGGCACATATTCAAGAGGAAAATGCATGCCAAGGTCTCCCCGCGCAATCAACACTGCGTCGCTTCGCTCACTTATTTCATCAACATTTTTCACACCCGAAGGTGTCTCTATCTTAGCTATCACACCTGTCGCCAAACCTTTTTCCTGCAAAAATGCTCTCGCGGCATCAACGTCGGCCGCTTTGGTCACGAAGCTTAAGCCAACATAGTCCAGCTCCATGGCAGCCGCAGCCTGAAGCTGTTCTCTGCTTGTCTCGAGATAATCAGGAACCTGAACCTCCTTCCCTCTTATCACTATGGATTTGTTGGGGGAGATTGTGGCTGGTCTGATGGCTTCGGCCGCGATAGATGTCTCATCTTTTGAGACGACTTTGAGCATGCCTCGGCCGTCGTCGAAGACGAGCGTGTCACCTATCTCCACTGTCTCGAAGAAACGTGGATAGGGTAGGCTGAGCGGGCCGTCGAGAGAAAACTTCGCTCTTTCACCGGCGCGGAGGCTGATGCTTGTTTCGAGGCCTGAGACCCTGATGGAGGGCCCGCGTAAATCACCTATTAACACAATTTTCTCACCCCGTTTTTCCGCGGCCTCGCGTGCGTTATCCGCCAGCTGACGCCAGAGAGCGGGGTTGCCGTGGCTGAAGTTTATGCGGTAGATGCGGCATCCGAGTGAGATGGCTTTCTCAATATCCTCAACCTCTCGAAGCGAGGGCCCCAGAGTGCATGCAATCTTTGTCCTCAACCTTGCTCATCTCTCAGTTGCTTCAATCTTTTAACCATGGCTTTCTTACGGCTCAGCTTCAGAGCCTCGATATCTATGCCGTCATAGTCGAAAACACCCCGCCCAACATGCATGCCGAGACGCCTTTCTTCAACAAGTTTCCTCAGCAGAGCCGGTGGCCTGAAACGCTCCGCATTTAGCTCAGCCGCGAGATACTCGTCAACTCTGTAGAGAATGTCTACACCGCCCCAGTCAACGAACTCGAGCAACCCATGCACCGAAAGCCTAAAGCCTATGCCCGCCATCAAAGCCTCGTCAACATCATGCGGCGAAGCAACACCCTCCTCAACCAGCCTAAGAGCCTCGTTCATCAACGCCGCCTGCAAACGAGCAGAAACATAGCCCGGGCTATCACCGCACACCACGGGCCTTTTTCCACATCTACGGAGAAACTCGACAGCCTCCTCTACAGTTTCTCGTGATGTTTGAGGAGCGGGAGCGACTTCGACGAGTGGGATGAGCTCGGCGGGGTTTATCCAATGTGTAACGAGAAAGCGTTCAGGATGTTTCACATGCTTGGCCAAAGCTGAGGGCCTCATGCTGCTGCTCGTCGACGCCAGCAAAGCATCACTTCCAATTCTTTCGCAAACCATGCTGTAAACCTGTTTCTTCACAGCTGCGTCTTCTGGAACAGCTTCGACAACATGAAAAGCATCCTCAAGGCCATCGTATCCGTCGGCAAAAACTATCCGCTTAACCACTTCGTCAACAGGCTCGTGAATAAATTCACATTCCTCAAAGAGTCTCAGGCTTTCCTGTATCTGGCTTAAAATTTTTTCTCGCAGCATTTTCCTCTCGTCAGGAGTTCGATGCTTGACATCCCTGAGCCTAACCCTGAAACCATGCATCGCAACGCATAGGGCTATGCCGTGGCCTATCCTCCCCGCGCCGACCACGTCGACAAAACTCATGAACATCTACGGTGCTTGTTGTTTGTAAATGTTTGTATCCAGCAGTTTCCCCGTTCCCTCACAGGCTTTGTTCAGCGTGGCTCTCGAGGGCGACAAAGATTTTGCGACATGTCTCGCCGTCGCCAAAACCATAGACGGCAACTATTTCTACTCATTACATTTTTATGAGCATCTTCCATGGCGGCCTGCTTGGAGCCTCTCCACAGCGGTCGCACCATATCTCAAACATATCCGCGTGGGCCCTGTCACCGTCCCAGCCAACCTCTACAGCCCAGCGGTCAACGCAAGGTTTCTCGCCTACCTAAACACCCTGGCCCCGGGCGCTGTTCTCGGCGTCTCGAGGGGAGCCTACATGGGTGAGAAACATGCCACGATAAGCGAAGTGGTTGAGAAAGTGAAAATGATAGTCGAAGAATACAGTCGAATCAGTTGGAGGGTTTCCTCGGAGCCCGAGGTCTATGTTGGGACAAGCGGGCCGAAGCTGGCCCGGGCCGCCGCCTCTCTCGATTATGTGAAGGGCATAGTTGTGGACAACCTCGCCAACCCACGCTATGCACAGTATCTCCGAAACATCATCGACGAAACAGGCAGAAAAGACATCCAGCTCATAGCTAGGCCCTTCACCAACATAGGCGAGGACATGGACAAGCTGCTCGAAGCTCTGTGGAGCTATGTTCCAGAGCTGGTCGGCGATTCTCCGATGCTGGCCGCCGCGGGCATAGAGTATAGAGACCTGCTGGCCCATGAACCAAGCGTGGAGGAGAAGATGGTTGAGAACCTGGCTCTGGGCGGTGATGTCGACGCTATTGTGGAGAAGGCGGCGCAGCTCATACGGGCCGGTGTTTCGCATATCTGCTTCGGTCATCCGCTTGGAGAAAACCCTGTGGAGGCTGTGAAGATGTTGCGTGATAGGGTTGTGCCGGTTTTGGTCGAGGAGTTCGGCTAAAAGTCTCTCCACTTTGTCGTGTACGCGGCGAGAATGATGCCTGCCATAGCTAAGATGGCGACGACGGCTGCGGGGATAAGCGCGGTCGATACCGAGCCCGCTATCAGCGACTCTCTCAAGGCGACGTGGAAATAGTAGAGCGGTGTAAACCTTGCTATCTGCTGCATGAAGGGTGGCATCAGCTCGAGGGGCCAGAAAGCGCCCGAGAGAAACATCATGGGAAACGAGAGCGTGTTTCCGAGAGCGGTAACAGCCTCCGCCGACTTCACCACACCGCCGATGAAGCTTCCGAGGCCTGTGAAAGCCAGGGTGCCGAGCAGGATTATCAAGAGGCTGAACAGGTCGGGAACAGCCGCTATGCGGAAAACCATCCACCCCACCGCTATCATCACAGCCGTCAAAATCAACGAGACAATCGTCTGCATCAAGACAAGCGAAACGATCCACGAGGCCCGAGAAAGAGGAGTCGCTGCAATCAGCTTCATCACACCTTTCCGCCTCATCTCTGCGGTGAAGGAGGAGACACCGATTAACCCGTTGGTCATTATGAATGCAGCAACGTAGCCGGGCAGGTAATAGTCTACGGCGCGGAGCTGTCTGATGTTTGTTTGGACGGTGTTTATTTCGATGGTTGAGGTGGAGTTGAGAAGAGCCAGTTCAAACCTGTCTGCTACTGTGTTGATTATGGCCTCTATTGGTTGAAGGAGCCTGTCGTCGGGGCTTCCCTCGAGAGTGAGCGGTTTCTTCTCTGTTTTGAAGAGCTGTTTGAAGGTGTTCATCTGGCTAAGGCCCTGAGTGATGTTTGCCCGCGTCGCCTCTGGAAGGTTTTCGCCAGCCATCTGGAGAAGACGGTTTATGGTGTCGACTGTGATGTCTATCCTGTTGGCGATGGTGTTGTTGAGAAGCGATGCCGAGAACCCTTTCGGTATGGTTAGTATGCGGATGGCCGCGAATCCCGTGGACCTTGGAGCAGGGTCGTCTGGGTTGAGGAGCTTGAGGTCGAAGACTTGGCTGCTGTTGAGTGCTTGGATGAATGCGGCTGCGAGCGGCTCCGGGTTGCCCTGTGGGTCGGTGTCTAGGTTCCTTATGTAGAGGCTGTAGTTGGGCGGCGCCGGGCCTCCGAAAATGGTGCCGAAGACAAGCAGAAACATGATGGGTAGGGCGAAGCCGAAGAAGAGGCTGGATTTATCCCTCATCCAGCTCCGGAAAAGCAGCCAAACAATCTTGTGAACAGCAGTCAAACAAGCTCACCTGTTTCAGAAAGCCTCGAACCGATGACCGAGAGAAACACGTCCTCGAGACCCGGCTGCCTAACCTCGGGATAGGCCTCGAACCCCCTGTCTCTCAACAAGGCCACTACATCGAAAACATCCGACTCTCTATCAACCTTCACTACTACTCTCCCACCCTGCACACGCTCCACCACGTAACCATATCCACGTAGAACCCCAACCGCGTCTTCATCGAGAAAATCAAAGACGAGACGTGTCTTTCCACCATGGGAAGCCACCAGCTCCCGCACACGGCCCTCGACCGCAATCCTTCCCTTCACCATCACAGCCACACGGTCGCTAAGCCTCTCCGCCTCCTCCATATAATGCGTCGTAAGAATCACGGTTGCTCCAGATTTTCGGAGATTCTTGATGTATAGCCATGTTTCGCGTCTCGCCTCCGGGTCGAGGCCCGTGGTTGGTTCGTCGAGAAAAACTATCTCAGGGTTTCCGACGAGGGCCATGGCTATGCCGACGCGTCTCTTCTGCCCACCCGAGAGTTTTGAGAAAAGTTTGTTTCTTATTTGCCAGAGACCCAGCTGCTCAAGCACATCTCTAATGTTGTCGGCCTGCTTCGCCACCGCGGCTAGCTGAACATTTTCCAAAACGGTTAAGTTGTCTACGGCGTTAAACTCCTGAGGCAAGACACCGATTATCTGCTTAATTTTCCTGATGTCGCCAAGGTTTTTTACGCTGAGGCCCTTGATATAAGCCTCCCCCGAGGTCGGTGTTCTAAGACACTCGAGAATCTCGACTGTCGTGGTTTTTCCCGCGCCGTTGGGCCCAAGCAGAGAGAACACCTCACCCACATAAACCTTGAAAGAGACACCGTCAACAGCGGTAACGTCGCCATATTTCTTCACAAGCTCCTCGGCGGCAACCGCCTCGTCAACCACGCTCTCTACATCTGACACATTCTAATAAATTTGCAACCTTAAATCAAGCGTCTGAGCTTGTTTTGATTGGTTTGCTTGATGAAGACGAGTTCAGCAGATGGCTCATGATGGCCCGCCGGACCTTGGATTCCGCTAGAGGTGACCTTGAAAGGGATGATTATAACTGGGCCTGCTTCAAAAGTCATCAAGCAGCGGAATACGCTGTCAAAGCTCTTCTCCGCGGCGTCGGTGAGACCGCACATGGCCACAGCGTCTCCAACTTGGTCAAGAAACTGTCCGCGGTCGATTTCTCGGAAATTTTAGAACATGCGAAGGCCTTGGATAAATTCTATGTTCCCACACGATATCCGGATGCATGGCCTGAGGGAATCCCTGTCGACTATTATACGGAGAAAGATGCTGTTGAGGCTTTGATGTCGGCGGAGAAGATTTTGGACTGGGTGGTGAGGGTTTGGAAATCGTTAGGCGGCGGAGAGAGCAACGGGAGGCGGTAATCGAGCTGGCGAGAAACTGGGTCTCGTCGCTCGGTTTCCAGGTTTCGGCGTTTCTCGTAGGCTCCTATGCCCGAGGTGATTTCAACCTTTGGAGCGACGTCGACATAGTCCTTGTATCCGATGTCTTTGGCGGCACCCCTGTCAAGAGACTGGAAAACCTCGACCCGCCCCCAGGGTTCCAAGTCATTCCACTAACGGTTTCAGAGTTTAAACGGCTTGTTGAGAAGCAGAACCCGTTGGCGACGGAGGCTCTTGAACACGGTGTCTTGCTGAGAGACGACTATAGGATTAAGGGTGGTGTTTAGCTGTTTTGTGGTGTAGCTTTTCTTTAATCAAAACATGACCATGCAACACATCAACAGCCGCATAAACATTGCTAGGACAAGTTTATAGGCTCTGGTGCTTTTGATTATGACGGCGTTGATCAAGGAAGAGCTCCTGCGTCTCCTCGAAGAAGACTAAGAGTTCAGATACGTGGTAGCGGGCCTCATCGGCTACAAAGAAATACTCGAGAGAATAGACAACAACACCTCAGCAATCAAGTATCAGAACTCGGCCGGGCTTTGGTTGCTCTGGGTGGTAGATGGGGACTTGTTGAGTCTTCTTTCAGGGAGGCGATGAAAAGTATTGTGGAGAAGGTGTTTGGAGGAACTGTTGACAAGTGGGCGAGATATGATTGTGAGGAGCTGGTTTACGGCAGGTCTGCCATTGTTGAGGTTAAATCAAGCATAAGCAAAGGAGACGTGCCTGAGCTTTTCCGCAAAGCACAGCTATACGAAAGAGAGGTGGGGGTTAAGCCTATGCTGTCTATCGTGTCGCCCTAAGTTGCCGATGCGGCCAGAAAATTGGCCGAGGAACTTGCAATCGATGTCTACACAGCGCCCTCATAGAGCCATCGCTCAAACTTATTAATGAATTGGATATGCCTGAATTGGATATGCCTGAGCCTGTCGTCCGTGTGGTTGGTAAAGCCGCTCCGCTTGAGGCTGATGACGTTGACACCGACCAGATTATTCCAGCCGAGTTTCTGAAGGTTATCGAGAGACGGGGCCTCGGCAAATACTTGTTCTACAGGTGGCGCTACGATGAACAGGGTCGTCTAAAGGGAGACTTTGTCCTCGACAGGCCTGAGTACAGGGATGCAAAGATACTTGTCGCGGGGAGGAACTTCGGCATAGGCTCCTCGCGTGAAAACGCTGTCTGGGCCCTGACAGACTTTGGGATAAGATGCGTCATCGCCTCAAGCTTCGGCGACATCTTCTACACCAACGCCAGCAAAAACGGCCTCGTCTGCATCAAGCTACCAGACGAAACCGTGACAAGGCTGCGCAACAAAGCCAAAACCGCCTCCCTCAACCTAGCAGTCGACCTCAGCACCCAAACCATACAAGCCGAAGATGAAACAATCCCCTTCAACATCGAGCCACACATACGAGAAAGACTCATAAAAGGACTCGACGACATCCAGCTCACCCTCGAAAAATACATCGACAAAATAGCCGAATATGAGGCCCGTATGCCCGAGTTCCTCAAACCAAAACCACGCGGAATAATAGTGGAGTAAAGGTGGATGGGTTTGAGGAAGCCCGTCCCCTTCGTCCCAACACCCTACTCAATCGTTAGGAGAATGCTTGAGCTGGCAGGTGTCGACGAGGGGGAGACTGTGCTTGACCTCGGATGCGGCGACGGCCGCATACTTTTCACCGCCGCAAAAGAATATGGTGCAAGAGCCATAGGCTACGAGCTACGGCCCAGCCTAGTCAAGTTTATCAGAGAAAAAGCCAAGTTGATGCGGCTTGATGAAATGGTGCATGTCATCAAACAGGACTTCACAACCTCTCCGCTCCCGGACGCGGATGTGATAACCCTCTATCTCACGCGAGATGTGCTCAGCCTCATAAAACCCCATCTCGAAACAGCTCTCAGCAGAGGAGCGCGAATAGTTTCCCACGGCTTCAGCATACCGGGGCTGGTACCGGCGGAGATTGAAAAAAGAGAGGGAAAAGTGGTTTATCTTTACCGGAGTGGTAGTGTCCGGATAAGGGATGGTGTTTAAAGCCTTGACGACCTTTCCTTTCACTGTGACACCTTAAGCACGTGTCCAAGAGGCTATTCTTCGTAGAGCAACCTGATGAGGGGTAATTGCTCAGCGACCCCTTGCTCATAAACGATAGCGCCAGAGCTAATCACGTTCGCGATGTCCCCTTTAGCCCGTTGGCTCCGTTGCTTCCAGCCCGCGCATCGAGTTGCATTAAGTGGAAGGGTTGCTTATCCGAAACGCACAAATACTAATCGTAATTAGTACTAATCGTGATTAGTAAATTCATAAACAGGCAGGCCGAGCTGAACCTGCTTCAAGAAGAATTCAAGAAAGCCCCTTCCTTTGTTGTATTGTATGGAAGGAGGAGGATAGGCAAGAGCAGGCTAATCGAGGAGTTCACTTCGGGCAAGGACTCATTTTACTTTGTCTTTCCCGATGCATCAAAGCAAATACAAATGAGGGAATTCAAGAAGCAGGCCTCAGCGTATTTTGCCGATCCCTATATTGAGAAGCTCGAAACTGATTCTTGGTTCGATCTGTTCGATTATATTTCCAGGTTGCTTGGGAAAGGAAAAATCGTTGTGCTGGATGAGTTTTCTTATGCGGTAAAGACCGACCCGCGGATTCTGAGTGATCTCCAGCGAGCCTGGGACAGGAGTATGTCGAAGAGTGGGATGATGCTTATCATTTCGGGCTCTTTGCTGGGGCTTATGCGCGAAGAGGTCCTCTCAAGCGGTTCTCCCCTTTACGGCAGAAGGACAAGGGACATCCTTCTTGAAGAGCTGAGACCCTGGCACGCCCTTGACTTCTTCAAGGATAGGGAATATGGGATCATGGCCTATATGCTGGTCGGAGGGGTGCCCTCATATCTGCAGGTTTCGGCAAGGCACAAATCGTTAAGGCAGCTGGTGGAGCGTGAATTCTTAGACCAGAACGGCTATTTTTATAGAGAGCCTTACTTCTTGTTGGCGGAGGAGCTAAGGGAACCGAGAAATTATTTCTCAATACTTGCAGCAATTGCGTCCGGCAACTCCACGGCAAACGGCATAGCGAACTATGTCGGCATGGAGACGAGAAAGATATTCCCCTATCTCGAGCAACTGTCGCTTCTTGGCTTCATCGAAAGAAGGGTGCCTTTGATGGTAAGGGAGAAAAGGGGAAGATACTTCATAAGGGAGAATGCGCTCGTCTCATGGTTTAACTTATGCTATAGGAAAGCATCACAGATTGAGCTGGGCGTCGCAAGCTATGATGACGAAGAAATGAATGAGATACTGGGCAGGGGATTTGAGAGATTGGCGTTACATTACATACCTGTCCTGTCGCCTTTTGAGGTCGATGCTCTTGGCAGCTGGTGGCACAGGGACGTAGAGATAGATGCCGCAGCCGTGAACAGGAGGTTGAAGAAGGTACTGTTCTTGGAGGCCAAGTGGAAAGAGTTGGGCTACAACGAGGCGCTCGGGATAATTGAAAAACTAAAACAAAAATCATCTAACTTCGCATGGAACAGGGGCAGGAGGGAAGAGTACTTCGGCATCCTCGCAAGGAACCTCGAGCGAAAGAAGGAACTAATCGAGAAAGGCTACCTTGTTTTTGACCTGCGGGATTTAATCAGGCTCCCCCTTCCAAGCGCGATGCCAATACAGCGGTCCAGTCCGAAATAGGTCTCTTGAGCCAGCTCTGGTCCTCAGAGTAAGAACAAGGGGATATGTCATAGAATAAACCATCTTTACGGGGGTTTAAACGTGTTTAGATGTTTGCCATTTTCCTGATTTTTTCGCCAACCTTCTCAATCTGGTGGTCAGCCATCTTTTTCATCAAGTCGTTGAGAATTTCGTAGCTGCGTGGGTTTCCTGTCCATGTCTCGACGAACTCGCCCGACTTGATGCGTGCAAGTGCTTTCTCCATGTTTTTCCGCACATGGCTGTCCACTATCTGGGGACCGACGGTTAAGCCGCCGTATTTCGCAGTGTCGGAAACTGCCTTCAACATGTGCGTGATTCCGCCTTGATAGATGAGGTCAACTATCAGCTTCAGCTCATTCAAAACCTCGAAATAAGCCAGCTCCGGCGGATACCCGTTTTCAACCAAAACCTCGAAACCGTTGCGGATGAGCTCCACCACTCCACCAACAAGCACAGCCTGCTCACCGAACAAATCAGTCTCCGTCTCATCCTTGAAAGTTGTCTCGATGACACCTGCTCGTGAGCATCCGCAGGCCTTCGCCATAGCCAAAGCCGTCTCAAGCGCCTTTCCCGTATAGTTTTGTCCAACACCCACGAGCGCGGGAACACCTTTTCCCTGAAGATAGAGCTCACGCATCCGCGGCCCAGGAGACTTGGGCGCCATCAACACCACATCCACGTTCGGCGGCGGCACAATTTGGCGAAAATGTATGTTGTAGCCGTGGGAGAAGCCGAGTGTTTTACCCGCTTTCAAGTGGTGATGTATTTTTTCTTTATAGAGCATGGGCTGCTCAGGGTCGGGTATGAGAATGTGTATGACGTCTCCGACTTTCGCCGCCTCCTCTATTGGCAGTGGATTGAATCCGTCTTCGACAGCCCTTTTCCACGACGAGCCTCCCTCCCGGAGGCCTACAACCACGTCGAGACCCGAGTCACGCATGTTCAAAGCCTGCGCACGACCCTGGCTGCCGTAGCCGATGACCGCTATCTTTTTTCCCTTCAACACATCGAGGGAGATGTCGCTGTCATAGTACACTTTCATGGCTTATCAACATGTGAGATGTTGTATTTATTTGATTTGTTTGAGGAGTGCTGTTGACTTGTAGTAGGGGAAGTTGAGGAGTTTGTGTGCGAGCCAGTCGGCTTTGTTTTCCTCGCCCTCGAGCATGAGAATTGCCGAAAGCTTGTCGTCGCCGGTTTTGTGGATGTTTATGGATTCTATTGAGAGGTTGCCCTGCTTAACCGTCAGCATCATTTTGGCGACTGCGTCGTGGCTGTTGACCAGCTCGACGAAGAGGAGAAACTTCAAGTAGACATTCTCCCCGCTGCGACAATTCTCTGGCTGAGGTCAAACCCTGGAGGAAGCTTCACATCCTCCAGCCATCTTCCCGGCGGAACCATCGGGAAAACAAGCTCACCTGTGTCAACGGGCACGTCAACGGTTAGGGCCGAGTTTGTCCTCACAGCACGCATCACCGCCTTCAACAACTCATCATAGCTTTCAACCCGAACAGCCTCGACGCCAAAAGCCTCGGAGAGCTTGACAAGGTCTGTCCGGTCGTTGTATTCGACGTCCTTATACCGCTTGTTGTAGAACATGTCTTGCCACTGCTTCACCATGCCGAGGGAGCGGTTGTCGAAAATCACGGTTATCACGGGCAGCTCATAATCGGCTACGCAGGCGAGGGTTTGGCAGGTCATGAGGAAGCTGCCGTCGCCGTCGAGGTTCATCACTATCCTGTCGGGTGCTGCTGCTTTTGCGCCGAAGGCTGCTGGCAGGCCGAACCCCATGGTTCCCAGGCCTCCGCTGGTCAACCATGTTCCCGGTGTCCTGTTTTTCCAGAAAAGCTGAGCCCACATCTGATGCTGCCCTACCCCCGTCGAGACAATTGTGTCGGGTGGAACCGCGTCCGTCAACAGTGAGACAACTTTCCACGAATGTAGAACACGTCCGTCATCCATGGCCATCATGTATTCCTCGTATGCTTCCCCGATTTCCCGCAGCTTCTTCGCCAGCTGGCACTCAGGCCTGCGCGCCACGATGGCTTTGGTGTATTCGACAAGTTCTCCCAACACTTTCCGCGCGTCTCCTGGAAGGGAAACGGTCGGGCGAACGTTTTTTCCGAACTCGCTGACGTCGATGTCTATGTGGATGGTTTTCCTGTTTTTCTCAAACTCTTTGGCGGGGCCTATCGCTCTGTCCGAGAGTCTTGAGCCGATGCATATGACGAGGTCTGACTCGACGATGGCGAGGTCCGCCTCCACTCTGCCATGCATGCCAACGACACCCAACACCAGTGGATGGTCCTCGGGCACAGCTCCCTTGCCCATCGTCGTAGTAACAATCGGCGCGGCAATATGCTCAGCCAGCTCCAGAATTTCTTTTCCAGCCATGCTGTATACCGCGCCGCCTCCCACCAGCAGCACAGGCTTCTCCGCCTCCGCTATCAGCTTCGCCGCCTGCTTGATGGACTCGATGTCGGGCTCAGGTAAAGGCCTGTTGAAAAGCGGCTCAGGCTGGATGTCATAGTTTTCCTCCACCTCCTCCATGAAGACGTCCCTAGGGAGGTCGAGGAGCGTTGGACCGGGTCGGTGATGTGCTGCAATGTTGTAGGCGTTGACGAATTCTTGGAGAACTCTCTGCGGGTCTTTGACTGTGACGGCGTATTTGATATGTGGAAGGACGAGGCCGACGATGTCTGCTTCTTGGAAGGCGTCGGTGCCCATGAAAGCGCGCACCACTTGTCCTGTTATCGCGACGACGGGGGAGCTGTCCATGTAGGCGTCGACGAGGCCTGTTATCAGGTTGGTGGCCCCGGGCCCCGATGTTCCGCTGCACACACCGGGTCTCCGCTTGACACGTGCATAGCCCTCCGCCGCATGGGCTGCCTGCTGCTCATGTCTCATCAATATGCTCTTGATGTCGGAGTCGCGTAGGGCGTCGTAGAAAGGCATGTTGGCTCCGCCGGGTATGCCGAAGACATACTCTACGCCTTTCTTCTCCATTATCTTAACTAATGCGTCTGCCGCCCTCATTCTGTCTCCAGCCTCCTCTGCTCAAACAAGAGCTGGTGAACCGCGCTCGTGAAAGCTGAGACAACAGCCAGCGAGGGGTCGGAGCCTATTCCTCGGCCAACAAACTCAACACCTCCAGAAGCGAGGACAACCTCTGCCTCGGAGCTCTGGCCGCCGGCGAACGGGGCATGTATCTTGTAGTCGATTATCTCGAAGTCGGCGATTCGCTGAGCCGCGTTGGTGACAGCGTTTAACGCTGCTTCAACCGCCGATGCCCCCTCTCCGTCGCCTGTGACAAGCTCGCCCGCAACCATTAAATCAACCTGAGCCTTGAAAACGTTTCCAGCCAGCATTAGAAACAGGTTTTTGACATAGGAGCGCTGCTGGCTCCGCCTGCCATAAACCTCCTCCGCATAGTTGAGCACAATCTCCTCCGAAACCTTTCCACCAGAGTCCGCGAACTCCTTGATTCGTCCAAGTATCTTCGCCACCTTCTCCCTGTCGACCGTGAAGCCATGCTCTCTGAGGAAGGACTCGAGCCCGTGTATTCCCGAGTGTTTGCCGAAAACTATTCTGCGTCGTCTGCCGAATACTTCTGGCATCACGGGTTCATAGGTTCGGGGGTTGCCGAGAACGCCGTGTACATGTATTCCGCTTTCGTGTGCAAATGCGTTGTCGCCTATTATCGCCTTGTTCTTCGGCACAGTTATGCCCATGAGCTTCTCAACAAGCCTTGAAACTCTGAAAATTTTTTCAAACTTTATCCCTGTTTCGACACCGTAGAGAAACCTGAGAGCGGCTACAATCTCCTCCAAGCTCGCGTTTCCAGCTCTCTCGCCTATTCCGTTGATGGTTGCGTGAACAATCTCGGCACCCGCCTCCACACCGGCCAACGAGTTCGCCACCGCGAGGCCGAAGTCGTCGTGGCAGTGGACCGCGACAGGGATTTTGACCGTGTTCCTTACCTCGGTAACTATTTTCTTCATGGCGAGTGGCAGGGCTGTGCCTACTGTGTCGGGGATGTCTACGCTGTCGGCGCCCGCTTCTTCAACGGCTTTGAAGACACGGAGCAGGAAAGGCAGCTCTGTCCGTGTTGCATCCTCGGCCGAGAAGTGTACTGTGAAGCCGTATGATTTGGCGTATTCCACGGCTGAGACGGCTTTCTCGTATGCTTGTTCGCGGGTGAGGCGGAGCTTGTGCTGGAGATGTATGTCGGAGGTGGCTATGAATACGTGTATCCACTCGGGCTCCACCTTGGCGGCGGCGTCTATGTCGGTTTTCTCGCACCGGGACAGTACACAGACCTTGGCGCCGAGACCCATGCCGGTTATCTCCTTGATGGCCGATGACTCGCCGAGCGAGACAGGCGGAAACCCTGCCTCGATAACGTCGACACCCAAGTCAGCCAACGCCTCAGCCAGCCTAACCTTGTCAGCGGGCCTCAAAGCAGCTCCAGCAGTCTGCTCACCGTCACGAAGCGTCGTGTCAAAGACCAACACCCTCTCCGGTAACTTCAGCTCGAGAAAATCACGCCACGCCATAACACATCACCACAAAACCCACAGTAGAGGAGACGGCGACAGAGGAGCTTAGAAACCAAACCGGCGAAGCAATAATCTCACTCCTCTCTACCAACCCTCGTCAAGAGGTATATAACGTTTTTGCCGTTTTTCATTCCGAAACTTTTTCAGCGGCCGCTGTCTCGGTTATGCCCAGTTTTTTGAGGAGTGGTTTGATGTTGGGTTTGGATGTGCCCACGGTTTTGGCCTTTTCCAGCGTGTCTATGTTTTCGGCGGGGCAGTTTTTTATGAGAGGTTTAGAGGCAAGGCGGAAGCAACTAGTCTGTTCCGTTATTGTCGGCGTTAGGTGGAGTTGCTTTACCTGTGACGTAGTCGGCTGCGGGTGTGGCCGTTTGAAATTGGTTACACGTATCCTTTTACTGGGAAGCGTCCTGTAATGCACGCGGTCGAAACTGTTTATAAAAGAGTTGTTTAGGTATTGTTGAAAACATGTCGACAGGTTTGGATTTGGATGATGTGGTTACTAGTATTAGGGATGCGGTTAGTAGGGCGCAGAGTGAGGAGGATGTTAGGGTGCGTGTTTCGGGTGTGATCGAGCAGAAGATTCTTCAACCTCTTGGGATTAATTCGGTGGGCAGGTATGAGTATACGCTTGTGTCTGGTGTGAGGATTGATGCGTTGTATGGGCATGTTTTAATCGAGTATAAGGCTCCCGGCAAGCTTTCCAACAAATCTGATATAGCCAATGCGAAGGCGCAGTTGGTCAGGTATATTGAGAAGGAGGCGGAGGTTGAGAATAGGTATGGGAATTTTCTGGGTGTGATTATTAGTGATAGGATTGGTTTTCTGAGGTATAATCCGCGGGCCTCTGGTGATAAGTGGGTTTTGCGGGGGCCTTATGATATTAACCGTGAGACTGTGGTTAAGCTTGTTGAGGCTTTGCGTGGTCTTCAGAGGAAGAGTCTTAATGTTGAGTCGCTTGTTAGGGATTTTGGGCCTCAGTCTGATGTTGCTAAGAAGATGGTGAGGCTTCTTTATGAGCGGTTGATGGGTAGCAAGTCTGCGAGGGTTAGGGTTCTTTTTGAGGACTGGTTTAGGCTTTTCTCGCAGACTACGGGTTATTCTCCTGATAAGCTCAGGGAGCTTAAGAGGCTTGTTGAGGAGTATGGTTTTAGGGGGAAGGTTGACTATAATTTTGTGATTTTCTCTCTTCATACCTATTATGCTTTGGTTATGAAGCTTTTGGCTGCGGAGATTGCTTATCTCTATGGTGCGGGTAGGTGGCTGAAGTCGTATGTCGGGGAGTTGGAGAATGCGTATCTTAGGGGCGGTGTTGATTCTCTGAAGACGGTTTTGAGGGAGCTTGAGGAGGGAGGGGTGTTTGCTAATCTGCTGAATATTGTTAATTTTATTGAGGGGGATTATTTTTCATGGTATTTGGATGTGTTGGATAAGGATTTGGGTGATGCTGTTGCTGAGGTTGCGAGGCGGTTGTCTGATTATGAGCCTGCGACGCCTCAGCTTGAGCCTGAGCTGGCTCGTGACTTGTTGAAGCGGCTCTATGAGTCGCTTATTCCCCGTGATGTGCGTCATAAGCTGGGTGAGTTTTATACGCCTGACTGGTTGGCTGAGCTTGTTTTGAATGAGGTGGGGTTAACGGTGGAGAGGTTTGAGGAGCTTGGTGCAGAGAATCGTCTGAGACCTCTTGAGCTGCGTGTGCTGGACCCTGCCTGCGGTTCGGGGACTTTTCTGGTTCTTTATCTTCGTAGGTTGCGTGAATATGCTGAGGAGCATTATATGGTGGACCAGCTTGTTGAACATGTTTTGCGGAATGTTGTTGGCTTTGATTTGAACCCGTTGGCCGTTATTGCCGCTCGGACGAATTATTTGCTGGCTATTGGTGATCTTTTGACGTATGCGAGGGGGCGTGTTGAGATTCCTGTTTATCTGGCTGATAGTATTTTGGTGGAGACTAAGAGTGACCTTCGTGGTCAGGTGTTTGTTTTGAGGACGGTGGTTGGCTCGTTTGAGATTCCGAAGACGGTTGTTGATAGTGGGCTTCTTTCGAATGTGTTGTCGGATATTAGGATGGCTGTTGATAATCGTTATACGGTGAATGAGTTTAGGGGATTTGTTGGTTCTAGGTATCAGCTTTCTGAGGGTGAGGTGGATGTTTTGGCGAAGTTGTTTGATGTTTTTCTGAAGCTTGAGCGTGAGGGGAAGAATCATGTCTGGGTCTCGATTGTGAGGAATGCTTTCGCCCCGATTCTGAAGGGGCGGTTTGACTATGTGGTGGGTAATCCTCCTTGGGTTAATTGGGAGAACCTGCCTGAAGATTATAGGGCGATAGCTAAGCCCTTGTGGGAGAATGTGTATGGTCTTGTCGGTGGCGGTGCAGGGAGTTTTAAACGTGATTTGGCTACATTTTTCTTGGTGAGATGTTTCGACAATTATCTGAAGCCCGGTGGTAGACTTGGATTTCTAATGCCTTTTACGGTATTTAAGGCGATGGCAGGTGCGGGTTTTAGGAAATTTTTAGCCACGAAAACTAGGGTTGTTATTTTACATGATATGGTGACACTTTACCCCTTTGAGGATGCTGTTAACAGAACGTCGGCCATCATAGTGGAGAAAGTTTGCGAGCTCTCGGACATCAACTCCGGGAAATGTCTCGAGATAAACAAAGTAGCAGCCGAGAATAAGAATGTGAGACATGTCATATGGAGTAACAAGCTGGGAAAACCAATAGGAGCCAGCATGGCTCTTGAAGAGGTGCTAAAGGTAACTGATATGTATGTGGGGATAATGGCCCCAATTTTTGAGAGTAATGCCTCGAGTCCATGGATACAGACAACAGTGAATCTATTACCAGTCATACGTAAGATAATCTCTGGCACCTCAACATATAGAGCATATGCGGGTGTCCTTACAGCATTGAACCAAGTATACTGTGTCCAAGTAGAGGGGAGACTGCCCGACGGCAGACTGATGATAAAAAACCCATCAGAGCCAGGACAGAAAAAAAGGGTCAAGCAAGCAGAGGCGGCAATTGAGCCTGAGCTCGTCTATCCCTTGATTAGAGGAAGAGACGTAAAAAAATGGTATGTAGACCACAAGGACAGGTATATTATTTTACCCCATGATAATAGTTCAGGTGCCCCTCTGTCTCATAGTACGTTTAAGGTAAAGTATCCCAATACATACAAATACCTTTATCATTATAAGGAGGAACTTGTTAATAGGTCGATCAAACCCTTCATCCAAGCTCACAAAAAGAAGAAACTGAGCGAGCTTTACGATAAGTTCTACATTTTAGACAACATAGGTAAATACACTTTTGCTCCATACAAGGTTGTTTGGAAGAATATAGCGGGTGCGATTACGGGCAAAGCCACTGATTTTCAAGCAGCAGTAGTTGAACCCAGAAATGATAAATGGTTAGGACCAAAAATTGTTATACCCAACGTCAAACTAATGCTCACACCAGTAGCCGATAAAGATGAAGCATACTACCTCTGCGCTATCCTCAACTCAACACCAATAAAATATGTAGCAGCCTCGTACATGATAGAAACCGGTATCTCAACAAACCTGTATGAATATATCATTCTCCCTAAATACGATGCCCGCAACAAACTACATAGAGACATAGCCGAACTTGGAAAAAAAGCACACGAACTAGCCGCTCAAATATATGCCAGTAACAAACCCGACCTAATCGACCAGCTAAGATACGTAGAGAATGAAATCGACAAAGCCGTTGCGGAGCTTTATGGTTTGTCTGATGAGGAGCTTGCTGAGATTAAGCGTTTCTTCGCCATATTAGCTGGAGAAGAGATGCCTGAGGAAGAGGCTGTAGACGAGGATGAGAAGGCTGAGCTAACGGTAACGTTCCCCAAAACAGTTCTCACACCCAACCAGCCCGAAACCATAACCATACACATCATCAACCCCGACAGCCAACCCCTCACAATAACCCTCCAACTCCCAGACAACCAGACAAAAACACTCACAACAAACTCACAAGAACACAGCCAAGACATACCCATAAACCCCCTCCCACCCGGCACATACACACTCACCTACACAATCCAAACAAACAACCAAACCATCAAACAAGAAAACATAGAAATCACAGTAACCCAACCAAGAAGGTTCAGAACATAAATGAGCTCCCACGACCTCTACAGAAAAATCCAACTTTTCTTCGGCGATCTCGCAACCAACAAACATCTCGCATCAACCCGAGAATACAACATGCTCCCAAGATACGTAGTCGAACACCTCGTCTCAGAATTCACAAAACTACACGGCCCAGCAGACTACGCACAAAAACTATCACAATACCTCGCAACCCACTACAAAGAAGCGAGAGAAAAAGACAAAGTCCTCCACGAAACCATGAACGGAAACACAGTCCAGCTAATAGACGAAGTCAAAGTAGAAACAGACGTCAGCATAGAAAACTACCGCACACATCTCATGAACCTTGGAATAAGAGATGCCATGATAGCCAAACCAGTCATAAACCAATACGAAAACCTACTCGTCACAGGCATGTGGGGAATGGCGACAATCCAATACAACCCAGAAATAGTTCCACGAGACATCAAAGGCGAACCACTACTCACACCAATAATCGTCACAGAATTCAAACCCTTCCAAAGCCCCGTAACAGACCCCAACATCCTAAAAGACGCAAGACCAGCATTCACCTTCGACGAATGGCTCGACACACTCGTCAACACAATAGGACTAAACCATGAAAGATACAGCAAACGCCAAAAACTAGTCCTCATCTCCCGCCTCATACCCCTCGTCGAAAACAACACCAACACCATAGAACTCGGGCCAAGAGCAACAGGCAAAACCTACATCTACCGCAACACAACCTACTACACACGAATCTTCTCAGGCGGAAACATATCCCCCGCAGTCCTCTTCTACCACATAGCAAGACGAAGCCTCGGAGAAATAGCCGTAAAAGACACCGTAATATTCGACGAAATAAGCAAAATCAAGTTCAGCAACCCCGACGAAATGATGGGAAAACTCAAAGACTACATGGAAAGCGGACACTACGAAAGAGGTCCCAAAAAAGCCTACAGCACATGCTCACTCGTATTCATGGGCAACATATCAGTCGAAACACGGGGAACAGCCTACGCACCAATAGAAGAATTCACCTACGTCCTACCCGAACCCATGAGAGACAGCGCATTCATAGACAGACTCAACGCCGTAATCCCAGGATGGGAACTCCCCAAGATAAGCCACTCAGCCCTCCACCTCAGCAAAGGATACGGAATAGCAAGCGACTACTACGCCGAAGCCCTCCACGAACTCCGCAAACAAGACTACCAACACATCATCCAACAAGAAACACAGCTAATCGGCAACTACACCATAAGAGACGAAAAATCCATCCTCAAGACAGCCAGCGCGCTCCTCAAACTCCTCACACCCAACGCCGACAGAGACGGAATAGCACGAGACGAACTCAAACAAATAATGGACATAGCCGTAGAATACCGCAACCAGGTAAGAGAATGGCTCCACATACTCCAACCCGGCGAATTCCCTAAAGAAAAACTAAGCTACAAAACAAACTAGCATCAAGCCTGCTGAGAACCCGTTTTGGCGGCTTCAAGCTCGCTTTCAGTTATACCGAGTTTTTTGAGGAGTGGTTTGATGTTGGGTTTGGATGTGCCCACGGTTTTGGCCGCGAACTCGGCTATCATGGGTAGGTATTTTGTGTAGAGGCTGAGGCGTTTGGCGGCGGCTTCTCGTTTCTCTATGCGTGAGAGGTAGAGTTTGAGGTTGCGGCCGCATTCGCGGAGAGCCATGGTGAGTTCCCGCTCTATCTCGGGTCTGTCGGCGATAGCCTCTTTTCCGACGGTTTTGTAGGGAACCTTTGTTGAGCAGATGCTTGTGAACACTGCGAGAGGAGCGGGCTTAGGCACCTTATAGTTCGACCAGTCAATCTTCTCCTCAACAACCTTCCACGCGACATCAGCTCTCTCATCATACAGCAGAGGAATCTTGTTGGCAAAGCGGAAAAGCATGATGGTCTCTGTCACGGGTATGGTGCCGCCGTATGCGACGGCTGCCTCGACGATGAAGGGGTGGCCGCTGTATGAAGATGGCTCACGCTGCACAACATGTACGAAGTCGGGGTTGAAGATGCGCCTGATGCCTGCTTCGAGAAAGTCTTTTCCAACGGGGCTTAGCGGAGTGGGGTCGGGTGGCCTAAACTTGTCATAGCGCTTGAATGCGTCGACCAAAGCTGTGACCTGTTCATGGCTCAGTTTCCTCGGACTTGTCTCGGGCTTCAGCCCAGCCAGTTCAAGAACCTCCTTAGCGGTTTTGGGCCCAATTTTCTGGAAACTTGTTGTGAGAAAGGTTAGCAGGTTTCGGGCCTTGGTCTCCATAAGCATCCGCGACATCATCTCAACATCTACGCCCACGGGATGCGGAAGCGTTTCCCGCGGTGGCTCAGGCACCTTCTCAACCATGCGTGGATAATGGTAGAGACGGCCTTTGCTGTCGATGAATGTGAGCGTGGCGTGTGGGTTGACGATGGCGGTGTGTTTGATGTAGTCGAGAATCTTCGCCCTCGCCCCCGGATAATCAGCCTCTAGGCTGAACTCGACAGAGGTCCCCCGCCAGCCACCGGGGCTAGGCTTTTTCTCGGAGCTTATTATCCGCGGCTTGTTCTCCACAACATCTATCATAAGCTCGTAGATGTAGAGGGTTTTGCCGTCTGTGCTGGACATTATTTTCGCGGGCTTGTTTGTGGTTATCTGTCCATACAATAGGGCCATGGTTCCGCCGAGGCCGAAGGTTCCACGCGACTGCTTGAACCCGTATTTGCTGCCGTAGAGCACCGTCGCAAACGCCGACGGAATCTTGTCCCCCGGCACCCCAACACCGTTGTCCACAACCCTCAGCCTATACACACCCCTCTCCGCATCCTCTTCACCAAGCTCAATCAAAACCTCGGGCAGAATACGGCCCATCTCAGCCGCGTCAAGAGAGTTCTCAACAAGCTCGCGGATACTCATGTAAAGACTTCTCGCAGGGCTGCTGAACCCCGCGATATCCCTGTTCTTATAGAAAAACTCGCTGGGAGAAATAGCCCTATACACAACATTCTCCCCACGCTCAGCCAAAGACTCGACCATAACCATCGCCTATTTTCTCCAACACGTTAGCAGCAGAGTTGACATTTACAGGGCCTAGGGTCAGAGCCAATTCCTCAAGCCGAAGCCCAAAAGCAGACACAATTCTCTCCAAAACAGAATCCAAGCCCCGGGCACCCAACAAATTAACGTAAACACCACCTTTTTCACAAGTCTTCCCTGTCATCCTCTTACCCAAAACAGCCACCCACGAACCATTCTCAACAAGCCTCACAAGCTTAGAATACTCCTCTTCCCTGCCGAAAAGGTCTTTTAACCTCTCCTTTGGTCTGAGGTCGAAGAGCATGGTTACCTAGGTAACCGGTTACCCAGGTAACTTTTATGGTTTCCAGCTGCTGTGGAAGACGCCGGGTTTGTCTATTCTTTGGTAGGTGTGGCTGCCGAATCTGTCGCGGAGTGCTTGGATGATGTTTGCGGGGAGTTTTTCGGAGGCTAGGGAGAGGTAGTAGTTGAGTGAGGCGTCGTGGACGGGTGTGGGTATGCCTGCGAGGCGGGTGTGTGCGAGTGTTTGTTTCCATGGCTCGACTCGTGTTTGTATGAGTTGGTGTATTGTGTTGGTGAGAAGCAGTGACTCGTCTTCCGCTCCCTCTCTGAATGCGTCTCTGAAGTTTTTGAGAAGCGCGGCTCTTATGATGCAGCCGTTTCTCCAGACTTTGGCGACGTCTTCGAGGACTGTTCCGTAGCCGTATGTCTTGGAGCCGTGGCTGATGAGTGCGAAGCCTTGGATGTAGCTGACTATGGCTGAGCAGAGATAGGCGTCGTGAAGCATATCCACCATGTTGGCGGCGTTTATCCTGCTTGTTAGAGGCCCGGTTTTCTCTGCGACACGTTGCCGCAGCTCTTTGAGGGCTGAGATGTTCCTCGCCGCAACCGCCGCATCTATCGATGGCGTCGGCACCCCGAGCTCCGAGGCTGTCTGCACGGTCCATCGCCCCGTCCCCTTCTGCCCCGCCCTGTCGAGAACAAGCTCCACAAGTGGAAGACCCTTCTCCTCATCCTTGACCATCAACGCGTCAGAGGCTATCTCGAGCAGGTAAGAGGAGAGAAGACCCTTGCTCCATTTGCTGAAGACTTCGCCTATTTCGGCGGCTTGTTTGCCTAGGCCTCTGCTCATTATGTCGTATGTTTCGGCTATGAGCTGGAGGAGAGCGTATTCGATGCCGTTGTGAACCATTTTGACGAAGTGTCCGGCTCCCCCTGAGCCCATATATCCTGCGCATGGCTCTCCGTCTGCTTTCGCGGCTATTGCTTTCCAGAGCTTCTCGGTGGATTGGTATCCTTCAACCGGTCCACCGACCATTATCGAGGGGCCTTTGAGCGCGCCTTCTTCACCTCCGCTGACGCCCACACCCATCAACATCACATCCTTCTCGGCAGCGGTCTTTTGACGACGCTCCGTGTCCCTGAAGAAGGAGTTGCCGCAGTCGCAGACAACGTCGCCTGGGCTGAGCAACGGAAGAAGCTCCTCCAAAACGCTGTCAACCGCTTTCCCCGCCTCAACCATGAGAATAATAACGCGTGGTTTCTCCAGCTTAGACACGAGCTCGGCCAAGCTAAAAGACGGCCTAATGTCAAGAATGTTCTTCACCGATTCAACCAGTTTCTCGGTCTTCTCTCTCGTCCTGTTGTAAACAGTCACACCGTATCCTTTTGAGGCTATGTTGCGTGCGAGGTTCTCACCCATCACCCCTAGGCCTATGAGGCCGACTTCACCGCTCAAGCCAGATAAAATTGGAAAAAGTTGTTAAAAAAGACGTGTTATTTCTTTGTTGCTAACCTTTCTCGCACAACCTGTGAGATTATGCTGCATGCTTCTGCTATTCTTGGGTCTGTTAGGCTGTAATAGACTGTGTTGCCGACGCGGCGGCTTTTGACTACGCCTGTGCGTTTCATGAAGGCGAGGTGCTGGGAGACGGTTGACTGGTTGATGGCGAGTTGTTCGACGAGCTCGCTAACAGATTTCTCTCCTTCGGCGAGGATGTGTAGAATCATCAATCTTTTAGGATGTGCTTGAGCTTTGCAGAACTCGGCCAAGGTGTTGTAGAAGTCCTCTGAGAGGGTTGTCGCGAGTGTCAAGAGCCGTTCTCCTCTTTCTCCCTGAAGTAGATGTTGAAGATGGGCTCGAGACTGCCTTTTAGCATCAGCCAGTAGAGTGATGCGAAGCTTTTCTTCATCAGGTAGCGCATCCGAGTGGGCTGCATGTGTTTAGGCGGCCTTGTGTAGGTGCCTGACACGAAGAGCGCTTTTCCGCCTCCAACCTCGAGGGGGCAGTTTATGCGGCCGTTATACTTCTGCTTGCCGTCAGCGCCGGTTATCGATGAAGCGATGTTGTGGGCCACTATCCCTGCCTGTAGATGGGCCACTACGCCGGATTTTGATATGGGGATGTTTGTCGCATCACCTATCGCGTACACATCGTCGTAGCCGTTGACGGTCATGTAGTGTTTGTCAGCTGGTATCCATCCATCCTTGTCTCCAATCTCAGAGACGACGGCGACGCGTGCGCCGCGGTGAGGTGGAACGGCTATCAACAAGTCATATGGCACCTCTTCACCCTCTAGCGAGACAACTTTCTTGCCTGCCGCATCTACTTGGTCGATGCTGAAGAAAGGAATTATGTTTACTCCTCTCTCTTCGAGCATGGGCTGGACGATGTCGGCGATGGTTTTCGCGGGGTAGGCGTGTGGATAGGGTGTGAGGAAGGTGAGCTCCACACGGTCCCGTGTGCCTCTTTTGCGGAAGTATTCGTCGAGGAGGAACATGGCCTCGGTGGGTGCGGGTGGACACTTGTGAGGCACACCCGCTATCACGAGCACGACTTTGCCCCGTTCGAATGTTGAAAGAGCTTGCCAGACCTTGGCCGCGTCCCACGGGGATGTGTGGAAGTTCACGCTGGCTTCTGCGAGGCCGGGTGTGAGCGAGGGGTCTGCGACGGAGCCTGTTGCGATGACGAGATAGTCGTAGTCGAGTTCGTTTCCCGAGGATGTGATGAGGTGGCGGTCAGCGATGTTTATTTTCTCAACACCTTCGCTGAGGAACTGGACGCGGCGGCTGAGCAGTGTGTTCTGTTTTCTGATGTATTTTTGGGGTTGTGCTCCATGGAAGGCTATTTCGAGGTTGGCGGGCTGGAAGACATGGTGGGGGTTGTCGCTGACAAGTGTGACGCCTATTTTGCCGCTGTCAATTTCTCCGCGTAGCTTGGATGCGAGGAGATTGGCTAAAAGAGTTCCACCGGTTCCGCCGCCCACCACAACCACATGCTTCAACCCTTATCCACCTTTCGCCGTAACACGCACAACAATTCTGATGTAGCCCTGTTCCTCGACAATTTGCTCGATGACGTTGCCTGTTTTGCGGGCCCATGCCTGCACATCCGACTTCGCGGCCGGGTCCGTGGCCAGCAGCTCGAGAACGTCACCGTTCTTGGCTTCTCGGTAGGCTTTGAAAAGGTCTGTCAAGGGCCCTGGGCAGAAGCTGCCCCGCGAATCAATCACTTTCCGAACCGACTGGGACATTTTCGTCACCTCAGATGAAGATGACCTGTCCACCCTCGCTCATCTGTATGAAGGACGCGGCGCCCACTATGTCGTCGACCTCGGGTATGAAGTCCTCTTTCTTCAAGCCCATGACATCCATGGTTGTGGAGCATGCGTGCAGCTTTACGCCGGCTTCCTTGGCTGTTTTGATTAGTTCTCTGATGGTTGGGACACGTTGTTTCGCCATCTTGTTCTTCAGCATCCTGGTCACCATGGCTGTCATGCCGGGCAAGGCTCCGAGCAGGTTGGGCATGGGTAACGCCGGGTTACCAACCGATGAAACCTTGAGGTTGTCTATTTTCCTCTTGTCGATTACGTTCATTCCCCAGAAGGTGAAGAAGATGTGGACCTCGTAGCCCATCGCAGCCGCGGCGTTGGCAAGCATAAACGCCGGATAAGCCATGTCCAGCGTCCCCTTCGACAGGATGATGCAGAGCTTGCTTGTTTGAGGTGTTTCTTCAACTGGTTTAACTACTGTTGCTTGAGTCATGATTCCTCGACATTAGTATATTCAAATCCTCTAATATAATTTCACTAAATAAAAAATTGATAGAAAACCCGCTCTACACAGCTGTCTTCACTTGCATAACTTTTTCCACATCCTTTGTAAGCTTTTCCTCAAAATACTGCAAAACATGTTTGACCGATGCTTTCTCGACCCACTTGAATTTTCGGAGCAGGCTGGCTGTGTAGATTTTTCTCCACTCATATCCCGTGTATCTGCCCCATGCTTTGTAGACGCGGGGGTCGATGTAGTTGCGGAGAGAGGTGGCGAGGTTGTAGTCACGCACCTTGACGGCGAGGTCGAGGTTGAGCTCGGCTTTCTCGAGGCTCGCGGCTATCCGAGCCTTCTTCTTCTCCGACTCAGCCTCCCTAAGCTGCTGCATCAGCTTCTTCACACGCTCCTCCTTCTTCTGAATAGACTGCTCCCAGTTCTTCGGCGGCGCCCTCTTATGGTTAAGGGCCTCAGCGGCCTTGAGGTTAGCGAGCTTAGCATAATAGATGAATCTCTCCTGAGAAGTAACTTTCTCCCGCGGAATTGCCGCGAGAAAATCTTTCACAATCTTTGTGGCTATGTATGTTCTGAAAACTTTGGCTGTGAGTCCTTTCACTATTTTTCCGAGGAAGCGGTTGACATGTCTGCTGTTTATGTTCTGGAAAATCTGGTCACCTTCTTTCTTGCCCTCGAGAAGCTCCTCAAACACTTGACGAACCTCCCGCGGCTCGTTTCTGAGGTCTATGGACTTCTGCCACCTCACACTGTCTTTGCCGAGGAAATCAAACTCTATCCGGTCCTCGAGTAGTTTTACATGCTCAACTCTGAGTGTGGTTGCGCCGACAGTGTCCGCTTCATCAGGGTCCTTCTCGTCTCCAACCCTCATCGCAAGCCTGTCAATCAGGTAGCATGCGAGGGCGATTTCACGCATCTTCGGGTCCTTGGACTTCAGCCCCTTGAAAATCTTCTCCCGCACCCTTTCGATATGATTCTCAAGCATCGCAGCCTTATCATACTTGGATTTGTCGCGCTTCTGCTTAATGTCGGCCGTGTCGCTGAGCCAGACATACTTCTCCTTCCCCGTGAGCTTGTCATCCCAACGCGCCAGCCACATGGAGTCATGGTCGTGAACAATCTGGCCCCAGTTACCCGGAGGAACGGGAGCATCCTCACCGAGGTTCAGCGTAATGTCCTCCTGGTAGACGCGTGGCTTCCAGCGGCCTCTCAGCGGATGGTTTCCACGGCCCATGAATATGCCCGGCGGCTCAACCATCCAGTTCGCTATCTCAAACCGTTTACCATCCATCTCAGCCCATCCATACCGCGCCTTAAGCTCCTCACGCAACTTCTTCCTCTCAGCCGAAAGCTTCTTCCTATACTCCTTATCCGCCTTAAGCTGCCTCTCCCTCTCCACATACTCGTAAACCTCTGAAAAATCTATCTCATTTATGGTGACGTCTTGGAAGCGGCCGTTGAATGTTTTGAGAAAATCCGTGAGGAAATTTTTCTGGAAAACAGGGTCCTGGACATAGGGTGTGTCTTTCTTGAGGGCCCATGCATAGGCCATCTCCTCCTGAAGAGGGTTAAGCTTGACGGTTTCTCCGCGAATCTTTATCGACAAGCCTTTAGGCTGGTAGGGGGGAGGAAGCGCTACACCGTTGTGAACGAGAGTCCGCCACTTAACCATCCCAGACCACCGGCACAGCTCGAAGCTTAGCCGAATGGGTGAAATTTTGCTATTAAACCCTTACCCGAAAAAATTGTTGCCGTTAAAAAGATTGCCTCTGCTAAACGGGCTTGGCTTTCTGCTCTCTCATAAACTCCTCATAGACTTTCTTGACTCTTTCTGCGGCGGGTCCCTCGCCGAAGACACCTTCACGCGAAACCCTGATTCTATCCATGACCACTATGGTGTCAGACTCTTTGTGATACACGACGAGGTTGGGGAAAAGCCTGTTCAGCCTCTCGACGAGGGCAGACATGTCAGGCCCGGTCTCAAGAACCTCTATCCTAATGATGCCTCCCCCCGCCAGAAATATTTTGGAGTAGACTTTGCCTGATTCCTCCCTGACGTCGGCGAGCCAGAGGCTGTAGTCGCTGGGGTTGTAAGCCAGCACACGGCCCGTGTAAACACCCGATGATGTGACAACCTTAACCGTCCTGTCCAGGATGAGGGCAAACTCGTCGCTAAACCGTTTAGAAGCAATAGCCGAGCTCAAGAATCTTCACAAGATAGCCGACAAGCCTCTTTAAAAGGAATTATGCTAAGAGGAATGGCAGGTATATGCAGAGGGAGACAGCGGTCACGATGAGGCCGACTTTAGCGAACCGGAGATAGGGTATTGTCTGACCATATCTGCTCTCCAACACCTCGAGAACTATTACGTTAGACGCCGCGCCCAAAACCGTGATACCTCCGGCTAGCGTCGAGGAAGTTGCCAAAGTCAACCAGACTTCGACATCGTGGCCGCCTACCCCCATTTCCCTTAGCTGCTGAATGGCCAGCTTAGCGAAGGGGACGTTGCTTATCAGCTGACTCATGACCAACGAGATGAAAGTCAGCTGCAGAAGACCCATAGGCCCTGCAGGGTTTCCCGAGTTCATCATAGAAAAAAGAGGTGAGAGAACCTGTGAACGCCAAACCCCTTCAACCGTTATGAACATTCCGAGGAAGAAGAGTATTGTGCCGAAATCAACTCGAGAGAGTATCTCTCGCGGAGTGTCTGTGAAAATCCAGAGGGCTGCGGCGGAGACGAATGGGATTAGCCCCCGTGAAGTGATATGCGGCTGCCCTAACGCGGCGAGGATGTCGTTGACTATGAGTGCGGCCACCGTTACACCTCCGCCGAATGAAGCGAGATAGAACTCTTTCCTCGACCTCACAGTCTCCCACGGGTCTATAGGAACCACTACATCCTCCTTAGGAATCTTGTACAGCTTGGTGATAATGAGAGGAGTGATTATGAGGGAGAGAATTGTTGGCGCCGCTAGACGTGTGAGGAATTCTATGAAGGGGGATTTCATGCCTGACTGGAGGGCGATGAGGATGTTTTGCGGATTGCCTATAGGCGTCATTACGGAGCCAATCGTTATGGATAGGCAGAGAATCAGGATTGACGCTTCATATCTGCCGCCGAGAGACTTGCCTATCAGAACAGCTATAGGCGGGCCCATTAACGCGACTGTGTCGTTGACGAAGAAAGCCGACATGAAGCCGAAAAGCAGCGAAGCCGTAATCAACATGGTTCTGGTGTTCCTCATCTTTGAGAGGAAGTAGCTCGAGATGAAGTCCAGGAGACCGGAGTGCTCAGCCATCCCCACCAGCGCAAACATCCCTATCAACAGCATAATGACATCCAAGTCTATCAGCTGAATAGCCTCATCCATCCCGACAAGGCCGAGCAACAACGTGATGGAGGCGCTTAGTATCATGATGGACCAGATGGGAACCTTGGGAAACCTACTCCTTAGGACAACCCCTCCAAGAAGCAGAGCGAGTACGACAAGTCCAGAGAAATAAGACGCCGTATTCATTCTATGCATGGGCACGATGTTGTCACACATTTAAGGTTCAAGACCCTTTAGCTCATCTGGGGTGAGGACGGGGCTGGGATTGGCTGTCAAGGTTCCACGGAGCGGCGCTGAGGAGGCTCGGAGAAGGCTCGCCGGCCTCGGGTTGCTGGACAGGGGCCGCCGCATCATGAGGAACGGAGAGTTCGTATACATTCCTGTGACACGGCCTGTGGAGCTCGGGTTTGAGGTTGTGTCGGCCTCGCTGCCGGTGGCTGAGCCGAAGGCTCCCATGTTCAGAGCATCCTATGACGTGGTTGGGTCGGTTGCCATCGTGAACGACATGGATATGGATGTGGAGAATGCTAGGCGGCTAGCAGAGCTAATCATGGCGAGGCATAGGCGTGTGAGAACTGTTTTGCAGAAGGTTGGAGAGGTCTCCGGTGTGGAGAGGGTTGCTTCTTTCAGGGTGTTGGCTGGTGACGGTGTTACCGAGACCGTTTACCGCGAGTCAGGATGTGTCTATAAGCTGGATGTTGCGCGGGTGTTTTTCAGTCCACGTCTCTCGACTGAGCGGCTCCGCGTCGCGGCGCAGGTCGGCGAAAACGAATCTGTGCTTGACATGTTCGCGGGTGTGGGGCCCTTCTCCATCCTGATAGCCCGTAGACATCTTTCAACAACCATTTGCGCGGTTGAAAAAAACCACGCCGCATGTAGCTATCTTCTCGAAAACATCAAGCTCAACAAGGTTGAGAAACAGGTCAAGCCCTTCTGTGGCGACGCAGCCGAAATAGTTCCACAGCTGGATAAACAGTTTAACCGCGTCATCATGAACCTGCCTCATCAATCCCTGAAGTATCTGCCCCTGGCTCTTTCAAAATGTGTATCAGGCGCTGTCATACATCTCTATGTCGCCGAGGAGCGTGAGGTGGGAGAAAGTGTGTGGGAGCGAATCAAGAGCGTTTATGCTGGGTTATTGTTGAGGGAGACGAGGGTTGTGAAAGAAATTTCTCCCCGCATGGTCATCAGGGTCTATGACCTTGTCGTGGGCTGACGCCGCCAAGCCAGATAAGAGCCGGCTGCTATGAGAAGCTGGGAGGCTAGGAGACCGTTGTAGCCCCAGAGGCTGAACAAGTAGGCAGCGAACTCATAGTATGTCAGGCCGAACTCTGGCGCGGTCAAAATGTCTCCGAGAAAAACCGCAAACTTCCCCACGCCATACACCATGCCGATGGCAGATACACGTGGAAGACCAATTATGGCGAGAACCATGACGACAACGTCAGCTCCAACAAACCCCGCTAATGCATAGGCGTGAGAGGGCGCAACCGTCCAAAGCTCCGCATCAGTTAACAAGAGAACTATGCTGAAGAAAATGGATAAAATAAGTGGGGCTGCTATGGATGTGTTTCTCATTTCTCCAGAATCCTGATGACACCTTCTTGGCCACGGTCTCTATGACTCGGCCCAGCTGGAGGCGCGACACTGCAGTAGTACTTGAACTCGCCGGGGATGTTGGCAGTGAATTCTATGACCTGTGTCTGTCCTCTGCTTAGACGGTTTGATTTGACGTTGTATGGTGAGGGGCTTTTTTCGTCGAGAACGAAGTCGTGGACGATGGGGCCTGTGCTGTTGCCTATTAGCCTGATGCGTATGATGTCGCCGACGTATGCTGTGATTGTCGGGCCTCCGCGGGAGGCGTTGTAGCCGTAGTCGTTGAGATAGAGGGTGAGGGATACTATGTTTTGTGATGATGGCTGGGTGGTTGCTGGGGTTTGGGTTGTTTCGGTCTTTGTCGTGGTTGTGTTTGTCTGGGGTGGCTGAGCTGGCTGCAAACCTATCAAAAGAGCGCCGACACCGGCTGCAGCGACCACCAAAACAACAGCAACCACTAAACGTCCAGAAACCATGGAGACCACCTCAACTCCTCAGATAAAACCATTGTCCATAATCCATACACAACACTTTTTATCACCAGCCTTGCAGCAAAGCCATAAAAACGGCTACTCCCAACTCCTGCATGGGTTGAGGTTCTACAGGGTCAACGCCAATAACGTGGCTGAAGTTGCTGCCGAGATTGTTTCTGTGAGAAAATCCTTTGACCACTATGTTGAAGTGGTGCGGAGAGTTGTTGAGGATGTTAGGGCACGGGGTGATGAGGCGCTTATCGAGTATGTGAAAAAATTTGACTCACCTGCGATAGATATGGAGAGGCTTCGTGTCCCTGTGGAGAAGCTTGCCGACGCCTATGCACGGCTCGACGATGCGACGAAAAAGGCTCTCAAAAAATCTTCAGAGAATATAGCAAGGGTCTGTAAATCTCAGTTGAAGAGGTTGTTTTCCAGTGTCAGGGTTGAGGAGGGTGTTTTCGTTGTTCATCGACCTTCCCCGCTTTCCTCGGTTGGTTGCTATGTTCCCGGAGGAGGGGCTGCCTATCCGAGCACTGTTTTGATGACTGTTGTCCCCGCAAAGGTCGCAGAGGTCCCCCGAATAGCTGTCTTCACACCGCCCACACGTGAAGGAAACATTCCAACGGTTGTCGCCGCGGCGCTGTATCTAACCGGTGTCAAAGAAGTTTACTGTGCAGGAGGCCCACACGCGATAGCCGCTATGGCCTACGGCACCGCGACCATCAAGCCTGTGGCGAAAATAATCGGCCCCGGTGGAGCCTATGTGACAGCGGCCAAAAAACTTGTCAGCAGTGATGTTGCAGTGGATATGTTGGCCGGCCCTACAGAGCTCTGCGTATACGCCGACGATGTCGCCGACGCCGAGAACGTGGCGCTGGAGATGTGCGCCCAGGCCGAGCACAGCGTGGATACTCTGGTTGGTTTGGTGACGACCTCTGATGAGCTGGTGAACGAGGTACTAAAGTTTCTGAAACTAGTTACACCGAGGCTGGAGCGCGGCGAGATTGTGAACGAGACTCTTCAGAAAAACGGCTACGCAGTCGTCTGCGACAAACCCACGACAGCAGCCGCCTTGATACAAGCCCTCGCTCCCGAGCATCTCTACATCGTCTCCAAACACGAGAAGCTGTTACAGAGTGTCACGAATGCGGGGTTGATTTCCATCGGCCGCTACACATCACCGGCGCTATGCGACTACGTGGTCGGTGTTAACCATGTTTTGCCCACGATGGGGCAGGCGGCTGTGAGAGGAGGGTTGAGCATACTCGACTACGTGAAGATAGTGACGGAGGTGAGGGTTTTGAAGGGTGCGGCGAAGCGTCTCGGCAGACACGCTGCTCAACTGGCTCGGGCGGAGGGGTTGACGGCCCACGCAGCGGCTGCGTCCAAAACAATCGACTAGACATCCAATAGCCTGCGGACAGGAACATTTTTTCGCGACACATAGGGGGAACCAGCTATGTAGAAGCGGAGCAGCCTATGTGCGTCGGCTGTCACACCAATACGCCGCGTTACCGCGATTTTCGCAAACCTGTAGCCATCATCCCATAGCCAAACCCTCTCCGAAGCACAGAGGTCCTCGCCGTCAAAAGACCTATCAACACCGAGGGCCCTGCACAACCTCCCCGGCCCATCAAGCCTGCCCTCAACATTTGCAAGAGGCTCCGCAGCCCTCAACAAAACCGCTTCACCTCCGCCACGCACCACGTTCATGCAGTAATGTGTGTGAACCATGTAGACATAGAGCGTCCCCGGCGGCCCAAACATGCTTTTGTTACGTCTCGTCATTCCCTTGTAGGCGTGGTTAGCTTTGTCGTTTTTCACATACGCCTCCGTTTCGACGATGCGGCAGCTCATGACGATGCCGCCGCGTCTAACACATAACACTTTGCCCAGAAGAGGCTTCGCCAGCTCCACGGTGTCCCGGTCGTAGAAGCCGCGGTCGAGACGATAAGTCGACAAGCTCTCACACTTCAAAGAGCGTTTTCTGCTTATCGAAAGTTCTCAGATTTTCCAAAAGTTCGCGAGCCTTCTTGATGTCGTTGAAGAAGGTTTCTCTGTTCCCTGGGTTGTAGAGGGCCGCTGCTGGATGATAGGTGCAGAAAAACCTGCGGCCCATTTTCTCGAAGGCTTTCCCCCTCACCGCTGTCACAGAAGATACTCCTAGAAGTGTCTGAACAGCGACCGACCCCAGCAAAACAATCAACCGCGGATTCACAGCCTCAATCTGTCTAAAGAGATACTTGTTTGTGCAGATTTCTCTCTCTTCTGGTGTCGGCTCACGGTTTTCCGGCGGCCTGCACTTAACCACGTTGGTGATGAAAACATCCTCTCGCCTGATGCCCGCTTTCTCCAACGCCTCGGTCAACAACCTGCCCGAGCGGCCCACAAACGGCCTCCCCTGCAAATCCTCCTCCTCGCCGGGGCCCTCGCCGATAAACATCAGCTCCGCCCGCGGACTACCCTCACCAGGCACAGCATTCCTCCTACCTCTCCACAGCGGACAAAGCCGACAAGCCCTCACCTCCTCAGCGATAGCGTCCAGCACAAAACACAGCATCCCGTCTGCCGTATAAAGATGCTGAGTAGGTTATCATGGTTTTAATTTTAGGCCACTGCTCCCGAGGCCATGCTTAGGGTCGGAGATGTTGCGCCGGGGTTTGAGCTTGTCTCCCACACCGGCGAGCGGATAAACCTCGAGAAGCTAAGAGGCCGCTACGTTGTCTTGTTTTTCTACCCTAAGGATGGGTCGCCGGGATGCACTCGGGAAAACTGTCTACTCCGCGACAATTTTGAGAAGTTTGAGAAGCTGGGCGCCGTTACGCTGGGGATAAGCCGCGACAGCGTCGAGAGCCACAAACGATTCGCCGAGAAACACGGGTTCACGCATCATCTTTTGAGCGACCCATCAGGCGAGGTGGTGAAAGCCTATGGCGCCGCTGGATTGTTTGGGATAACCAAGAGAATAACTTACGTCATAGACCCTGAGGGCCGGGTTGCTAAGATAATTCAGTCAATCAACCCCTCTACACATGTTTCAGAGGCCTTGAAAACACTCGAAACCATCAGCTCTTCAGAAGCGTCGAGAACAGAGAGTTAAGCTCCTGCGCCGCAAACACATCGCCCTTAATCTTTATCCTCCCCGAGAAAAACGCCTTAACCGCGTCCAGTTCTCCACGAAGTATGGAGACAAGGTCCTGATGGCTCGACTCGACTGTCGCCGACGGGTTGGGATGCAGCCCCTCAGTCACTGTTAGGCCCGACCCCGTGGAGTGTATGTAGAAGGGGTTTCCGTCGCTGGGCTTGAACTGGACAACCTTGCTCCAGCCCGCGGCCTTGCGAGAAACCTCTGGATGTGTTTTCGCGGCCTCAACCAGCCGCTGCGCCTGCATCAGGGCTTCATCGCTGCCCAAACCCGACCACGTAAAGAACCATCTCTCAGCCCATATAAACCTGTCGCAGAAAACCACAGCCTATAAATCCCTCACCTCATTTAAGCATCCGTGTCCATAAGCCGACGGGGCCGTGGCCTCTTCGAGAAAAGCATATCACCGATTGTCAATCTTCTCGCCCAACTTCACGTCACCCCAAACATGCTTACAACAGCCGGTCTCCTGCTTACGGCGACGGCTACACTCTGCTACTATCTATCCCAAGCCGACCCCGTTTACTTCCTTGTTTCAGGAGCCTTGCTGGCGGCGGGCTCTTTCCTCGACGGACTGGACGGCTCTTTAGCCCGTCTACTCGGCAGCCAATCAAATTTCGGAGCATTTCTCGACTCATTCACAGACAGGATATCGGATAGCTTGATTGTGTTGGGTTTTTTGCTGTCGGGCGCTGTGGACGCTGTGCTGGCTCTCGGAATGCTTGCTTCAAGCATGCTCGTGAGCTACGCGAGAGCTCGGGCTGAGGGGCTTGGAGTGAGTCTGAAAGAGGTGGGGGTCGGCGAGAGAGCTGTTAGGCTATTGGCCGCTATAGCGGCAACATTCACCGCATACATCAACCCGCTCACTCTCTTCGCAGCAGCAATCTTCATTACAGTGGTCTCGATTATAACTGTGGTTCAACGGTTTATTGCAACGGCTGCGGCGTTGAGGAGGTGATTGCATGATTACGCTCAGGCCCATAGGTGTTGTTGTGGAGGGTATGCCTGTCGAGAAGAGTGTTGAGTGGAGCAGGTGGCGCAACACCTCTTTCATAGAGGTTTATCCCGAGTATAGGGAGGGGCTGAGGGGCCTCGGCGAATACAGCCACGTCTACGTCATCTACTTCATGCATCTGGAGAGACGTGTGCAGCTTGTTATCCGTCCCCGCGGCAGGTCGGATATGCCTGAGGTGGGTGTCTTCGCTTTCCGAGGCCCTACACGGCCAAACCCAATAGGGCTGACCCTTTGCAGGCTCATCGAGGTCACAGCAGATGGGTTAAGGGTTCTTGGCTTAGACGCTTTCCCCGGCACACCTGTCCTCGACATCAAGCCCTACGACTATTATGACGTCGTGGAGAAGCCGCGTGTCCCCGAATGGTTCATCCGTCTATGGAGCGAAAACCACTCCAGCGGTCATCCGATGCCCTGAGGCCTCTTGAAAACAATTGAGCCGTCGCTAAAAGTAACATCGTAAACCTCGTTAACCTCCAGCCTCACGTTCAACATATCATACTCCTGCTCAGTCACATAGAGGATTATTTTTGGAAAAAGGTTTTCACGATTTATGGGCATGAGGCCCATGGACTGGAGCTGAAGCATCGCTGTCTGAAGCATCCGTTGAACCATCGCCGACTCCTCACCCATGCCCACAGCCTGAAAACCGCTGCTTCTCCTCACTTCAACAAGTTCGATGATTTTCCCCGGCCGCATCGTCTCAGGGTCTGTGTAGCTTGTTATACGCTGAACCTTTACCAGAACCATTTCCACAATACAGGCCTATATGCTCGATATAAGTGCTGCTACATCTCTTCTTCGGTTTTCTCCTCCTCCAGCTCCTCGAGAAACCTCCGGTATTCATCGGCGTCGAGCAGCTTTTCAAGCTCCGAGGGGTCTGAGAGCTCTATCTTCGCAATCCATCCCTCTGTGTAGGGTGATTCGTTAAGTATCTCAGGATGGTCGAGAAGCTTGGAGTTAACTTCCACAACCCGTCCCGACACGGGTGCGAGAACATCTGCGGTGGATTTGACCGATTCAACTGTTCCCAAGACTTCGCGGGCGTGAACTTTCGTGTTTATGTGCGGAAGCTCGACGTAGATAATTTCGCGGAGCTTCTTCTGCGCATAGTCGGTGATGCCCACGACGGCGTGCTTCTTCTCGGGCAAAACCCATTCATGGTCTTTTGTGTAGAGAAGTTCGTCGGGGACCTCGTATGTCTCGGACATGGGTCACCAAGCGTAACCAAAATTGCCTTTATTTAAACAAGAATCTGCGCAGCCCTTTCTCGGGTCTAAGTACGGTAATTAAAGGGACTGGGTTGAAAGGATGGTATATAATTGATTTACGCAATCTATATAACCCAACAAAACACCACAAAAGTGGTTAAAATGGTGCAGAAAACTGTGTTGGTTCAGAAGACATCGGCGAGAAGGAGCTACGCCAACGGCTACAAGTACTGCTCCCGTTGCAGGGTCTACCACCTGACGGATGGAGTGCGCTGCCCCTACTGCGGCATACTGCTGCGGAACAGCCCTCGGAAGAAGAAGCCGTCAGCCACCAGCAGATACGTCAGAATCGAGCTCTAGCCCGGCTCGACGCGTATCCATTCCGTGACAAGACCCTGCAGCTAGGGTAAGTTCTCCTCAATTGATTGTTTAGGCGTGTAGTGGCTCGTTGGGCTCGCCGTGTTTAGAGATGTGGCCACGGCAAGATACCTCTTTAACCACCTCAAAACCAATACATCAATAAACCATCCCCGTAACCGGTCAAGGAGGCGGGGATGAGGAGCATGGGCTGCATGTAGGTTGAGCGGGGTTCGGGAAGGTGACTGTTGTTTTGATATAGTGGCGGGTTGTTGTTTGGCTGGGTTGCGCGGGTGGGTGGATGTTTTGCTTGTTTCTCCGACGGCGAGGGGGTTGGGAGGGGTTGCTAGGCATGTTTCGGGGCTGGCTGCGAGGCTTGAGGCGGCTGGCTACCATGTGGCTGTGGTCTCCTCCGAGAACACTCCAATTGTTAACGTGAAGGGGTTGAAGAACCCCACCTTCATGCTCTCATCCATGTTTTCTGCTCTTTTTCGCAGAGCGTCTGTCGTCCACGGCCACAACGTGCCCTCTTGTCTCGCTATGAGAGCGGCGTCTGCGGGTCGTAGGGTTTTGACCATGCATGGTGTTTACGCCGAGCAGGTGAATCTTTTGCATGGCTCGTTGGTTGGCTGGGTTGCTTCACGGCTTGAGAGAACTGCTTTGAACTGGGCTGATGTGGTGACCGCTGTTTCGAAGAGGACGGCCGAGTTTTACCGCTTGAAAGGTGTTGACGCTGTCTACATCCCGAACGCCGTCGATGTCGGTGTGCATGTTGAGGGGATTAGGCTCGGTTATCCTCAGGTTGTTTATGTTGGACGGCTGTCGCGTGAGAAAAACGTGTCCACGCTTGTGGATGCTGCGCGTCGGTTGCAGGATGCAAAGTTTCTGATTGTCGGCGACGGGCCTGACAAGCCTTTTCTCGAGAAAGCTGCTCAGAATCTTTCCAACGTGGTTTTCACGGGAGCGGTTGAGCATGAGAAGGCGCTGGGCTATATCGCCGGCTCCGATGTCCTCGTCCTGCCATCTATTGCGGAGGGCATGAGCACTGTTCTTCTCGAGGCGATGGCGCTGAAGACACCCGTGGTGGCGACAGCTGTTGGTGGGAACACGGAGCTGGTGCAACACGGTGAAACAGGGATGCTGGTCAACGCCGGCGACCCTGAGCAGCTAACAGAAGCGATAGCCCATCTTCTCAACAACCCCGCTGAAGCAAAACGACTCGCCGAAAAAGCCTACCAAAACGTGGTTAAACACTTTTCCTGGGAAGCGGTGTTTCCCCAGTATCTCAAGGTGTATGAGCTTGGATAACGTGCTGGTCACGGGTGGAGCCGGGTTCATCGGAGGCGTGCTCGTGAAGCGTCTGCTGGAAAACGGTGTCCATGTTAGGGTTGTCGACGACTTTTCGACGGGAAGTTGGGAAAATCTGCCAAACTCGCCTGCTCTGAAAGTGTTTGTCCACGATGTGGCTTTGCGACAGGGGCTGTCTCAGTTTTTTGACAAGGTTGATGCAGTGATTCATCTCGCAGCCATTCCATCAGTGCCCATGTGTGAACAAAATGTTCAGAGAGCGTTTGAGGTTAACGTGATAGGTCTGGAGAACGTTTTAGAGACATGTGTGGAGAAGGGTGTGGGTAAAATTGTTTTCACCTCTTCTGCCGCGGTTTATGGAGATGCGGAGGGTGTGTTGAATGAGGATGCTGCGACGCGGCCTTTTTCTGTCTATGGTTGGACAAAGCTTCTCGGCGAAGCGATGCTAAGAAGCTTCGGCGAAAAACATGGCGTAGAGGCGGTGGCTCTTCGTGTCTTCAACGTATATGGAAAGAAGAGCACATCAGGGGTTCTCGGCGTCGTCGACCAATTCATAGCAGACGCAGCAGAGGGCAAGCCTCTACATATACATGGAGACGGCGGACAAGTGAGAGACTTCATCCACGTAGACGACGTAGCCAACGCAATACTACTCACTCTCGAAAAAACGCTGAAAAACTTTGAAGCCATCAACATCGGAACAGGCCAGCCAACCTCCATCAAATACCTCGCAGAAAAAGTTTTGACGGCCTTCGGACGCGCCGTCTCCGCCATAGTGTATGAGCCCGCTCGCGTGGGCGACATCAGATACAGCGTCGCAGACATCTCCAAGGCACGTCAGCTTCTCGGCTTCAGCCCCACAACATCACTGGACACATACCTGGCCTCACGTGTCTCAGCTCCGTCCCCAAGCTTTCGGTAGAAGAGCCAGGCGATGCATTGCTTGATACAAGCGTCCCTGTGGAGCTACTGGCGGGAACAGAGCTGGGTAAACGGTTGGCTGAAATTAGTAAGCACAAGCAGCCTTTCGAGTCGTAGCTCATCTTTCTAAACGAGCTTTAAATTCTAGCCCACTGCTTCACGGCTGTGGACGATGTTGCGTGAGCAGTTTAGCCGTGAGAAGCTTCTCAAGATGCTGCGTAAAATGATTGAGATTAGGTTGTTTGAGGAGCGTGTTGAGAGGCTGTATCGCGAGGGCAAGATTATTGGGCCTACTCATCTTTACTTTGGTCAGGAGGCTGTGGCCGTCGGTGTCATAGAGGCCTTGGACAAGGATGACGTGGTTATCTCAACCTATAGGGGGCATGGGCATGGCGTTGCCCGGGGTGTTCCGATGAAGGCTATTCTAGGCGAGATACTGGGGAGAGCTGTTGGGACATGCAAGGGCTTGGGCGGCTCGATGCATGCACCCATCTCAGTGGAGCACAACATTCCACTGGCCACAGCCATAGTTGGAAGCGGCTTACCAATAGCCGTGGGAGTTGGACTTGCCTTCAAATATAGAGAGAGAAGAAACGTGGCCACAGTTTTCTTCGGCGACGGCGCGGTCAACACAGGTGCTTTCCATGAGGCGCTCAACCTCGCAGCCGTTTGGAAGCTTCCGGTCCTGTTTGTCTGCGAAAACAACCTCTACGCCATGTACACATCGCTCAAAAATGTTCTCGCCGCTGAAAGCATAGCGGCGCGGGCCTCAAGCTACGGCATCCCATCCTACGTAGCGTTCGGCAACGACGTCCTCGAAGTCTATGAAACAACATCCAAGGCTTTGGAGAAGATTAGAGACCAGTCAGGCCCAGCGTTTATAGAGTGTAGAACCTATAGGCAGAAGGGCCACGGTGGATACGATTTCGGCACATGGTATAGGGCTAAGGAGGAGATTGAGGAGTGGATGCGCCGAGACCCGATAAACATGCTCACGGAAAGAATGAAAGCCAAAGGTTTCATAACCGATGAGGAGCGGAAGAAAATCGAGGAGGAGGTGGCGGCGGAGCTCGACAAAGTCGTCGAAGAAGTGCTCAGCTCGCCTTTCTACGACTACGAGAAGCTGCCCTCGCTTGTATACGCTAACCCTCCTTAGGTGAATGATTTGGCGACACGTGAGCTTACCTATGTGGAGGCGTTGAATGAGGCGCTGCGTGAGGAGATGCGCAGAGATGATAGCGTTATTGTTTTCGGTGAAGAAGTTGCGGCGGCTGGCGGCGTCTACAAAGTGACCAAGGACCTTTTGAAAGAGTTTGGCCCAAAAAGAGTGTTGGATACGCCGATATCGGAGATAGCTATTGTGGGTGCGGCCATCGGTGCGGCGCTCAACGGTTTGAGGCCCGTGGCGGAGATAATGTTCTTCGACTTTGTCGGCATCGCTTTCGACCAGCTTGTGACACATGCCTCGAAGATGCGTTTCATGAGCGGTGGACAGGTCAAGCTCCCCCTCGTCATCAGAACCCAGTACAGCCTGGGCAGGTCTTATGGTAGCCAGCATACACAGTTTTTGGCGGCGTCGCTTCTGCAGGCGCCGGGCCTCAAGATAGTTGCGCCCGCGACGCCCTATGATGCTAAAGGTTTGCTCAAGTCCTCGATAAGGGATGATGACCCTGTTTTGTTTGTGGAGAGCGGTGCACTTTACGTGAACAGAAGCTACTACGGCTACAGGGGCCCTGTCCCCGAGGAAGAGTATCTGATACCTCTCGGAAAAGCCGATGTGAAGCGTGTGGGCGACGACGTCACCATAGTGGCTGTATCACGAACCGTGTCCGAGGCCATGGCAGCCGCAAACCAGCTGGAGGAGAAAGGTGTCAAAGCCGAGGTCGTCGACCTCAGAACAATAATGCCCATGGACTATGAAACGATAATCAACTCGGTCAAGAAAACCAACAGACTGGTTGTCGCTGAGGATAGTGTGAAGACTGGAGGAATATCCGCCGAGGTGGCGAGCCACGTCTGCGAATACGCTTTCGAGTATCTCGAGGCACCCATTGTGAGACTGAACTCGCCTCCTATGCCGGCTCCTCAGGCATCTGAGCTGGAGAAGAAATACATGGTGTCTGCGGAGAAGATTGTGAACGCTGTTACAAAGCTTGTGAAGTAAAGCGTTATTTCTCCACCTCTATTTCAGCGATAACTTCCCCTACTTTCACCTCTTCGCCGACGTTGTGCAGTATTTTCGTTATCACACCGTCTACCTCCGAGGTAATCTCGACCGCTGCTTTCTCGGTCTCCACTATGGCCACCACCTCTCCCTTGCTCACACGGTCACCAACTTTCTTAACCCAGTCGCTTATCCGCCCAGACTCCATCGCCACATCAATCCGTGGAAGAATAACCCTGTAAACACTGGTCATGAATGCCCTCATCCACATCTACATATAAACCATTTATGGAGATGGCGGCGGAGGCAGAAAAGGGTTGAGGATGCGGCTTAAAATATGACTGCAGGATTTCTCCGCTTAGGGTTGAGGCATGGTTCTGTCGGCGAAGATTTTCGAGATTAAGCAGCAGACTTCTTTTGACGAGATAGCGACTAAGCTGCGTGATTTCAGGGTTGTTGAGCATCAGAAGCATGGTGATGTTGATTTTGAGCTTGTGACCGATGTTTCGAGGCTGGATTTGAGGAATGGGATGCTTTTCGGCCTCTTTTCCCGTGATAAGGTGATTTACGTCAATCAGCGGGGCGAGGTTAAACCCGTTCTCAAAACGATACAGGCCACCGTCTTCTTCCACAACCAGAACAACAAAACCTATCTCACGGTTGTGCAGAACAAGCACTTCGCCAACTATGTCGCCAGCATATTGTCACATCATCTTTTCCTCAACTACCGCAGCATCGTAGAAGCACGGATACCCTCGGAAAACCTTCAGAAATACCATGAGGCAAACCCCGAAGCCACCAAAGTGATTTTCTTCGACAGCCTCGACTACCCGGGCGTGGATAAGGTGGCCCTCTACGGCCCCTCGCTAATCTCGACGGGAAAATATGAAGAGTATCTGGCTCATGGCAAAATCTGGTATCTTGTTTTCTCGGTTAAGGGCTCCAACGCCGTGCTGGGTGTGACGAGAAACTGTGTGGTCGTCTCCTTCTCACGTATGTCTGAGGCCCAGTTCATCGAATATGTAGTCGCGAATGTTTTTCCTCTCATGAGTTAGATTGCTGCGGCTGCGGCGGCTTCGGCGAGCTTTGTGTAAACTCTCTCCATGATGTGTGATGCGAGGGGCTCGGCTTTCGCGGGGTTGATTATGTAGAGTGTGAGTCGGAGCGTCACGTATGGGTCTTCGATTTTCTCGACGCGGACTTCGGGGGCTCTGTTAGGTGCGGCCTCTGCCTTGGCTATGTCTGTCCCCGTCTTCAACAGGATTAGCTTAGCGTCGGGTATGCTTATTCTTCTGCCGTCGACCTTGATTTTCACAAACAGCACACCTGCTCCTGATTTGGTGAAGTTTACTATCTTCTCGGAGAGAAGCCTGTCGTTGGGGATGTATAGTTTCCTGAGGTCTGAGGTTGTTAGGATTGTGTGGGTTGCCTTGACCTCGGTTACTCGAGCGACGCGGCCTCTTACCGAGACATAGTCTCCCTCCCGTAGCACTCCGACTGCTTTCATAATGTCGCCGAGAACCATGAGCCTTAGAGGCCTGAAGCATACCGCGGTGAATAA